>DATGWQ010000251.1:0-45676 GCA_035299385.1 Bacteroidales bacterium | reverse complement strand
AATTTTTTCCTCAGGAACTGTTCTTCCGCAAACATTATTCTTTCATAATACAGCCAGTAAACAAGGCAGAAGATTATTGTAAAGGAGACAGAATGAAGGAACAGTACCGGTCCCAGCCACATGAAAAAGTTACCCACATAAAGCGGGTGCCTGACAAGGGAGTACATCCCCGTGACATTCAGCTGGTCGGCAACCTGCCCCTGCCCGGTGTTCCGTCCCGAAGTGTTCTTCGGCGTGAAACCGATCGTAAGCACCCTGATCAATTCACCGAAAAGGCTTACCCCCAGGAAAATCAACTCATCACGCATATCGAACAATAATGCCTGCCGGTTCACGAGCCAGAGGGTTATTAATCCTGCAACGATAAGGAACACAGGGAGCCAGCTTCTTCTTTTGAACAGCCAGTTGCCTGTTCTTTCTAATTCATGAACTAAAGCCATTTCGATTACAGTAGAAGGACAAAAATATGCAAATAATCTAGAAACTGAATTTTATTCTGAGAAAAGCCAGGTTCAGTTTTGTCCTGTTGTTGCCGAAATTGCCGTCGAAATGCTGCCAAAGTAAAGAACAATCGACGTTCTCGGCTGCTGAATAATCTGCTGAAAACCCTGTAAAATAACCTTTCAGATCAGGAAACCACATGGAGGAGAGTGACAGTGTAAACAATGGTGTAACAGGATACGAGTATGAAGCAAACGCAGAGAACTTTGAAAAAGCAAGATCTTTTACAGTCATGCTTTTCGAATAAAGTGAAGTAAAATTCGAAAAATTTAATGGCCTGTTACAAACCATAACCTGGGCCTGGATCATGGAATTGTCACCGAATACCTTATCGATTCCTGCAGTCAGTATCCCGGTGCCTGTAGTATCGTTCATATTTTTCGAAGGTTGGAACCATGTCCCTTCCCCCCTGAATGAAACAGAACCGATTGCTCCAGACCACCCCAAACCCCCAACAAGCTGGTCGTTGTCCATAACACCAGCAAGGAACTGGATATCATAGCTCCATTTATTAAACCTGTAAAGTGCAGCAGCTGTGATCTCGTTATCATTGTTTGCCTTCACGGCAAGCTCTATTGCAGAGGAAGAACCTGGATAGTACTGCAGTCTTACAGCATCGCTGCCGGGCCGTTCGACATAGTCAAAATCAAAATAGGAGTACGCATTGAAAATATCATTGGGATTCCATATGAGTGTCTGGCCCCAGTTGATCCTCTGCCTTCCAATGCGGGCCTGGAACTTCCCGTAATTCATATCGAACCAGAGCCTGTCAACGGTCGTATTCATAAAAAATGACTTCTCGCTGAACATATTCCATGACATATCCACAAGACCCTGGTCATCCCCGATGAATGACGGATAAGCCGGATTGAACCTGATCATGTCACCGATGAACAGCCTGTTCCTTATTTCCGCGGCAAAAGTGAGATTGCTGTTCAGGTATCCTTTAAAATTAAGCCTGTTATGAATGAGGTTATCATTTATAAAGTCCCCGGAAAGTTTTTCAAACATTGAGCTCCGGAGTGTGCTGACATAACCATTTAATGTTATTGTCTTCTCTTCTTCCTGGGCGTTAGCAGATGCCAGGAACATAAAGGCAATTGCGAAAGTTACTGTTATTATTTTCACAGCTGGTTATTCCTTTTTCTCATCGGAGACAACCATTCCGTCCTCCAGGGTAATTACGCGATGAGCCATTTTAACCACCCTGGGATCATGTGTTGAGAATATGAATGTTATCTTTTCCTCATGATTCAGCTTTTCCATTATCTCCAGGAGAGTGGAAGCCGATTTCGAATCGAGGTTTGCAGTGGGCTCGTCAGCCAGGACGAACTTTGGCCTGGATGCAAGTGCCCTCGCAACTGCTATCCTCTGCTGCTGTCCGCCGGATAGTTTGCCTGGCCTGCTGTTTGCACGTTCGGCAAGCCCTACTGCTTTCAGGAGCTCATAAGTCCTTTCATCCCTGTCCTTCTTTGACCATTTCTGAAGCGCCATAATAAACTCCACATTTTCCTTTGCCGTGAGGACAGGCACCAGGTTGTAAGCCTGGAATACAAAACCGATATTCCTCATGCGGAAATCAATCAGGCCTGAAGAGCTGAGCTTTGCCAGGTTAGTGCCATCTACGATAATCTCACCTGATGTCGGTGTGTCAAGTCCTCCGATCAGATTCAAAAGGGTTGTTTTTCCCGAGCCGGAAGGACCGACAATGGCAGCAAATTCAGCTTCACTGAAACCCAGGGTGACATTATTGACGGCATGCACTTCAACTTCAGTTTCGCTATATACTTTGCTTACATTAATGACCTCGATGATTTTCATCTGCATGGGTTTTTAAGTTTATTCAGTTCTTATGGCTTCCACCGGATTAAGCTTGAGAGCCTTCATTGCAGGATACACCGATGACAGTATTCCGGTGAGTATCACCAGAACCGTCATCATTATGAAGAAAGTGGCGTTGATCTGGGGAAAAACGTGCGCAGAGTAGCCAAATGCTTCCATTCCTTCAGCATACTGAAGAAAGTTAATGCCATTGCGGGCTGTCAGGACGATTGCCAGCCATGCGGCAAACATTCCTGCAATTCCTCCGGTGATCGAAAGAAACACAGATTCGAGCATGATCATCGAGAATACCTTTCTCCTGTTCATGCCAATTGCCGTGAGCATGCCAAGCTCTTTCGTCCTTTCAAGCACAACCATAAGCATGGTATTCACGATTCCGAAAGCCAGCGCCGCCATGATGATCACCATCAGAATGCCGTAGATCTGGTGAACATAATCGGTCATCATGGCAAGATCGGGCTGCAGCTCCTTCCAGTTCATGACCTCGGCATCGGGGAGCTCTCTCCGGATATCATCCGTGATAGCTTCAGTCTGCTCAATATCATTTATCCTGACAATTAACTTGTTGTATGCATCTTCCGGATAACCGGTATATCTCTTCAGGTCACTGTCCCTGACAAAAACACTGCTGATTTCGAAAACGGTGTTCCTGGTGTCGTAGATCCCGGCAATCCGGAATCTCGCGCTCACCTGGTTGTTTTCCCTGTCGAGGAAGGTCATGTTCAGCCTTGATCCTTTCCTGTAATTCCAGGCTTCTTTCTTAATGATGTGAAAGAATTTCCTATTCTCCCTTTCTGAAAGGATACCTTTTACAGCCTTGTTGAATTTTTTTTCATTTTGAAAACGGATCCCGGATAAAGCGGTAAGTTCCTCAAGGGTTTTTTCAGGAATGTTATATTGATGAAGCCGGGATATCACCGAGCTGTCTATTGAGAATCGTATTATGTTGAGCTCTTTTGCAAGATCCTGACCTATAAGCACCTGGTCACTTCCGGGGTCCTCAAAGAAGCTACCCGTTCCGTTTATTATTGTTTTATCGAGTGTGAAAATTGACTTCTCTTCCGACGGGTTAATACCGATAATCTCGACTCCGGAGCTTTTGGCTGCCGTCGTGGCCATGCCACCTGTAACCGATCTTTTGACAATCCCTTCAACACCGGCAATCTCATTCAGTAATCTTATCTTTTCATCCGGATCAGCAATTATAATAGTCGGATCGTTATTCAGCCTGAATCCTTTCCCTGTTATCTGGATATGAGAGATCTCCTCGTCGATTGCCGCGTCGAATCTCTGTGCTATCATGCCGTTCATGAATGCAATTGTGAAGACTGCGGCGAAGACTCCCGATGTGACAGAAGCGATCACAACCAGGCTGCGGCTCCTGTTCCTCCAGACATTCTTCCAGGCTGTTTTCCAGATCATGATTTCATGCTTTCAGAGATTTCACAACTTTCATCTTCATAATTTTCCTTACCGGATATGCGATGGCTATCAGAACAATGATACCGATAACAACACTCTGCCAGAGGAAATACCAGTCAGGCAGCATCATCGGCATTACCGGCTCCATGCCGTAATTTTCATACATTCTGCCCATCTCGCCTGAAAACCTGATGGGATTGTAGTGTCCGTAATATATCACGGGCAGGGCGGCCAGAGCTCCGCTCAACACCCCCATTATCCCGATATACAGCATTTCGATTGCGACAATTGCAGAAAGCCTGGTTTTTTGCATGCCGATAGCGACCAGTACACCGAACTCTCTTCTTCTTTCGGCCGTCATCATCAATACAGTTCCGAATATCCCGAATGCTATAACAAGGTAAAGAATGGCTACCATGATCATCCCGCTCTTGCTGTCTGCATCCATCTGGTTGATCATCAGCTCATTCATTTCACGCCAGCCAATGATTCTCAGGGGCGGTTTTATCTTTTGTCCCAGGGAGCTGATCATCCTGTTGATCGACCTGTCAGATTTATCCTTAACAATAATGACAAGTGATGTAACCATTCCTGGAGCATTATATAATTCCTGCGCTGTATTGACAGGAAGGTAAACAATCCTGCTGTCGAGGTCGGGTGCCGGAACTTTAATAATACCCCTGATCGGGTATTTGCCGGCAGCTGTCGCCCCCTGGTATCCCTGGCCAATGAGCACAACGGTATCACCGACTGAAGCATCCAGAAAAGCTGAAAGTTTGTCGCCGATCAGGGCTCCCGGTTCATTTTTGCTGATGTAACCGTTGCTGAATGATGCGTATTTTCTGAAGATGTCCATCACGACGGACGTATCCTCTTTAGCAACACTGAGATCGAGCAAAACAGAGGATGAGTTTGAGTATGATTTACCAGAGAGCAGATCAATCCTTGAAGAATACCTGTCCGGAAGCCTCTTCTTAAGCTCATCAAGATTCTGCTGTGTAATGCGGTACCTGACAAGCCTGGATCTCACATCGGAGAGTCTGTTTTCATTATCCGGGTCAATGCCCATAACCATGACACCTTTTGTGAGAGCACCGGAGGAGACAAGTGCAAAAGATTCAAGCCTCGGAACTGTCATAACAGCGTTGGGGTCCGAGAGTATTGTCCGTTCAAGCTCACTGTCGGGCGGAAAAACGTTATCTATTGTCTTGGTGTCCCAGAAATCCTGGTGCTGTACCTGGAGATATCCCGTATAAGATTCAATAACATTCCTGTACATGTGATTATAAGTGCCCAGTTGCAGCGAGCGCATCACCAGGGCAAAAAAGACGGCAAAGAACACCGAAGCAATGGTTATGAGAGTCCGTCTTTTATTCCTCCAGAGATTACGCCATGAGATCAGGAAGTTTTTCATCACCTTACATTCTTCATGTTCTGCTGTGAAAAGAAGCTTTCCTTAACAGGAACATTGAATTTGATATCCTTGATAACAACGATGGTTTTATTTCCGGGTTCATCAGCCGGGACAAGCTCCATTCTCGTCTGGATATTTCTTCCATCCATGTTCCGGATATCAGAGCCGGTCTCGGTTCTTACAAGCACACCATCTTCATCATAAAGTTCAGCTTTCAGTACCAGGAATTCCATTTTGTCGATCCATCTTACCTGGTGGCTCCAGACGACAGGAGCATCTTCCTTGGCTGTCATTTTGATTTTATAGCAATCCCTGCCGTCTATTTTCTCCTCGCCGGCAATTTCGTGATTGTAATCATTCACGACGGAAGATTCCCGAAGAATATCATCGTTTGTATAATCTGAGCCCATCCATCCCTGGGACATCATTGACGGTGGAAGCT
The DNA here is from genome assembly GCA_035299385.1 of Bacteroidales bacterium. Classification (GTDB taxonomy): domain Bacteria; phylum Bacteroidota; class Bacteroidia; order Bacteroidales; family VadinHA17; genus LD21. The sequence goes on along the minus strand of DATGWQ010000251.1, from coordinate 40,055 downwards.
TGATAAGCCTGCTTATTGCGGGGTTCCAGCTCCACATCTCACTGCCTCTTTTGAGAAATGACTGTCCCGCGTCCCTGGCCGGGGCAGTTACCAGGGTAAGAGCGTAATCCCTTCCGAGGCTCCAGTTTTTGAAATCGACAGTTCTTTGCCATGAAGGCCTGATTATTGTCATTGACATCGTTACGATGCTGGACTTTTCCCCGTTGAACTTTTCATCCGCTTTTTTTACGATTTCGGCTCCGGAAAGATCCTGACCGTAAGCATTCATTCCTGCTGCAAGGATAAGGGCAGCAGAGAGAAGTTGAAGAAGCGCCCTATTTGTATTGCTCAATAATTTTGTCGATTGCCTTTTCATAATATTCGTCATCCGGTTTTTCGAGAAATGCTGAAATCATTGCAAATCCCTCCAAGGTATAAATAAACAACTTCATATCAAGAATGTGGTCATAGCCTTCAGGTTTTTTATCCTTCTTCCTTTTGAAGTATTCAAGTAACATTTTACTTATATCCGGCGGGAAAGATATTTTATTTTCGGGATATCTGGTTTCTTCATGTATTACGGGAAAGATGAAGTAGCTGAAGAGGTGTTCCCGTACCTCCTTCTGCATGACCATCTGGAAAAAAAGCTGCCAGAAGGTTCTTTTTTCCCTGAGTACATTGAAGAACTTCCGTATAAAAAGTTCGAATTCCTGTTCTGTCAAAAATCCGTCTTTATCAGGATCAAGATATTCAGCTATCTGATTCAAAGATCTTTCCACAATTTTGGACAGAAGTTCTTCCTTGCTATCGAAATACAGGTACATGAGTCCTTTGGAGATCCTGGCGTGACGGGCAATATGGTTTACGGTGGTATTATGGTAACCGTTGCTGGCAAAATGTTCCAGGGCCACGTCCATTATCTGGGAGCGCCTGTCGTTTTTCAGGGTTTGAAAGTTAATATTATGCCGGGGCAACATACAAATTCATTTTTGTGTTATAAGCAGGATAGGTGTTACCATAACTATATTTTTCGCTGACTGACCGGTCAGTCATTTTTAGAATTTGAATTTCACGTACCTGTTTATTAGATGTTTACAGTCCTGTTATCACTACTGACTGACCGGTCAGTCAGTCAAAATTAAAAACACTTTTCCGCATTTCCAAGTTTCTTCGGCGGATTCCATATGACCCCCTCCCAAGAGCTCCGGAAAACACCAGATATTCAATAATCCAACCTCCCTGAATCTAAATCCTCGCCCGCCATCCAGGCTTAAATACTCCAATTTTCAAATAATCACATCTTACAGAACGTTTATTTTAGAAAATTTCTATCTTTATCGGTTGTACCCAAAACTAATTTCATAATGGCAAGCCTCAGATTATTATTGGGCATGATCCCATCTACTGCTAAAATAGAGCAGGAAGAAAAGGCGCTTAACGATGAATTTGCAAAACTGAAAAGCTTTTCAGGATCTGACAAGCTGGCTGAGTACGAGAAACTTGACAAACTGGTCACCGCATCAGACTTTGTCAGGAAAAAGAAAGAAATCGAATCGCTTCAGTATAAAAGCTCTGAAGAATATTCCAGGGAAAAGGAATTCCTTTCAATGCAGAAATCAAAGGATATCGTCCTCTATTTCAGAACATCCGCCGGCGATTCACTGAAGAAGTACAAAGCCCTTGAAGGTTCCGACAGGATCAAAAGCTACGAAGCATTGGCAAATGAGGTCAATTCCCTCGAATTCAGGGAAAAGGCAAAAGCAAAGAACTTCAGGGAAACAGATGATTCCAAAAAACTGGATGAATACAAACGCCTTAAGGACAGCACCGAAATAAAAGACTTTTATAAGTTCGGAAAGTCAAAGGAGCTTGCCAACTTCCGCAATATCGACGGATCGACCAGGCTCTCAAGGTACAACGAGCTTAAAGATTATGTTGCTACCTCCGAATTCAAAAAGCAGAAAGAATACCTGCTCGACAAAAAGAGATTCGAAAAGAACGAAATGTTCAAACAGCTCCAGGAATATAACAAACTGAAAAACGACCCTGACATTATCTGGTATTTCAAGGTAAAGGATTCAAATAAGTTCGATGTCCTCAAAAACAGGGATCTCACTTTCTCGGATGAATTCGATGGTGAAAAACTCGATACAGGCAAATGGCTCACTAATTATTACTGGGGCGATAAACTTCTGAAAGGCAGGTATTCAGTGGAAGACGACCTCCAGGCTTTCACGGAAAAAGAAAACTTTGAGCTGAGAAACAGCATCCTGAAGATCCATATCAAGCCGCAGAAAATCGCCGGTACCGCATGGACAGCAACAAAAGGTTTTGTTAAAAAGGATTTCAGCTATACATCAGGTATAATTAATTCTGCAGGAAGCTTCAGGCAGAAATATGGAATTTTCACTGCAAAGATCCGTCTCGGCGATCCGAATACCAAAAACGCTTTCTGGATGCTGACTGACAAGATAACCCCGCATGTTGATATCTGCCGCACATCAAAGGGAAAAGTGTGGTTCGATTATTTCTCCGGAAACGGAGTTAATCCTAAAACATCCCTTGGTTCAAAATATTCAGGAGATTTTTACATTTATACTCTTGAATGGACACCCGACAAGCTGGTATGGAAAATCAACAATACCGAAGTCCTCACACAAACAGCGAAAGTGCCACAGGAACCAATGTATGTAGTTCTTGCCGGATTGCTCGACAAACCGATAAGCGGAATGACATCTATGGAAATAGACTGGATCAGGGTTTACCAGCCTAAATAAAATAATTTGTTTGAAATTTCCTCGTAGAGACGTGCAAATTGCACGTCTCTACGTGTTTTTATAATTATCTGAATATTGATACAATGAATGCGGCAATTTTCTTATAAAAAAGGAGAACTATTGTTAATGTAATCATTTATAATCTTTGTAATTAATAAACATTTGTAATTAAGGGTAAACAATCGAAATGCATTTTTTATTGTCCGAAGTGTAACTTTTTTCCATTTTGATCGTCTTTGCATCGATAATGGTCAAATGACAGTAAGAGAATACAACAGGTCTGTTGAGGAATATGCCGATGCCGTTTACCGGTTCATCCGCGGTAGCCTGCGTGATGAACACAGGGCCAATGATATCGTGCAGGACAGCTTCGAGAAACTATGGATGCACGTTACCGAAATCGATTATACCGTGGTTAAATCCTGGCTTTTCTCAACTGCATATCACACCATGATCGATATAGTGAGGAAGGAAAAAAGGATGGCAGAGCTCGAGCTTATAGATAATAGTGAACTTGTAAGCCGGTCAGGGTACAGTGACCTGAATGAAATCCTTCATAAAGCTGTTGCCCGCCTTCCTGAAATCCAGAGGGACTGCATACTCCTGAGAGACTATGAAGGGTACAGCTATAAGGAAATAGGAGAAATAACAGGACTGAACGAAGCCCAGGTGAAAATAACCATTTACAGGGGCAGAATTGCACTGAAGAATTATATCGGGAAAATTGAAACCATACTTGAGTCATGAAGATTAGCAGGGAAAATTATGAGATATGGTTCATCGACTGGATGGAGAATAAACTCTCCGGAGAGCAGCTCGATAAATTGAGTATATTCCTGATTGAAAACCCTGACCTGAAAAAAGAATTCAATGATCTTTCCGAATTAGCCATCGATCCTCCTTCAGAACCTTTCCATTGGAAAGGTTTGCTGAAAAGGGATCCATCAGAAATCCCTTCAGGGCAGTTTGATCTGCTTTGTGTGGCAAACCTTGAAGGAGACCTGGATCCTGACCAGCTATCCGAATTTTCAGATATCATTGCGGCAAATCCCGAAAAGAAAAGAACCGCTGGCCTGTTCGCTCTTACAAAGATTATACCTCCCACAGAAAAGTATCCGCTCAGGAAAAATCTTTACAGGCAAACATTCAGTCTCGCTTTGGTAAGGTTTGCTCTGCCTGCCTTCGGCGCAGCAGCCGTGCTTGCCCTTCTGCTCATGACCGGCGTGCTGAGAAAAGGAATTGTTCCTGTGGAGATAACGAACCAGGCGGCGGCACAATATTTCGAGATAAACAGATCAGCTCCGGTAAAAACCCGTGGTGATTCACCTGCTCCGGCAAAAAGCAATCCGGCAGGGGACAAAAAGAACACCGGTGAATCGATAATGGATGTTCAGTCAAATTCACCCAGCCAGGAAAAGTTCACATCATCCGCAGAAGACATGGATATCTCGCCTGTTAAAATAGAACCTGTGCTCCGTTTCGAATACTTGAAAAGCGCTCTCGCTGAAGGTCCCTCCTATGTTCTGCCCCTGGCTGAAGAAAATGATGAGGAGAGAAGCAGGATCGGTAAATTTCTCGCAAGGACATTCAGGGAGAAAGTCCTGGATGAACCAACTGCATCGGACAGGCCCCTTAAAGCCTACGAGATCGCTGAAGCCGGGATCACCGGTATAAATAAGCTCCTCGGCTGGGATATGGCGCTTACCAGGAATACCGATGATAACGGCAAGACAAGCTCGGTCAATTTCAATTCGCGTTTGCTGAAATTCAATGCACCGGTTAAAAATAATGCACCCGGTGAGTAACTTTTCTTCATCCGTTTCCGTCTCAGCCGAAAGAACAATCTATAAATCCTCTATCATGAAAAAACTTGGAATATTCATTCTCCTCAGCACCATACTGGCACAGGCATTCAGCCAGGAAATAAATGCAACTGAAGAGAGCAGGAAAGAAAGAAGGTCAGACAGTTCGCATGACAATAGTGAAGTTGTCGTCGGTAGAAATTTTTTGCGCATTACGGAAAACGACTCAATGGTCAACATCAGGGTTGGGAACAGGGGCCTGAAAATCCTGGAATCGCTCGAAGGTGATGGAACCCGTATCAAAGTCGAAAAGTACAACGATGCAGAACAGGATCACAATGAAGCAGACCGCGATCGCAATTATGACTATAATAATGATGAACGGCCGCACAGGTCAGGGTTCAGGGGCAACTGGTCCGGGGTGGAACTGGGTCTTAATAATTATACAACATCCAGGAGCAGCCAGGTGATTCCTGATCCCATTGATTACATGACGCTTCATTCAGGCAAATCCGTCAACTTCAATGTCAATTTTGCCCAGCTCAATCTTGGCATTACACGCCATGTGGGATTTGTTACGGGCGTTGGTTTTACCTGGAACAATTACCGGTTTGACGGAAACAACAATATTGTGAAAGGTGATAACGGGATGATTGTGATGCTCGACCCGGGAGAAGGCCTCGAGAAATCAAAGCTCACCACGCTTTACATGCATATTCCTTTCCTGTTTGAATTTCAGATACCTGTCAGCCGGAATCATCTAAGTCTTGCTGCCGGTCCGATTGGTGCCGTCAAGCTCGCTTCCCATTCAAAAATGCTGTTCGAGGATAAACATAAGGTGAAGTCAAACAGTGACTTTAACCTCAACATGTTAAGATATGGTGCGACAGTGAGGGCAGGGTATTCCAATTTCAACCTTTATGGTACATATTACCTCACACCGCTCTTCCGCTCGGGAGACGGTCCCGACGGTTATAACCTTTATCCGTTTGAAGTCGGAATCGCCTTTACATTCAATAATTAAGCAGAAAAGCTTCTCCCTGTTACTGTACCTTTGAGCGTACTTCGTGTCCTTTGTGGTTAAATGCATTTTTTACCGCGAAGGACACAAAGGTTTTCGCAAAGAACACAAAGGAGAAACCGGCCTGATCAGATCATAGACTGCTTTTAAGTATATTTGTACATAAAAGCAGGTTATGAGATTATTGCTGATCAGTAATTCTACGAATCCGGGTGAACCTTATCTCGATTACCCAAAATATAACATCAGGGAATTCCTGGGTGAAAAACCAGTGAAAGCATTGTTCCTCCCTTATGCAGCTGTGACTTTTTCATTCGATGATTATGAGAAAAGGGTATCAGCACGTTTCAGGGAGGTCGGGCATGATATTGTCTCGATCCATCATTTTGATGATCCTGCCGGTGCAGTAAATAATGCAGAGGCCATTGTTGTCGGCGGAGGAAACACCTGGCAGCTTTTGAAAATGATAAGGGATAAAGGGCTTATTGAACCGGTGAGGAGAAAAGTCCTGTCCGGAACTCCTTACCTCGGATGGAGTGCAGGGTCTAATGTTGCCTGCCCGACTATCCGTACCACAAACGACATGCCTGTGACCGAACCTGACTCATTTGCATCATTCAACCTCATTCCCTTCCAGATCAATCCGCATTATCTTGATGCAAATCCTGCAGGCCACGCAGGTGAAACAAGGGAGCAGAGAATCGAAGAATTCATAACCGTGAATCCGGATATTTACGTGGCCGGCCTCAGGGAAGGCACAATGCTGCGTCTTGAAAATAACCGCCTTACTCTGAGCGGACCCCGCACGATCCGTATTTTCAAGTCAGGAATGCAAGCTGCAGAACTTTCTTCAGATGACGATCTTTCTTTCCTTTTGAAATCAGAAATCATATAAATTTGCAATAGTTCCCTTGTGCCTTGAATTACTCACCTCTGAATCCCACCCGGGGACTCTTTATTTGCGGGCACCCTTGGGGGTAAGGGGTAGACAGGGGGAAAGACATGTACAATTTGCGCAATAATGAGATACTTTCCTAAAATAATACGCATTGCCCTGATATTCGTGTTTTCTGTTGTCATAATACTTTTCTCCGCCGCATTATTGATGCAGGACAAAGTAACAGGGATAATTATCGGTGCTCTTAACAGGAACATTCTCACAAAGATCGAAGCCGGTTCTGCAAGGCTGTCGTTTTTCAGAAGCTTTCCGAAAGCTTCGGTAATCCTGAAGGATGTCCTCATCCATTCATCTCCGGGCAGCAACCCCTCGGATTTCAAAGGCGCAAACATCGATACCCTCCTTTTTGCCAGTTCTGTATCTCTTGTATTCCGTCCAGCAGATATTCTGAGGGACAAATACAACATTGAGACAATAAATATCAGATCAGGCGAATGTACCCTGTTGTCCGACAGGTCAGGAAAGGTGAATTATACTATCTCTTCAGGCAGTGGTACTGACAACCCTGTAACAATCGATCTCCAGAAGGTTAATCTTTCAGATGTCAGGGCGGCATACCTGAATGCGGCAAACAACGTCAATATCTGGGGAACCATAACTTCCGGAAATCTGAAAAGCCTTATTTCCGGTAATATTATCGACTTTACAGCAAAATCGGACATACTGATCGACAGCTTCAATGTTTTTAATATAACAATTAATTCACACCTGATTGCCGGCCTCGACCTGAAGCTTAACAGCAGCAATGGCGATGTCACATTCGCTAAAAGTACCCTGAGCATAGACAAATATGAGTTTGTTGTCGATGGTACCATTTCAGGGGAAAATGTTTGCAACCTGATCATCTCGGGAAAGAATATTGATCTTTCCGATTTGCGTCATTACCTGCCTGAGAAATATTCTGCTGTCGTGAAAAAGTATGATCCTGAAGGAAAAATAAGCGCGGAGTGCAGCATTAAAGGCATGGTTTCACGGACAAAAAACCCGATTATTGAATTGAATTGCAGCGTGGATAACGGGAGTATTGTGTACAGACCTTCTGGTGAATCAATACAACATATTGCATTTAAAGGACATTTTACAAACGGGAGCCAGGCCAGGGCTGAGACAAGCTCTGTCTCTGTCACCAATCTGAAATTCTCGCTCGGCCCTTCAGATTTATCAGGTTCACTTCTGATCAGGAATTTTGCCAGGCCCCTTACAGAAATCACCCTTGCAGGAAAGGTGTATCCCGAAAGAGTGATTGATTTTTTTAATCTCAGGGGGTTCCCGGTTTCAGGAGGATATGCAGATGTCGATCTGAATTTCAGGACAGACCACCCTCTCTCCGACCAGTTCACAAAAAATAATTTCATAGACCATATTCCCAGGGGAAATCTTGTATTCAGTGACTTTTCACTCGGAGGAGAGGATCAAAAGACAGTATTCAGGCATGCAAACGGATTACTTGCCATAAGCGACGATTATGCGGCAGAAAATCTTGCATTCAATTACGAGGGACACAAAATCGCAGTGACGGGCAAATTTCTCAGGATAGCTGAATGGCTGGCAGGCAGGAAGGTCACGCTTATGGCTGATGCTGATGTTTCTATTGACAAATATTTTGTCGGGAACATGGAAGCTAAAGGGAATGAAGCCGAATCCCAATCCGGAATCACCTTTCCGCGGGACATGATCCTTAACATCAGGCTTAAAGCCGATAGTGTCAGGTACAAATCTTTTTCTGCTGCTGATTTTAACGGCAATTTTAATTACAAGCCAAAAGTTTTGAATTTTAAATCATTAAAAATGAAGACACTGGATGGCATGATCTCAGGTGACGGATTCATTGCCGAGAATGCCAACAAGTCTGTCATTTCGAGAGGGACCTTCAATGTCAGCGACATAAATGTGAACAAAGCTTTTCTTACTTTCAACAATTTCGGCCAGCAGTTTATCGTAGCTGATAACCTTTCAGGATCACTCTCGGGATCGATTTCGCTGCTCATGCCTATGGATCAGATGTTCACACCCAAAGTTAAAGAAGTGACAGCCGAGGGAAGATACACCCTGCTGAATGGAACACTGAAAGATTTTGAGCCGGTGAAGCAGCTCTCGTCATTTATCGAGCTTTCTGAACTTGAAAACATATATTTCGACAAGCTTGAAAACGATTTTTTCATCCGGAACAATGTCCTTTTCATTCCTCAGATGGATGTGCGTTCATCAGCAGCCGACCTCACTGTGAATGGTCAGCACAGCTTTGAGAACAACTACGAATATCATGTAAGAATGCTCCTTTCTGAACTGCTGAGCAAGAAACGAAAAACAATCAAAAAGCCCGTCACTGAATTCGGGGCCGTACAGGATGACGGGCTGGGCCGGACATCGATATTACTCAAGGTTGTAAACAAAGGTGACGATGTAAAGGTTAGCTATGATATGAAAGCTGCAAGCGCGGGCGTGAAGAAGAATATGCAGAACGAAAAGAAAAATCTGAAAACAATTCTGAACGAGGAATACGGATGGTACGGGAATGAAGCCGGCAAAGCAACACAGCAGCCTGCTGCCGGGAAGAAGCGCTTCAATGTTTCATGGGATGAAACCGATACCGTTACGGCTGCGCCGGTGAAGGAAGAAAAAGAGGAAGGTGGCTTCCGCAGCCTATTCAGAAAGAAATAAACACAATTACACCAGCATATTGACGTTTTCAAATTGAACTCCTCAAAAAATGCGTTTCCTCCGCCGTAAATATATCGGTAAGCTTTTCCTGCTCATTTTTGCCGTGGTGATCGGCATGGGTTCTCTCATCTACACAAGTTACCTGGTAAGCAAGCTGCAGGCACAGGAAAGGAAAAATGTGAAATTATGGGCACAGGCAATCAACAGGCTCGTCCTCGCGAAACCCGAGCAGGAGATTGATACCCTGCTTATCTCAATAGTGGAGAATAACAACACTGTTCCCGTCATACTTACTGATGAATCCGACAGTATAATCTCCTTCAGGAATTTCGAAAATGCGAAGCAGGCTGATCCTGTGTTTATGAAGAAGAGGCTGAACAGGATAAGACAGAAGAACAATCCCATTGTAATAAACCTCGACAAGGGGCATTATAACCTGGTTTATTACAGTGACAGCACAAACCTTTCATTGCTTATATACTATCCATATGTCCAGGTAGGCATAATCATCATGTTTATTTTTGTTTCTTCCCTTGCATTCAGGTCATCGAGGAAGGCCGAACAGAACCAGGTATGGGTTTCGCTTTCAAAGGAGACCGCACACCAGCTCGGCACTCCTACTTCCTCACTCGGAGGATGGATCGAGATACTGCAGCAGCGGCATCCTGATATCAAAATAACCAGGGAGCTCGCACTCGATGTCCAGAGGCTTGAAAAGGTTACTGAAAGGTTCTCACGCATCGGATCAAAGCCAGCCCTCGTCAGGGAAAACATCAATAATATTGTCTCCGGCGCAATCGATTACCTGAGATCGAGAACTTCTTCAAGGGTAAAGTTCAGGCATGACGAAAGGTCAAAAGCCGGTGTGACGGCCCCGGTGAATGCCGCTCTCTTCGAATGGGTGATAGAGAATGTGTCGAAAAATGCCATAGACGCAATGGAGGGTAATGGCACAATTACGATTATGATCTCTGAGACGGACAAGCATGCGATAATTGACTTGTCCGATACCGGGAAAGGTATTCCAAAATCACTTTTCAAGAAAATATTCAATCCCGGGTTCACCACGAAGCAGCGAGGCTGGGGAGTGGGCCTTTCCCTTGCAAAACGCATTATCGAAGAGTACCATCATGGTAAAATATTCGTCAGGGCCTCGGAAGTCGGTAAAGGCTCCACTATCAGGATCATACTGAAGAAAAGATAAGATCATTTTTCATATCTTTGCCCCCCTTATGAAGAGACAGGATTTTGAAATAATGGCTCCTGCGGGTTCAATGGAATCCCTCATGGCTGCCATACAGGGGGGAGCTGATTCAGTATACTTCGGAGTCGGCCAGCTGAACATGCGGGCCGCTTCATCGAATAACTTTTCCATTGATGATCTCAGGAAGATAGTTATGATCTGCAGGGAGAACGGTCTGAAAAGTTACCTTACGGTGAATGTTATCGTTTACGACAATGAGATCAGCCAGATGCACGACATAATCGACGCCGCCGCAGAATGTGGCATCACAGCCGTCATTGCATCTGATTTGTCGGTTATCAATTATGCGTTTTCAAAAGGAGTTGAGATACATCTTTCAACCCAGCTGAACATTACGAATATCGAAGCCCTGAAATTCTATTCCCGCTGGGCTGATGTGGTTGTTCTTGCCAGGGAGCTGAATCTCGGCCAGGTCAAAAGCATTCATGAAAATATAATCAAACAGGATATACGAGGTCCAAAAGGTGAACTCGTAAAGATCGAAATGTTCGCTCATGGCGCGCTTTGTATGGCAATATCGGGTAAATGCTACCTCAGCCTTCACGAAAACAACAAATCAGCAAACAGGGGGGAGTGCTGGCAGACCTGCAGGAAGTCGTATTTAGTAACCGGGAAGGAATCAGGATACGAACTGGAGATTGATAATGAGTATATCATGTCTCCTAAAGACCTGTGCACAATAGGCTTTGTCGACAAAATTGCCGCTGCAGGTGTCAGCGTGCTTAAGATTGAAGGAAGGGCCCGTTCGGCTGAGTATGTCAGAACCGTTTGTTCATGTTATGATGAGGCGCTGAAATCGCTGGAATCCGGACATTATACCCGGGAGGATATCGACCGGTGGAGACAGCGGCTTTCCACTGTATTCAATCGCGGATTCTGGGATGGTTACTACCTTGGGCAAAAGCTTGGTGAGTGGAATAACACCTACGGTTCAAATGCCACTAAAAGGAAGATATACATCGGCAAGGTGACGAACTACTTCGCCAAAGTGAATGTTGCTGAGATAAAACTTGAAAACGGAGATCTCTGCAAAGGTGATGATATCCTGATAATCGGTCCCACCACAGGCGTGGTCGAATACATAGCAGATGAGATCAGGGTCGACCTCAAGGTTGCGGAAAAGGCTGTGAAGGGTGAATTATGCTCCATTCCTGTAAAAAATCTCAGGCGTTCCGACAAGGTTTATAAATGGGTCGATGCACGGGATGTGATACCGGGATTCGAAAACCGGTTATGATAATGTCAAATTGATCAATATTCATTTGGATTGTAGGGGCTGAAAATTTTCAGCCCCTGCGTGTACATGGAATATATATTCACGTGTACATGGAATTAATATTCACGTGTACATGGAATATATATTCACGTGTACATGGAATATAAATTCACCTGTACATGGAATTAATATTCACCTGTATATTGAATTAAATTCTCATGTTATTTTGTGAAAAATATTTATCGGTTTTCCATTTTTCGGGATTTTGGATAATATATTTTGAAATAATCCTGTACGCCTTCTTCGATCGGATTATATGTTCATAATAATTCCGTTGCCAGACATTTTTAATATCCGAATTTGTTCTGAACCACTTGGTAACCCCTATCTTGAAACCACGAATAATCGATCCTATTGATCCGGAAATGACGTTTTGAAATTCATTAATATTATGTCGTAGGGGCTGAATATTGTCTCCTGGGGATCGTAGGGGCTGAATATTTTCAGCCCCTACACCAATTTTGTCCGGAATTATTTCAATTATCCCATGAATATGATTGGGCATTATTATAAAATCATGCAGGATAACCAGTGGAAAATGTCCGGGAATTTCTTTCCAACATTGTGCAGCATGTTCACCAGCCTTATTTAAAATTAATCCATCATCATTTATCTCGCCAAATAAATGTTGCCTGTCATGAGCACAGATCGTCACAAAATACATTCCGGATTTTGAATAATCATATCCTTTAATCCTCAATGAAAGTCTGTGATGATATGGATTTGGATTATCCATTTGGGGAAATTTTAAATTCCGGCCGCATGCAAAATCATTTTTGCATTGCCGGCAACATCATCCGAATCCGTCTCAATATAAATGATTTTTGGATTTGCTTTTCTTTCAATTGAATGCCGGTAAGTCTTATCATAATAGTTTAGCAATATTTCAATAGCCCTGGCCATATTTCCGGCATCCACAGCCTCAGCCGCTTCTTTGGCCCTGTCACCTCCCATGCGCCTGCTGACCTTCATTATTGAAGCTTTAAGAATATCGGGCTGATATGCCGAATATTCCTTCAGCAGGCGTGGCATCCTTGCCGGAATATCCATCAGCAGCACAACTGTTGTGGATTTCTGCATATTGTTGAAGAATCCTTCATTCAGGAAGACTGTTCCTATATTCCTGCTTTCATCCTCGATCCACACAGGACTCCCGCTATCTGTTCCCTGAAGTTGGTTGAATAGATCGTTTTCGAATTGCTCTGTTGAAGGCTGAGGAGGCTGTCCAAGCGATCCGAATGCCGAACCTTTGTGATTTGCGAGTCTTTCCAGGTCAATAACCTGCCGGCCTGTTTCTGAAAGGTATTTCAGAATGTCCGTTTTCCCGCTGCCGGTCATGCCTCCAAGAACAATCATGCGCCTCTCCGCGGCTAATGTTTCAAGAACATGATGCCTGTATGTTTTATAGCCTCCCTCGAGAACCGTGCAATCCATGTCAGCCATCGAGAACAGCCATGCCATTGCCTCGGATCTCATCCCTCCGCGCCAGCAGTGCACAAGAAGCTTCCTGTTAGCGGCAATACTGATCGCCTGCTTCAGCTTAAGGTGCATTGATGGTCCGCTGAGCTTTATGCCTTCAATAATGGCATCAATATGCCCTTCTTTCGCATATTTTGTTCCGACTATTGCTCTTTCTTCATCGGTGAACAAGGGAATATTAACGGCTCCGGGAATATGTCCACTGCTGAATTCAAGCGGTGACCTTACATCGATCACAGGAAAAGTTTTTGCAAGATCGAGGAACTCAGAAATGCCTGCCCTGTTCATTTTCCGAAATGCTTTTCAAAGACCCTCCTGAGGTCCTCTGTGGTTACCGGCTTTGAAATGAAGTCAACGATACCGGCAAGCTCGGATTTTTTACGTGTTTCAGGCATGATGTCCGCCGTAAGGGCAACAATTTTTACTTTCCTGTCGGTCTTCAGTATTCTCTGGGAAGCTTCAAATCCGTCCATTTCAGGGAGCAGGAGATCCATCAGTATCAAATCATATTGCCTTGATTTTGCCTGAAGGTAGGCTGAATACCCGTCCTCGGCAATATCAAAGGCGAGTCCCATCTTTCCAAGTATTGTTCCGATTACTTTCTGGTTCAGCCGGTTATCCTCTACAACGAGGATTTTCAGATTTTCAGCCGGTATTTTCGACACCTGGACTTCAGGAGCCCTCTCACGTGAGGGAAAGCTGTTCTTAAGAGTTTCCTGCAGGTCTTTTAGGGCTGCGGGTTTAACAAAGTAATGATCGACTCCGGTCGAAATGCATTTAAGGTAATTCCCTTTCTTGTCATTGGAGCTGATCATCATAATTACAAACTCTGCAGACAATTTGTTCTGCCAGAGTGCGGTGGCTGCCTCGAATCCATTGAAAGTGCCGTCATCAAGTAAAATGATCAGCCCGTACCTGTCTTCGGGATGTTTCATATTAGCTTTAATCTGGGGGATAGTGGTTTTCATGAATGTTGTAACGGTAACCCTCAGTCCAAGCTGATGAATAACGGATAAAGATTCTTCATCACGGACGTTCCCGGTTATTACGAGCGTGTTCAACTTGCCTGAAAATGTTATCCCCCCGGCAGGCAATGTCTTTTTTATTCTTTCATTGGAATAGACATTTATTGTGAACATTATTTTTGTTCCTTTTCCGCCCGGCAAACCCGAAGGACTCGATGCACTGAGCTTTCCACCCATCATATCGATCAGCTGCCTTGAAAGAATGATTCCGAAATCTGCCTGATCATTCCTTTCCGTTAATTTGGAACCCGCAACATCAGCATCATCGAATACTGAAAGTGTGTTTTCAGTGAATGCCTTGCCTGTATTTGCGATCTCAAACCTGATTGTATGTATTCCGTCTTTGCTTTCTCCTGCCATGCACCTGAGTACAACCTCCCCCTGTTCCGTATTCCTGACTGAATGAATTAAAAGGTTTGATAGTATATGTCTTAACCTCAAAGGATCGCCAATAATGCGTACCGGAACGTCATGGTCTGTTTTGAACAGGATATTGATCTTGTCGGAGGAAGTGTAAGCCCGCGCAAATTCAATATTATATTTTATCTCATCCTGCAGATTGAAGGGGACCTCTTCAAGGGTCATCTTGCCGGCTTCAATTTTGGAAAAATCAAGGACATTGTCTGCAAGCCCCAGGAGCACCTCGGTTGATTTTCTCATTACTTTTATAAGATCCCTGATCTCATCGCTCAGCTCATATTTCGAGAGTACATCTGTCATGCTGATAATTCCGTTCAGCGGTGTTCTGATCTCATAGCTGAACCTTGAAAGGAATGCCGATTTGGCTGCATTTGCGTTTGCCTGGTGCTGTCTTGCAACCTCAAGCTCGGTAACATTCACCAGGATCTCCATCATGGCCTCCTGGCCTTTGTAAACAACAGGCGCTGACTTCCTGAGCAGGAACAGTTCAGAGTCGTCTTTCTTCAGAGTGATCAGCTTACCATGGATGAGATCATTCTCTGACGAGATTGCCGTGTCATTTAAATTGTCAGCCGTAGCCTGGAATATTGAGTCAGTTAATTCCGGGCTTAAGGCCTCAGCATATTCCTCAACAGCAAGGCGGTTCGATTTAAGTATCTCCCGGTTCCTGTCATAAATCACAAGACCTGCCGGCATCTCTTCAATCATCCTGTTCAGCATCTTTTCCGAATTCTTCAGTTTCTTCTTATCGGTTTTCTGCGATCTGATATATTTCCAGAAGATGTATATGATTATCTGTATCAGCGACAATGTTCCGATAACAATAAAAATAGAATTCCTGATAATGTATTTTTGAAAAAAAGCTGTTGGAGCCGAGAAGACAAGCCCAAGCTCCCGCTGCAGAAGCTGAGTGGAATAATAGGAAGAAATTATCTCCATCCTCCTGCCATCCGACACTGCAGAATGAACGGTGTTCTCTACAGATCCCTCAGAGATCCTGGCACTGATCCTGTCCAGTTGGCTGTACTCAATCTTCTTGTCATAATTGTCATAAATAATCCTTCCTGAATCGCTGACAACCCATTGCCATTGATAATCCTTAAGGTTGAATGTTGTAAATATTTCCCTGAAATATTTCTGAAAATCAACGCTCACAACTATGTTTCCAATGGCATTATTATTACTGTCAAAAACTGGTTGGTAATAATTGTATTTTCGGCTCTCCTGCACAAGATTTTCCATCGGGAAGATCTCAGCCTGCGCATGAAGGACAAACTTCTGTGCCAGCCATCTCTCACTTTCGGAATCCCATTTTAACGTAAATTCATTTCTTGAATTGTCATAGAGCCTGATGCCGGTGATGAACTGTTCGTATTTTGTAAAGAAGAGCTTCATTCTGTCAACTATCCTCGAATAGCTTTCCGGGTTGGTAAAAAAGGTGGTCAGCTCAGACTGCGAATCTTCAGGGAAGCTTATCTGGTTCAGGTCACTCAGGAATCCATTGTTCGTCTCATCAACCTGTAGTCCCACGATCCGTACCTGCTGATGAAGAAGCTCGAATATGTAATTGATCTGTTTTTTGTAAAGATTCCTGTAGTACAAATAATTGGCGAGCGTTATTATCACAAACACAGAATAGACAATAATGAAAAGTCTTTTCATCAGGTCAAAATTTTAGTTATCTGAGGAATTGTAAAGATATGCTAAAAAACTAATAACGAGACCTCACCTGTACTTGCTGTCACCTTCCATTATGTTAAGGTAGCTCCTGTAACGCAGGAAATCGATTTCACCGCTTTTGACAGCTTCCCTTACCGAGCAACCTGGCTCATCGAGATGAAGGCAGTTATGATAACGGCAATTTCTGGAAATTCTGAATATCTCGGGAAAGAAATGGTAGATCTCATTCCTTTCCATATCCACAATCCCGAACCCTCTTATTCCCGGTGTATCTATGACAAACCCCCCGAACGGCATCGGATGCATTTCGGGGAAAGTTGTGATATGCTTTCCCTGCTTGTGATAATCTGATATCTCGGCAGTCCTGAGACTGAGCTCCGGGTTAAGTGCATTCAGCAATGATGATTTGCCCACACCTGAATTCCCTGATATTAGCGTAATTTTACCATGGAGCCTGTCTTTTATGACTTCCGTGTTGACGTTCTCCTTAAGTGAAAGCCTGATGCATTCATATCCGATTTTACCGTACATCGATTCAAGATATTGCATTTTTTCGATGTTCTCGTCATTGTAAAGATCAGTTTTGTTTATGATCAGCTTTGCCGGTATCCTGTAAGCTTCGGCAGTCACAAGAAACCGGTCGATGAATTCAACCGGGGTTTCGGGCAAAACAATTGTTATCATCAGGAAGGCCTGGTCGATGTTTGCAGCAATGATCTGAGCCTGCCTGGAAAGGTTTGCAGATTTCCGGAGGATATAATTCCTCCTCGGCTCAACTTCTTTAATGAGGCCGTGGCCGGAATTATTGTCTTTTTCAAAAATTACATGATCACCCACGGCCACCGGGTTGGTAATCTCATACTCCCTTGTACGCAGCTTTCCCCTTATCGAGCATTCAACGATGTTGCCCGACTGATCCAAAACCTTATAATGGATCCCGGTGGATTTCAATACCAGGCCTTTTTCCAAACTGTCTGATTTGGTGCAAAATTAGCAATAAACCACTTCCATTCAGTAAATGAATGGTATTCTGAAATTCAAATTGATTGTGATTTCCCTTTGTGTCCTTCGTGATGACCTTTATGTCCTTCGTGGTTAAGTTTTTGCCCTTTTTTTTACCACAAAGGGCTCATGGTTTGCACAAAGGGCACATAGGGGAGGAAGAGCCGGCTTCTAATTATCCGAAGCCATAAGAAGGAACGGCTTCATTTCGAAGCTGTGGTAATATGGTCTCAGCCTTTCGGTGTTGTAATCAGCGAGCTTTACAACTTTTTTCGATGAAGTTACCACATCGATCGGGAGGTTGTCATACCTGCCGTTCTTCAGCACCACTATACGGCCATGAACTCCCCTGAGTATCAGGTCGAGTGCAAGGTTGCCGTATGCCATCGGAACGATCGAATCGAGTGCATCGGGATCGCCCCCGCGTACCATGTACCCAAGCTTCTGGTTAATGACGTTGATGGTCTTTCCCTTGTTGAACTTCCCTGAAAGGTCCTTGAGCTTTGCAGAGACCAGGTCACCGATACCTCCCAGCTTGGCATGGCCATAGGCATCTTTTTCGCTGTCTGAGAATATCATCTGGCCTCCCTTGAACATTGCACCCTCGGAAACAAGCACGACTGAATACCTGCTGGGATTATGGTTCCTGTCTTCCACAAGCAGCTCTGTCAGCTGCTCTATGTCAAACTCATACTCAGGAATAACACAGCGGTGAGCAGCGCCGGCCATTGTCGGCAGCATGGCCGTAAAACCGGCATATCTCCCGAACACCTCCAGGACAAGGAATCTTTCATGCGATCCTGCTGAGGTCCTGAGGCTGTTGGTCATCTGGATCGTTCTGGAAACACACGTGCTGAATCCAATGCAGTAATCAGTTCCGGGGACGTCATTGTCCATGGTTTTCGGTATAGCCACGACATTTACACCTTTTTTGTAAAGGTGAACGCCATAGCTTAAGGTATCATCACCCCCGATAGGGATCAGGTAATCGACACCAAGCCATTCGAGGTTTTTGATTATCTCGGGTGTAAGATCATTGGTTTCCTGGTTATACGTATCCTGAAGATGTTCAGGCACGCTCGATTTTGACATATGACTGGGGCGCGTCCTTGAGGTATGCAGAAATGTACCTCCTGTACGACCTGCCTTGTTTACCACATCGTCGGTCAGTACCTGGTAATTATTGCTGTTGTCGGCCTTGGCGTCCCTGATAACTTCAGTTATGCCAGCCCATCCACGGCGGAGCCCTATTACCTTGTATCCTTCCCTGTTCGCTCTTATCGTCACTGCACGGATTGCAGGATTAAGTCCCGGCACGTCGCCTCCTCCGGTGAGTATTGCGATAACCCCTTTTGTCGAATTTACATTTGCCATTTCAATATATTTTTTTCACAAGAGACCCGATTAACCTATAAATTTACAAATAAATGGCATATAAATCAATAAAAATCATTTCACAAAACGACGTAGGGGCTGAAAATTTTCAGCCCGCGCAATCACACATGATATACATTTCATAATACACGCAGGGGCTGAAAATTTTCAGCCCGCACAATCACACATGATATACATTTCATAATACACGTAGGGGCTGAAAATATTCAGCCCGCACAATCACACATGATATACATTTCATAATACACGTAGGGGCTGAAAATATTCAGCCCCTACGGTCATTGGATAATTATATTACATCAATTCGCCAAAACCTCATCCCATTCAAGGATCTTGAAGAAATCATAATCCTCGGGGTTGGGGACATATTTCTTTGCACCCCTGTAGTCGGCTTTTGTTATGTAGTGAAGATTGTTCCTGAATATCAGCTGAACGTTTTCGGTTTCGACATTGACAAGCCTCGGCTTTACCTTGCCCTTCTCGTCTTCAACATCCTTGAGGTACAAAGGCCTTATGTTACCGCCCCTGTCAACAGTTACCATACAGCCTGTTGATCCTTCCTTGAAAAGCTTGTAAACCCCCAGACCAAGCCTGGTAGCATAGTTGAGGTCGTAAGCAACGGGACGGCAGCACCTGAGCTCGTAACCCATCTCCTCGGGACGTGACTTTACTGTAATTCTCAGACCTTTCAGAGCCTGCTGCGTAAGCATGTTGAAGATGTGTGACTTGCTTACATTTCCCAGCTCGGGATGGCCATGATCGTCGAATGTGAAGTTGATGCCCGTATCGATTATCTCCTTTTCGCTCATGAAATGGAAAACACCTTCGGAAATGATTGCAGCGCCATAATCAAGACCCATGAGCCTTCTCTTCACCATCGACGAGATCACCAGCCTGGTTATCTTATCGAAGGTTATCTTGGTTTTGTTGAACATTTCGGGAATGATGATCATAGGGTAATGGCAGGCAGTTCCGATTCCGAATGCAAGATGACCGGCTTCACGGCCCATTGCCGAAACAACAAACCAGTTACCGCTGGTACGGGCATCTTCATAAATCGTTGTTGCAAGACGAACGCCTTCCTCCTTTGCAGAGTGATATCCGAATGTGGGAGTCCCTTCCGGAAGGGGCAGGTCATTGTCGATTGTCTTGGGAACATGAATATTCCTGACATCGAGTTTTTGTCCTGAAAGATATTTTGTGAGCCTGTTTGCCGATGAAGCTGTATCATCCCCTCCTATGGTAACCAGGAGCTTTACATTGTTCTTTTTGAAGAAATCGACCTTAAATTCATCGTCCTTCGGTTTGTACCTGCTCATTTTAAGAGCGGATCCACCGCGGCTGTAGATGAGGTCGGCGAATTCAAAATCGAGATAATCGAAGGCCGGTTCACCTGAAAACAATGATTTGTAGCCGCCGTTTATTCCAAGCACGGTATAACCGTTCTGCGTGAATATTTTAGTAACAGCGCTGACAACTGTATTGATTCCGGGAGCCGGACCGCCTGCGCAAAGTATAGCTACTGCGTCTTTCATTTCTTTTTTCATTACGGATTTTACACTTTTTTAACCGGCGCAAAGATGGTAATATCTTTAATAATCAGAAAGAATATGGCAAATTTTTATACTATTTTAACCACGGTGTCACACTGGGTTGAAAACCGTAGTAACACTGTTCGGATTTACTTTGCGCCTTTGCTCCTTTGCGTGAAACAATCTTTTTAACTACTGTGTTACTGAGTTGAAAACCCGGGGTTACACTGTTCTTCCGTGGAACTCCGTGTTACTCCGTGGTTAATGGATTTTTACCACGTGTTACAACAAATTGAAATCACTGCACAAATTAAGATGAACTCTGACGAAAAGAAATTCATAAATGGTTTAAATTCAAAACTTTCACATAAATTTAATCATTTGTTTAATTGCCGTTATGCTTCAAACAAAACTGCATATTCCCGCTACGGGGATTAATACGGTTCTTCGAACAGAACTCTTTGAAAAATTGAACACCGGACTAAGCCGAAAACTAATTCTCATCTCTGCTCCTGCCGGATTTGGCAAAACAACACTGGTAAGTGATTGGATCAATAGGTACAGGATTCCGACAGCGTGGTTTTCGCTCGATAACGGTGATAATGACCCGGTAGATTTTTTGAGCTATATAATTTCAGGGATACAAAACATTCATTCAGAATTCGGACATAATGCAATCAAACTGATAAATTCTCCGAATAAACCTTCCAACGAATCAATACTAAGCCTGCTGATTAATGACATACTCAATATCAATCAAAACTTTCTTGTAGTCTTCGATGATTTTCATTTGATCAGGAGTAACGAGATATTAAACATTATTACCTTTTTATTGGAGCATATTCCTGGTAATACGCATATTGTAATGCTAACCCGTTCTGACCCGGCTTTATCTCTTTCAAGGCTAAGAAGTCAGCACCAGCTTGTGGAGTTACGTTCTTCAGACCTTAGTTTTTCAGCAAATGATATTTCCGTTTTATTCAACAAGAAGCTGAAATTAGGTTTGTCAATTGAGGATGTTTATTCTCTTGAAACCAAAACAGAAGGCTGGATTGCGGGCCTTCAACTAACCGCTCTTTCAATGCAGGGCCGTGAAGATATATCTGCATTTATTCAGGACTTAAACGGAGATAATCGCTATATAATGGATTATTTGATAGAGGAGGTTCTTAAGATTCAGCCAGATAGTATTAAAGAATTCTTGTTGCAGACTTCTGTTCTGGAGCAAATATCAGCTCCGTTATGTAACTATTTATTAAATAAAAATGACAGCCAGTTGATCCTGGAGACACTGGAAAGGAATAATATGTTCATTATTCCCCTGGATTCGGAAAGGAAATGTTACAGATATCATCATCTCTTTGCTGATTTATTGAAACAGAGGCTTCAACAAAGAGAGAAGTCATCAATTGTCGGACTTCATAATAAAGCGAGTGAATGGTTTAATGATAATTCTCTACCGTTACTGGCGATTGATCATGCAATAAAAGCGGGGAATTTTGAAAAGAGCATTGAGTTCCTGGGTAAAATAGTTGAGATGCTTTGGAAGAACGGTCAGCATTTTGCCATCTTGAAATATGGTGGCCTGCTGCCTGATGAATTGATACATAAGAATCCTGTCATTTGCTTGTATTACTCATGGATATTAATACTGTCCGGACAAATTCAGAAAGCAGAACCTTTCCTGGCGAGTGCCGAAATTATTGCAAACAGGACCATTAATGAAACAAATTCTTCAAAAGAAGTTATCCGCGACAACAAGAAGCTTTTAGGAAAAATATCGGTGGCCTTTGCTTATCTGAACTCAATTAAAGGGACGTCAGGAAAAGTTTCTGATTACTGCAAAACCGCCTTGAATAACCTTTCAGAAGATGACCCGTTATGGTTTAGCTGGGGATGGTACTCACTTGGTATTGCGGAGACAGCGTCTGCAAAATTCAGCAACAGTATCGATGCTTATGAAAAAGGGCTTGAATATGCCAGGAAATCCGGAAATGTATTCCTTATTTCAACAATTGCCGTGAACCTGGCTAATATAGAAACCCGCATGGGTCTGTATACATCAGCTTATAATAAATGCTCCGATCTTATATCTTTCATGAAGAAAGGGGGGACTTCTCAAATAATGAAAACCGAATGCACGTATGCCGGTCTTTATTCGTGCCTGGCAGGTATTGAAGCTATGCGGACCGATTTCGATTCTGCCTTTGAAAATATACAGATTGCATATAGCCTCTGTAAAAATGAATCTAACATTTCACATAAGATCTATGTGTTAATGGTTTTTTCTCTGGTGTTATGGGGCCGTGGAGATATGGCTGGAGCTTTAGAAAAAATAGAGGAAGCAGAAGATATTATAAGCCAGAATAAAATCGCTCCTGCAATGTTGTCTGTTTACATCGGTCTGAAAGGCTTCTACCTGGTTCAACAGAATCAACTCGATAAGGCTAATGAATTTTTCAAAGACTATGAAATGGAGTTTGAGAAACCTATTTCTTATTACGATGAAAACGGATATGTCACTTATGCATATTTATTATTTGCTCAATTAAAATTTGAGGAGACTGAGATTCTCCTTTCAAAATTATTGGCAATGGCCCTGGCCGCAAACAGGATTGAAAGAATTATTGAACTTAAAATTTTCTATGCCGTTATCTATAAGAATAAAGGGCACAGGGAAAAAGCTATTGCCAGCCTGATTGAATCCCTGGAGTATGCAGCCATCGAGAATATAATAATTTGCTTTTTACTATATTATGATAAAATAAGTGATCTTCTGCCTGAAGTCTATAAGTTACAGGCTGCTGCAAATACTAAAATCCCCGGAAGACTTATTGAAAGGCTTAAGCTTTCTTTGGAAAAGAAAGAGCATTATAAAAAAAATACTTTAGGCTTTGGGATAAGCGAACGCGAACTTGATGTGCTGAAGCTACTTGCCGAAGACATGTCTAATCAGGAAATAGCTGACAAATTATTTATTTCATTAAACACAATAAAAACACATGTTAAGAATATTCTTCTGAAATTGAATGCTAATTCCAGGATCAGGGCTGTTGCGAAAGCAAAAGAGCTTGGAATAATATAACTTTTCTTTCCGAATTGTGGGTTTCGGCAAATATTTTTTGTAAAAAATCACTCTCTGAATCACTCTCAGGGGTGATTTTTTTTATTTGGGGCTAACCGAATTTTGCTTTGTAATTTAATCAGTAATCATGAAGAAATGAAAAAACATTATAAAGTCACATTCGATACAGCCCTGAGACAGTGGAAAAAAATTTTGAGTCTCGTTGTCATTGTAATGACATACACGGCTGTTACTGCCCAGATAAATAGCAGCCTGTTTTATCGTCATTCTTTTCAATTCAACATAGCCGGTTTGGGGTTCGAGAGATGGGGTATGGCTTATGAACTGCGCATGAGTCCCCGACATGCCCTGTTTGTCCAGGGAGGAGGTTCGTTTCCATTCATCTCTGAGGAGAAAGAATATGGTTTCGGACTGCATTATAAATATTTTTTACAGCCTGTCAGGGATGCCAGGTTCCTGTGGCTGTTCAAATCAGCTTTCAGGAACAGTTTTGCAGATCTCAATATCAGGTATATGAACCTTGACGGGATCCACAATGGAGCCCAATGCCTGTATGAGGCTTTTTTTATAGGTGCCGGTTTGGGGCAAACATGGCTGTGGAATTCGGGGTTCACTATCAGTTATTGGTTAGGTTATGGCCTGCCCGTTAATGCTGAATACAAATGGAAGAATACTGTGCCGGAAGACGGAGTCTCCTGGGCCAGGATGTACAAGTCAACTTCCGGTTTGGATTTCGGCTTGTCCCTCGGCTACTCTTTCGGAGGCAGCAAAAATTGAGAAATACCTGCAATTATGAAAAACAATGTCCCGTTCCCCCTGCCGCTTTTTCGTGATAACATTTACATGATCATGTATAAAGTGGATTCCTCTCATACTGTTCAGTCTTAAAATAATTCCTGTTTCAGATAAACTTTTATCCTCTGAAATGCACTCTTTAGCATAACTACCTGGAAATATTGAATAAATACTGCGTAATCCGGATAACTTTGATTGAGTAATTAATAACTACCAGAAAAATGAATATTAAGTTGATTTTAATTTTTGTGTTTTCAGCTCTTTATGGATTATTTGAAATAATAATGAGCAGGCGACAAAAAACCAAAGGGAAAATCTCTAAATCAGGTGACCAGGGGAGTATTTGGTTACTCACCATTTCAATCACAACCGGCTTTTGGCTTTCTTTTATCATAGCCTCAACTAAAATTGGCAGGATATACCATTGGACGACCTTTTTCGTTGTGGGCTCTTTTTTAGTACTTACTGGATTAATAATCAGGGTGATTTCGATAATGAAACTCAGACAACAATTCACTTATACCGTAACTAAGATAGAAAACCATGAGCTGATTGAGACAGGATTATATAGAACCATAAGACACCCGGGATATCTTGGACAGCTCATTATTTTTCTTGGAATTTCTGTCTGTTTATCAAATTGGATCTCAATTTTACTTATGATTGTTCCCGTTTTATTGGGATATCTCAATCGTATGAATGTTGAGGAAAAGTTTATGGCTGAGCAAATGGGACAAAAGTATATTGACTACCGGAAGAGGACAAAGAAGTTGATTCCAATGTTATATTAAATACTATTCAACAGGTCATGGTTATTGTTTCTTACCCTCAAATATGCTTCTATCAAAGCTAAATACTTACAATCGAAAACTATGAGAATACTTCTGGCAATTTTAATTACAGTTAGTTGCATTGGTTGCAATACAAAAGATAATTGTTCCTACCAGAAACCAATTGACATAAACGATGGCTTGCAGGTTTCTACTCTTGAAGCACACAAACTCAATACAGTCATATTCGATAAAATAAATCAGGAAATCTGTGATGGAAAATATGGAAACATTCACAGTCTGTTAGTGATTGAAAACAATAGCCTTGTTATAGAGCAGTATTATAATGGCTGGAAACGAGACAAACTTCATTTCTTAGCATCAAACACTAAAAGTGTCACTTCTTTTCTGATTGGTAAGGCGATTGAACAAGGAAAGATTAAAGATGTCAATCAAAAAGTATTAAGTTTTTTCCCGGGATATGCAGCAATGCAGAAAGATACTTTAAAGAGCCGGATTTGTATTAAAAATTTGCTAACGATGACTTCAGGGCTTAAATGGGATGATGAAACCCAGCTTCATACTCTCCAACAATCTGACAAACGGTTAGACATAGCACTGGCACAGCCTATGGATACGCTCCCTGGCGCTAAATATGTCTACAGCAGCGCAAATAGTATTATATTAAGTGAAATAATTAAGAATACCACCGGACAAGACATAGCTGAATTTGCCAAAAAATATCTATTTGAACCCCTTGGAATCAAAGAATTTGAATGGTCGTCAAGAAATGGAATTTATGATAGTTATGGCGGATTATTATTAAAACCAAGGGATATATCCAAATTTGGATTGCTTCACCTGAATAATGGGAAATGGAACGGTAAAACTATCATATCCAAAGACTGGATTGAAGAAACTTTGTGTCCATACATAGAAATTAATCACCCATTTTATAGTTGCTATCAATGGCAGATGGCTAAGACAGATTTAGGCTTTGATGTTTGGTTTATTCCCGGGAATGGTGGCCAGATTATCAATATTGTCCCAGCCTTAAATATGGTTGTTATTATTAATGCTGACAACAGAAATATTCCAAAAGAAAATAGATTACCTCTGGAAAAATTAATGCAAGACATTATAAAGATTCATCCGAAATTAAATAAGCTTTATAACACCTGATTTAGTTCTTCCCCGGACATAGAATTCCTTGCTGCTTCGAGATATCGCAGATCACAATTCTCATCATCCTTCATATGGCTTCAAGCTGCTGAATTTCATTAAGAAAAACCTTCCTGTGATCAATAATTTTCTTAATTTCACCCATGCTTTTAACAAAGCTCCATCTTCCACCTGCCGGAAGTAATGTAGTTCACCGTACAGAACTATTTCAAAAACTGAACTCCGGCATCAAAGGGAAGCTCATTCTTGTTTCTGCTCCTGCGGGGTATGGCAAAACAACGCTGTTAAGCGATTGGATCATTCAAAACAAGATTCCGGCAGCATGGTTTTCGCTTGATAATGGGGATAATGACCCTGTAGTTTTTTTAAGTTATGTAATTTCAGCGTTTCAAAGTATCCATAAAGAATTCGGACAGAGTGCACTCCGGCTTTTGAATTCGCCTAATTCTCCAACTGCCGAATCAATTGCAAGCCTGTTAATCAACGAAATAGTAGCTATCGATCAAAGCTTTTTTCTGGTACTCGACGATTTTCAACTGATTAATAGTAATGAGGTATTAAAATTAATTGCCTATTTATTAGACCATATTCCCGCTAATATCCATCTGGCGATTCTCACCCGTTCCGATCCGGCACTATCTCTTTCTAGATTAAGAAGTCAGCATCAGCTTGTTGAATTGCGTTCATCAGATCTTAGTTTCTCGGTAAATGATATATCCATTTTGTTCAATAAAAAGCTCAAACTGGGCTTATCTATTGACGATGTATATTGTCTCGAATCAAGAACCGAAGGGTGGATAGCTGGATTGCAACTGACAGCATTATCGATGCAGGGACAGGAGGATGTCTCTGAATTTATTCAGAAATTAAAAGGAGATAACCGGTACATCATGGATTATCTTATGGAAGAGGTGCTGAAGATCCAGACAGATGAAATCAAGGAATTTTTACTGCGGACCTCAATACTGGAACAAATGTCTGCTCCTTTATGTAATGCGTTGTTAAACAGAGAAGACAGCCAGTTTGTACTTGAGTCGCTGGAACAGAATAATATGTTCATTATTCCTCTGGATGCTAACAGGACATGGTACAGGTACCATCATTTATTTGCAGGCTTGTTAAAACAGCGTTTCCTTCAATTTGATCAGGGGAAAATTGAGGATATTCATAATAGAGCCTCTGCCTGGTTTGAAGAGAATGCCATGCACGAATTGGCAATAGATCACGCCCTTGAAATCAGGAACTATGAACAATCCATTCAGATCCTCAACCGGATTGTTGAAAAATTGTGGGAAGCCGGCCAGCATTCAGCCATCCTAAGGTATGGCAAACTGCTGCCCGACGAGGTTATAAAAAGTAACCCTGAATTCGCATTGTACTATTCATGGATTTTAATTACAGCCGGACAGGTTTCAGAGCTTGGAAAATATCTTGATTATGCACAGAAAGCCATAGATGATGTAATTAACGGAGAAGGACCGGCAAAGGAAGCCATCCTGGCCAACAAGTTTATTTTCGGGAAGCTTGCAACTACTCTGGCCTATATGAAACTATTTACAGCACCCCCGGAAACAATAATAAAATACAGTGAAATTGCTATTGAGAACCTTTCTGAAACCAACCCGTTGTGGACAGGATGGGCTTGGTATTTCATTGGTAATGCTGAACTGGTAAGGGGCGACGTGCACAAAGGTCTGGATGCTTTTAATTACGCGCTTGAATACAGTAAGAAAACAGATAATATATATCTGATTACCACAATAACGTCAACAGTGGTTTCGCGCCGGTGTGCATTGGGACAGTACAGGAATGCATTTGCTCTATGCTCCGACACACTTTTGCTTATGAACAGACGCGGTTTTTCAGGTATTGCAAAGGTTGAATGGACTTTCACCGGTCTCTTTTCGATGATGTCGGTGATTCAATGTATCTGGGCCAACTTTGATGAAGCTCTTGAAAACGCCAGAACAGCATATAAGTTATGTGAAAATGCAAGGGATATCCGGTATAGAATAATGGCATTACTTGCTTGTTCATATACTCTTCATGCTGTTGAAGATAAAGAGGGAGCCTTTGATAAGATAGGTGAACTGGAGGATGTCCTGAGGAAGTATAAAATAGCTCCGTTTCTTGCATCCACTTATATCGGATGGAAAATCTACCTGCTTATTGAGAGAGATGAAATTGATAAAGCTGCAGATTTTGCTAAAGAAGTCGGATTAGGAAAAGAAATTAAGATGACTTTTGAAACCCTGTATTCATACATTAATTTTGCCCGGTTGCTGCTGCTTCAAAACGAAAATAGCAGAGCAGAAGAGCTTATGTCGGAGATAAATGTAATTGCAAAAAAGTCGAATGGAATTGAAAGACTGATTGACCTGAAGCTTGTTTATACCTTGATGTATCTAAGGAGGAAGGAACACGAAAAAGCCGTATCAGAATATATTGAAGCACTTGAATTGGCTGCCGAAGAGAATCTGATAATTTATTTTCTTTTTGACCTCGATCAAATGGGGGTTCTGCTGGATAATGTTTACAGGTGGCATGCTGCAGGAAAGACAAGGATACCTGATAGTTTTATGCAAAAGTTCAGGCAGGCTGTCAATTCAAAGATGAAGCAATCGAAAAGAAATCCGGATCCGTGTTTAAGTGCCCGTGAAATTGAAGTATTAATCCTGATAGAAGAGAACCTGTCAAATCAGGAGATTGCTGACAAACTTTTTGTATCAATTAATACAGTTAAAACACACCTGAAGAATATTTACCTGAAGTTTGGAGTTGACAGCCGAACAAAGGCGGTGAAGAAAGCTAAAGAGCTCAATCTGGTTTAATTTCTGATGAAGCACCAACCATATATGACAGAGAAAAAATGTGGAGGATTGCCAATAATCTTAATAATGAAACACTGGCTGGCACTTATTGATCCGTTGAAATATGGAAAGTATTTCTATAGCTCTCAATCGGGGCACTCAAATCAACACGATGACCCCGATTTAGTGATTTCAAGCATTAAACTGGCATTAAAGGATTATGATAAAATCAAAAGAGAATAAGTAAATAGCCAGTTTGAGCCTGACGGTAACATTCCTTGAAAATCACTCTTCGAATCACCCTTGCGGGTGATTTTTTTATTATGGACGGGACATAATTTTACCCTTGATTTTACGCAACTGCTATGAAAGGCAAAACAGAAATAAAAATTGAGGGCCGGCTTGATAAAAAATGGAAGAACAGCTTTGAAGACCTGAACATCAGTTATGAAGGAGACAATACCGTCCTATCCGGAACCATAAAGGATGAGGCTCATTTACATGGAATCTTAAATCTCATCAGGGACTTAAACATAAAACTAATATCGGTTAATCGCCTGGAAAAATTACCAGGTAAACATGTGATCAGAAATAAAAAAAAGTGAAAATGAAAAAACTTGTTTTAATAACCATAGTAATAATCTTTTCTTCTTCACTGGCATTATGCCAGGCAGAAAAGGAGGCAACGGTCTTCAGAAAACACTCTTTGGGAAGTTCGTTCTTTCTACTTGGAAATATTCGAGATTCGGTCAGGTTCATGCAGTTGAATTATGGCTACAGGCTCACACAAAAGGATAATATTATTGTCGAAGCCATCACCTGGACTTACTATGAACCTTTGGGTACATATGGAACCTCTGAGGAACTTTATCCAGGTAAAGTAAGAGCCCGCGGAATTGGATTGGGATATCAGCGATTCTTATGGAAAAACCTGTTTACAACTGTCGAGCCAACCTTATTTGCCCTGCAATTCTTTGATTCAGACAACACAAAACTTCAGAAAGGGTTCCAGTTATATCTTCAGTTTATCCTCGGTTACCGTTTTGAATTCTTCAGCAAACGGATGTTCGTGGAACCTGCTTATGCCCTTAAATACTGGCCTGTTAACACTAATTTTCCTGCATCCTTTGCGGCCGTAGAAAATGGCTCACCAAAGTACAAATTTGAGCCTTCCCTGAATTTTGGATTCAGATTCTGATTTTTTTAATAGCTGAGATATCACTGACAGAAGCTTTTCAAATCATAACGGATTTAATTGACATTAAAGAACAAATAATCAAGTGGATAAGATCTTGTACAATATAAAAACGGGGTTCAGGTACTTTGCCAGGCAAAAGAATACTTCAATTTTGAATATTCTTGGACTCTCAATCGGAATGTCGGTTGCAATCCTCATTTTCTATTTTGTGAATTTTGAAAGAGGTTATGATAAATTTCACAAGGATGGTAAACTGATTTACAGGATCATTTCAATTAACAAAGGTACCGGAGGAACAGATTACCGTGCTACAACTCCAGTTCCCCTGGCAGAAACCATAAGGTCAGATTTGAGGGAAGCAGAAATGACTACTGCACTGACTTACTTCCTGAACGAAGATGAGCCAGTGGTGGTTGGCGATCAGACCTGGTTCAACCTGACCGGACTCACGGCGGATCCGTCATTTCTGAAAATATTCAATTTTCCGCTGATTACCGGTGATGTAAATAAATTTTTTGACAATCCCGGTTCAGTAGTTTTAACCCGGAGCACTGCAGTAAAATTATTTGGAAATGAAGATCCATCCGGGCAGAAACTCACAATAGGAGAGAACATTTTTACGGTTAATGGTATACTGAAAGACTTACCCGGCAATTCGGTATTTAAGTTCGACCTCCTTGTCTCAGACCTCATACTGAAAAAAATGCATTCCGATTTTTCCAGGCTTTGGGCTGGTGGCGGATCACAAACATTTGTTAAAATTTATCCCGGTCAGAATGTTTCCGGGATAAAGGCAGGGTTGTCTGCAATACCTGATAAATATTTTCCTGACTTCCTGAAGGGTCGGGAAACTTATGACATTCAACCTCTCGGTAAGATCCATCTTGAAGATAGTGTTATCGGTAATGACAAACAACCTTTGTCTGTCAATTACCTGTTTATCTTAACTGCAATAGCCCTGGCTGTTCTGTTTATTGCCTGTGTGAACTATGTAAATCTCTCAACCAGTCAATCAGAAAAAAGAGCGAAGGAAACCGCAATTAGAAAGCTTTCGGGAGGAGGAAGATTCCACATATTCTGCCTGTTCATCAGCGAATCAGTAGTACTATCATTAATAGCTGTGATAATTGCTGTATTTCTTTCTAAACTGCTTTTACCATGGTTTAATGAGTTATCGGAACGAAATCTGATCATCAGCCTGACAAACTGGAAATTTATTTCCTTAGTTCTCCTCTTCGGGATACTCACAGGAGTTCTGTCGGCGCTATACCCCGCCATTCTCTTTTCCAAATATGAACCTGTTCAGATGTTTAGTCCGGGAAAAGGGATTATGGGGGGAAAAACCGGATTCAGAAAAGGTTTTATTGTTGCGCAATTTCTGATAACCATCGTGCTTATTATCTCCCAGTTATTTATTTCCAGGCAGGTTTCATTCATGAAAAAATATTACCCGGGCTTTAATAAAAATGACCTTGTCTCAATTCCCCTTTATTGCAGCGATGACAATAAGCGTTTGTCTTTTGCGAAATTATTTATGGCAAATCTGGAAACTGAAGCGGCAACTTATGGGATTAAAGGCATCTCATTGACCGAAAATGTTCCGGGACAAAATTTCCCGAACAGGTTCGCAGTAATTCCCGAAGGAGATACACCGGATAACTCCAAAGAAATGATAGTGACTTCTATTGATGAACACTTTGCAGATGTCTTTCAGGTAAGCCTGGTAAATGGAAGATGGCTTTCGGATACAATTGCTTCGGACCGGTTCGATAATGTAATGATTAACGAAACAGCAGCCAGGAAATTTGGATGGAATGAACCTTTGGGGAAAAAGCTCCGGTTTAAACATGAAAAGGATTATGTCAAAGTCATTGGAGTACTGAAAGATATTAATTTCAAGTCCGTGCAAACACCAGTCGAGCCTGTTGTATACCGTTACACGGGCGCAAACTGGCTGGCCGGCTATATAACAGTTCGCCTGAGTACCGGGAACAGTATACAGACAATAAAATTCATCAAAACAACCTGCGCAGGATTGGCGCCCGATGTCCCATTTCAGTACTTTTTTATCAAAGACAAGTATGCTGAAAAATACAGGGGTGAAGAACGCCTGGCAAAAACCATCGGGACTTTTGCATTATTAGCCGTATTTCTTTCATGTCTTGGATTATTCTCAATGCTCGTCTGGATATCATCCCGGCGCACCAAAGAAATTGGTATACGCAAAATAAACGGCGCCGGGGTCGGAAAAGTAATTATTATGCTTAGTTCTGACTTTATAAGATTAGTCCTTGTTGCTTTTGTTATCGCCTGCCCTGCCGGTTTATATATTATGCATAAATGGCTTGAAAATTTCGCTTACAAAACAAAGCTAAGCTGGTGGATTTTTGGATATGCAGGAATAATTGCACTTGGAATTGCCTTACTGACAGTGATCTGGAAAAGCTGGCATGCTGCTACAAGAAATCCTGTCGATTCATTAAGACATGTATAATTTTTTATCTGAAACACAATTTTTTAAAAACGGAAATCATGAAAAAATCTATTGTTATTTTGTTTGGATTGGCAATCTTACTACAAGGTTGCGCTAAAATCTTTTATACACAGGATGCTGCATCACTTGCAAGATCTCAGAACATAATTGCAATTGCTCCACCCTCGGTTTCTATTGCTGCTAAAAAGAACATCGATGGCCTGGCTTTAATTGAACAGCAAAAGACCGAATCGGCAAATTTCCAGAAAGAAATGTACAGTTGGTTGCTCAGAAGAAAAATGCAGGGAACAATCAGTGCGGAAATTCAGGATGTTGAAACAACGAATGCAAAGCTTGCAAATGCTGCATTAAATGAGGGTCAGGTTTTAACACCGGTCGACATGTGCAATAAACTTGGTGTTGATGGTATAATGACGTCAAATTATTCTCTCTCAAAACCAATGTCGGAAGGGGCTGCAATTGCTACTGCCCTCCTGTTTGGTTTTGGAGGTCCAACGAACGAGGTCACCGTGTCATTATCAATTCACGATCAGGGTGCTAAGAAAATGATCTGGAATTATAATCACAAACAATCATCTTCTTTCGGCTCTCCTTCAAGACTTGTTGATGAGATTATGAGACAGGCGAGCAGAGAGATGCCATATTTTGCCAGAGTGCATCCTTACTAACTGTAAAATAAGCTAAAGAAAAAATGAAACCGGGAAAATACAGATTAAGCTCTGATCAGGTAAGTGGGAAGTCGATTCGGTTGTTACCAGGTGTAGTAATAGTCGTACTTCAATGGCTGATCAGGTTTGGTATGCCGGCAATATTGCCGGATGACAGGACCTTACAGATTGGTGTGCTTGGCGGAATCCTTGGTGGTATTGCGCTTATGGTTTGGTGGGGGTTCTTTAGCAGGGCTCCTAAAACCGAACGATGGAGTGCCATTTTACTGATTATTCTTTCACTGGTCGCAACTTCACAATTTCTCGATAGGTCTATATCCACCGGCGCAATGGGCTTAATGTTCATAATGGTGTCCATTCCGATCATGAGCCTCGCTTTTGTTATCTGGGCTCTTGTCAGCAGACATTTAACAAACAGATTCAGGCGTGCGGCAATGGTAGCAATTATCCTGTCCGCCTCAGGCGTATGGTTATTTATCAGGTCCGATGGTATGTCGGGTCATTTTCGGTTTGATTACAAATGGCGCTGGGCTAAGACTCAGGAGAAAAGTTTCCTGGAACAAAACAATGAAAAACCTGTGATACTTTATGATTCAATTGGAAATGGCGCTTCATGGCCAGGTTTTCGCGGAGCCGGCCGCGACGGAATAATTCATGGGACTACAATAAATACAGACTGGAAAAACTTTCCGCCGGTTGAACTATGGAGAAGGAAAATCGGACCTGGTTGTTCTTCAATTGCGATAAACAACAACCTTCTTTACACACAGGAACAGCGCGGTGAATACGAAGCCGTTACATGCTATAGCTTAATTACGGGCAAACCTGTGTGGATACATGAAGATAAAGCCCGATTCTGGGATTCTCATGCAGGCGCCGGTCCCCGTGGAACGCCAACACTCAGCGGTGATCGTTTATACACATTTGGTGCGACCGGAATATTGAATGCTCTCAATCCAGCGGATGGTAAACTTATATGGTCGCGCAACGCGGAAAAGGATACCAGGGGTAAGAATTCGGGATGGGGTTTCACCAGCTCACCACTGGTAGTAGACAGCCTGGTCGTTATTGCAGCCAGCGGTAGTCTTGCTGCCTACGACCTGGTATCAGGAAAATCTCGCTGGACTGTACGCGACAGCAGCAAAGGCTATAGCTCTCCTCATCTTATAACCATTGCCGGGATTCCTCAACTCATACTGTTGAGTGACACGGGCGCCATAAGCCTCGAACCTGTTAACGGCAAACTGCTGTGGGAGTACAGATGGCCAATGCAGGATCGTATTCTGCAACCTGCACAATCTGAAGATGGGGACATACTGATTAGTGGCGCCATGGAGGGAATCAGACGAGTAAATGTTTCGAAAGAATCAGGAGAATGGGTACTTAAAGAGCGATGGACATCGACAGGTATGAGGCCCAACTTCAATGATCTTGTTATTCATAAAGGCTATGTTTACGGCTTTGATGGCCTGGCACTTGCATGTATCAACCTTCTTGATGGTAAACGCAAGTGGAGGGGAGGACGTTACGGAGGTCAGATAATTTTGTTAGCAGACCAGGATTTATTATTGGTTCTGTCAGAAAAAGGTGAGCTGGTACTTGTTTCTGCAACTCCGGACAAATCAACGGAACTTGCCCGTTTCAAGGCAATCGAAGGCAAGACATGGAATCACCCTGTGCTGGCTGGCGACATTCTGATAGTCCGTAACAGTCTCGAAATGGCAGCCTTCAGAATAAATCTTCAATGAATGCAAAATAATCATGCTTCAAAATAAGGTTGTCATACAATTGACAAACCTGATTTATTCAAATCAAAGATATCTCTATGAAAAATTTATATATTCTCCTGATCTGCCTTGTTTTCATTGAACCCGGGCTTTCTCAATCAATTCCAAAAGATAGTTTATACCTGGGTCAAAGACCTCCCGGCTCAGTGCCAATGATATTTAAGCTCGAAGTTACTCCCGGAACTTTTCCGGCTGAAAGAATTGCCATTTCAAAGGATGGTTCAGAAATATACTATTCCGAGATTAAAAGCTATTACCCGGTAACAGGAGCTATAATAAAATACTATAAATATGTAAATAACAGATGGACGGGACCATTTATACTATTGGACAATTATTTTGCTCCGACGTTATCGTTATCAGGTGATACAATGTATTTTGAAAAAGAACAATACTCCTTCTTCTCGATCAGAAACGGATCAGGATGGCACATCCCCCAAATGTGTTACAGTACAATTGATTCTGCGCACTATCTACAGGTTACAAATAAAGGAAACTATTATTTGTCTGCGCGCTCATCGGGTACGGTTGGATTATCAGACTGGAGCAAAATTCAGATAAAAGGGAAGGATACCATTGCACTCAGCCTGGGTTTCCCGGTTAATAGTGCAGGTGAAAACCAGGATTTTTATATTGCAAAAGATGAAAGCTATATGATTACATGTCCTGGTGGTCCGGTCAGTATAAGCTATCCGGATTGTACCGGGAGATGGGTGAATTCCAGGCCTTTAAATTCCAAAATCAACTTTGGGATAAGTACTGGGGAGCTTATGTAACTGAAGATCAGAAATATTTGTTTTATACAACCGGTACTAAACCGGATTATTCGGATGTAAATATATACTGGGTAGCGTTGGGAAACATTATTGACAGCATGAAGTATACAAATCTCCCACCTTTATCCTGCAGATGCAGGTAACTAAGCCTGGGTTTTCCAATGGATGATGCAAGTGAGAATATGGAGGATTTGCAACATTTTTTTGGTTTGCATTTACACATGACTAATGGATTTTGCATAGACTTTTTGATAACTTACAGTTATTGATTGTTAATTTAATAACTGTAACTAAACTGGTAATGAAAGGAAAATCATCGGTTCTCATTACAGGCGGAAGCGGGTTGGTTGGCAGATACCTGACCTCAGCCCTGTTGTCTGAAGGGTTCAGTGTGTCGCACCTCTCTAGAGGGAAGGAACAGTTCGGCAAAGTAAGGGTCTTCAGGTGGGATCCGGAGAAAGGAATACTTGATCCGAAAGCCTTTGAAGGCATTGATACCATAATCCATCTTGCAGGAGCTAACATCGGGGAGAAACGGTGGACGGACAGCAGAAAAGAGCAGATAAGGGCCAGCCGTGTTGATTCGGCAAAACTAATTCATAAGGTTCTAAGTGAAACCGGATTCAGAATCAGTACCTTTATTTCTGCTTCAGGTATCAGCTGTTACGGAACTGTTACATCAGAGAAGATATTTGATGAAAATGATCCGCCTGCAAATGATTTCCTTGGCAATCTCTGCAGTGAGTGGGAACACGCTGCAGACCAGTTCGCGTCATCAGGAGCGAGAACAGTGAAGATCAGGACTGCCGTTGCACTTGAAAGAAATGACAGCGCGCTGGAGAAGATCATTTTACCGGCTAAATTCGGCTTCCTGGGCATGGTAGGGAACGGAAGGCAGTACATGCCCTGGATACATGTCAGGGATCTTACCCGTATTTATGTGAAAGCCGTAACTGATCAGAGCATGGTGGGCGTTTACAATGCCGTTTCGCCTCAGCATATGACGCACAGGGAGTTCATGAAAACACTTTCGGAAGTACTCGGCAAACCATTGTTGCCTGTTCCTGTACCTGCTGTTGCCTTGAAGGCAGCATATGGTGAAATGGCAGGAATAGTCCTTCTCGGAAGCCGGGTCTCAGCGGAAAAAATCAAAAATGCAGGTTTTACATTTGAATTCGGTGACCTGCTTTCAGCACTGAAAGATATTTTTACCCCTAAATCCCCCAGGGGGGACTTTTAATCATTTACTGTTCTGAATTGTCTATTTATGCGCAAACCTAAGCCCCCCATCGGGGGGTTTGGGGGTAACTACTTGCCTCCTATCTGCATCTCTGCCACCCTGAAGGTAGGAGAAGCAAAAGACCGGTTCATATCCAGGTCGTTCCCCATCATATCTATTGAAGCCAGTATGTCTAATGCCTTACCGGCAATAGTCACACCTTTGACCGGATATGCAATCGCCCCGTTCTCGATCCAGAAACCGCTGGCCCCTCCGCTGAAGTTTCCGCTCACCGGATCGATTCCGTAACCAGTTACTTCACGAAGAAGCAATCCTTTTTTTGTTGCTTTGATAATTTCCTCGGGTGTTGAGTTTCCTGCACTTATATAAGTACGGTGTGTCCCTATGCCCGGAAGACTTGTGAACCCGCCCCTGGTTGCATTGCCTGTGCTCCTGACACCCGCACGTTTGGCGGCATACGTATTGTAAATAAATTTCTTCAGGATACCATTTTCAACCAGTATGTTTTTCCCGGTCGGTACACCTTCCCCATCGAACGGAATGCTCCCAAGGCTCCTTTTTGCCGTACCGTCGTCGGTAATGGTCAGCAGCTGCGAGGCGAACTTTTTTTCAAGGTGATCTTTCAGGAAGCTGGCTCCCTGCAGTACTCTTTCACCGTTAACTGCAGCAATTATTCCGCCGATCAGTGAACGTGCAACATAGGGGTCAAAAATAACGGCAGCCCGTTGTGTCTTTATCATCACAGGATCAAGAAGCTCCCAGGCTTTCCTTGCTGCTTTTTCAGCTATTTCTTCTGCCGGGAGGAGGTCGGAAAAGAAGATCCTGCTGCAGTATTCCCCACCAGTATTTTTCTGGTCTCCTTTTTCAGCCACAACGCTTACGCCCATTGAACATGCTGATGTCCTGCAGGTTTTTAAGATCCCGTTTGAATTTGCAATGAATATCTCCGATTCCCCTTCGCCGAACCCCGCTCCCGAGCTCTTTGTTATACGCTGATCTTTCATGGCGAGCTTTTCAAGATTGATTGCCATGTCGATCTTCTTTTCCATCTGAATGCCAGGATAACTTCCATCGTACAAGTCTTCGATAGTTGTGATTTCAGGGTCGGAGGCAAGGATATTGTTTTCATCCGGCGTTGAAAGCTTTGCAAAGGCAATTGCCCTTGATATGGCATCTTCAAGCGCTTTACCGGTAAAATCGTTGCAATGGCTGAAACCCATTTTACTGTCTACAAAAACCCTGAACCCCGCTCCCTGCGAGGATGCTTCTTCGATGGTTTCGATTTCGGAGTTGAGCACATTAACGGAAAGGTTCCTGTTCTTTTCGAGGTAAACCTCAGAAGATTGTGCGCCCAGGGTTTTACACTTCGTAACGAGTTGTTCTGCTAACTGTAAAAAATCCATGATTTTTCGTTTTGAAAATTAAACTATGCTCTGCTTCCTCCCACATTTATTCCGCGTATCCTCACGGTTGGCTGGCCTGCAGAAACTTCAGCTGCCTGTCCTTTCCCGCAGATGCCCGGGCCGAAATCGAGATTGTTTCCGACAGCATCGACGTTGGAGATCACATCCATGCACGAACCAATAAGGGTGGCGCCTCTCACAGGCCGGGTCTTTTTACCGTTTTCTATCAGGTAGGATTCACGGCAGGTAAAATTGAAGACCCCGGTTACGGGATTTACGCTTCCCCCGCTGAGGCTCTGGACATAGATCCCTTTTTTGGTCGAGGCCAGGATATCTTCAGGGTTGCTTTCACCTTTATCGATAAACGTGTTGGTCATCCTGGGTATGGGCATGTACCTGAACGACTCCCTCCTTCCATTACCTGTTCTTGCCATTCCAAGCTGTTTTGCGCTTAGCACGTCTGTCATGAAGCCAGTTAAAACGCCCTTTTCTATAAGGACATTCCGTTTTGCAGGAGTGCCTTCATCGTCGCAGTTGATCGTCCCCCTGTAATTGGGCAGCGTGCCGTCATCAACCATTGTGAACACTTCGCTTGCAACTTTCTGGCCCATCTTTCCCGTGAAAGCGCCGATTCCCTTTGCAATATTGTCGGCCTCGAGAGGATGTCCCACAGCTTCATGCACCAGCACACCTCCCCATCCGTTCTGCATTACGACATCCATAATGCCTGCAGGAGCATCTTCTGCGTCCAGCATGGCAATTGCTTCACGGGCTGCATTTTTTGAGACAGTCTCGGGAGTGGTCGTTTCGAACATTTCGAAACCTGAATGCAGGCTCAGCCGTTCACGTGCCATATGACGCGCGTTGCCGTTGTCGCTCATCGCCTGAACTATGAAAAAGAGCAATGGCAGCTCATCTTTGACGTATACGCCCTCGCTTGTGGCAATCACACGGCTGCGTACTTCATCATTATAATCGATCATCGCCATCTTGATCCTGGGATCGTAATCTCTTGCAGCCTGGTCAGCTCTTTTGATTATCTCGATCCTCTTTTCATCTGCTATTTGGGCGAGCGGCTGCGAAACTGTAACGAAAGACGGATAGGCTGTTTCTGAAAGACTTACTGATTTCAGGGGATTGCCATTCCTTGCAACATACGAAGCAACTTCAGCCGCCCTGAGAAGCTTTTCCTCAGAGATCTCGTCTGTATAGGCATAACCTGTCTTGTTTCCCGAGATCACCCTTACTCCCGCACCCTGGCTTATGCCGTAAAGCCCGCTCCTGAACTTTGATTCTTCCATTACTATCTGGCGCGAGATACGGCTCTCAAGATATACATCGGCAAAATCACCCCCTTTTTCAAGAGCTTTCGCGATGATCCCTGCAATTGTCACTTTATCCATGTCGAGACCCGGTGATGCCTGTACCGAGGGGCTTGCACATGATGTGAGCTGGCTTAAAAGCGCCGGGGTTGCAGCTATGAACAGCCCTCCCTTTAAGGTCAGCTCAAGGAACCTTCTCCTTGGTATGTCCCTTACTGAGTGTTTTTCGGTTTTCATTTTAAAAATCTTTGTAG
>DATGWQ010000250.1:0-9270 GCA_035299385.1 Bacteroidales bacterium | reverse complement strand
TGCGGAAGCGGTCACTTCGACAGGCTCAGTGACCGTTATCGAACCGGAAACAGAACAGTTGTTTACATCTGTGACCTTAACATAAACCGGTCCTGCTGAAAGTCCGGATGCTTCATCGGTTGTCATTCCAGGTACAGGCATTGTGTGGCCTGCATCATAATACCAGGTATAACTGTATGCTCCTGTGCCTCCTGCTGCTGTTAGCTTTGCTTTTCCGTTTACATCGGCAAAACATTTGATCGGAGAGCTGACCACGAGCGAAGATATTGTGAGAGCTGCAGGATCGCTGACTGTTACAGGTGGATTTGTCACTGTACAGCCCCTGACATCCTTTACTATTATATTATAGGTACCCGGACCGACATTTGTGAATGTTTTGGAGCTCTGGTATGTCGTTCCGCCATTGATTGAATAGGCAAGTGTTGCAACAGGCGGGAATCCTCCTGTGGCGTTTATAACAATCGTTCCGTTATTCGCGCCATTGCAAAGCGGGTTCGTGACAGAAACACCGGTTATAGTCATTTCCGGATTCTCTTCAACAACAGGGCTTCCGTTCATCCATACATTGCAGAACGGGGCGGCTGCGGAAGTTGCCTTCACAGTATATGTGCCTGCAGTCATCGCCGGCCAGATCAGTGAAGCTCCTGAACCTGCAACAGGAGCTCCTTCGGCTGCTGCATTTTTATAGAGCTGGTAATTGACACCAGCCTGGGAATTGCCGAGAGTTACGTTTACCCCTCCAGTTCCATAGCAATAGAATGAAGGTGCTGAAACATTGAACACGGAAGGTAATGCCTTTACATCAATCCCAAGAGGTCCCTGGACAACCTGGCAACCGGCAAAGCTTGTCTCGACTGCAGAAATCTCACCTGATGTAACAGCCATGCCGAATGTCACTGTTATTGAAGGTGCATTAGGATCTCCGCTTGTAATTGAAGCCCCGGGAGGAAGTGTCCAGACATAATCCGATGTTGGTTCAGGCGTTGTCACAGAGTATGAAACACCTGCATCTCCCACGCAAAGAAGGCTTGACCCAATAACTGGTCTGCCCACTAATGCAGGCGATACAACAATATCGAGTGTTTTGGTTGTTGTACAGCCTGTGGCATCGATCTTCTCAGTAACCTGGATCGTTCCCAATCCTGATGAACCAATCTCTGCATTAAGTATTATGAAGTTCAGGTTTCCTACAAAGACATCATCGGTGATGGCTGATGGGACAGTCCAGGCATAGCTCGATCCAACATGGCCTGTCACCTGGTATACCTTGTTGACATCGTTGTTGCAAAGGTCGGCGTCGCCGGTGATAGGGGTGGTGGCGGGGAGAGGACTAACTGTGACTATCACAACAAATGGCAACCCTGTGCAGCTCCCGATTGATGGTGTAACTGTGTAGGTAGCTGTTTGTGCAGTTGCTGTCGGATTAACTAGTGTTCCGCTTATGGATGCTGCTCCCGATCCTGAAGCACCTCCCGTCATGCCTCCGGTGACAATTGGCATTCCCCAGGCGTAGGTAGTTGCAGGGGGAATAATACCATCAACTCCGTTTACTGGTTTTATGTTAAATGCAGATCCGTCACATACATTAGCCGAGAGATTGTTGACTGACGGTGCAGGGCTAATTGTCACATCAAGGTTGAACGGTGTGCCTGCACATGTTCCTATTGTCGGTGTGATGACATACCTCACTACTACCGGTGCTATGGTGGTGTTATCAAGCGACTCGTCTATAAGCGCTGTTGCTCCTGAGCCTGCCCCGTTCGATATCCCTGCCACTACTGCCCTTGTCCATGCAAAGGTTGCTCCTGCCGTCGAGCTCGTGGCCGTGTATCCAAGCGGCGTATTGTCGCACACTGTCTTTGTTGCCGGGCTCGTTATCACGGCTGTAGGCTGTACCGTCACATCAAGGTTGAACGGTGTGCCCGGACATGTTCCTATTGTTGGTGTGATGATATACCTTACTGTTACAGGTGATGCTGTCGTATTATCCAGGTTCTCGCTGATCGTGGCTGTTGCTCCTGATCCTGCTGCATTGGCTATCCCTGCAACAACTGCCCTTGTCCATGCAAAGGTTGCTCCTGCCGTGGAGCTCGTGGCTACATATGACGTTGATGCATTATCGCATATCGTCTTTGTCGCTGCACTGGTGATCACTGCCGTCGGCTGTACCGTCACATCAAGGTTGAACGGGGTGCCTGCGCATGTTCCTATTGTTGGTGTGATGACATACCTCACTACTACCGGTGCTATGGTGGTGTTATCAAGTGACTCGTCTATAAGCGCTGTTGCTCCTGAGCCTGCCCCGTTCGATATCCCTGCCACTACTGCCCTTGTCCATGCAAAGGTTGCTCCTGCCGTGGAGCTCGTGGCCGTGTATCCAAGCGGCGTATTGTCGCACAACGTCTTTGTTGCAAGGCTAGTTATCACGGCTGTAGGCTGTACGACAACTTCTCTTGTTATAAGTGTTCCGGGACAGGCAGTTGCTCCGGGGCCTGCCGGAGTAATAGAATAAGTCACAGTTACGGGTGATGTGTAATCATGCTGCAACTGTCGTGATAAAATTTCAACTCCATTGCCGTCAGCATCTGTGATTGAGCCTGCTATCGGATTTTTTCCGGCAGTCCATGTAAAACCTGCAGCGGGAACTGTTGATACCGTATATGTAAATCTGGTATTATTTACAGTTGAGGCCAGATTTATTGTTGCTGTTGAGTTATTACATATTGTTTGAGTTGCGGGGTTAGTTCCCGAAATATCCGGAATGCCGAAAATATTAATAGTATATGCTGCAGCCGGGGTTATTGTATTACCGCAACCATCTGTAACGCTCGCAAGCGTATAATTATGTGCACCCACTGTAAGAGAAGGCGGTGTTAAACCAATATTCGTTCCTGAATTATACGGATTAACAACACCAAATCCGGTTATATTTAGAGAATAAGGAGGAGCTCCTCCTGTAACAACAGATTTCAAAGTGCTCGCTGATCCGTAACATGCATCACCGCTCCCAGTGAGTG
The DNA here is from genome assembly GCA_035299385.1 of Bacteroidales bacterium. GTDB lineage: Bacteria > Bacteroidota > Bacteroidia > Bacteroidales > VadinHA17 > LD21. The sequence goes on along the minus strand of DATGWQ010000250.1, from coordinate 6,253 downwards.
TGGCTCCTGTCAGGGATGCCCCTGCAGTTACAGTGATCTGTGTTCCGGCAGATGTAACCGAACACCCGTTTGCATCAATGGCTGAAGTAATGGTGTATACATAACTTCCGGTTGTAAGTATCCCGGTTGAAATATTTGTCCCGCTGACATATCCTGGTCCTGCAGTAAGAGGAGTAGCATTCTTTGTATAGTTAACAGTGTAAGGTGAAGTTCCGCCTGTCAGCACAATATTGAAATTAGCTGCAGTATTATTACAGATGCTCACGTCATCATGAAGCTGAGCAAGCTGGAATTCGGGGCGCACGATAATTGTCCTTGAAGAAGATGGAATTTCGGCGCACGAGCCATTTTTAACAATTGCTCTGAATTCCCAGGTCCCGGAAGGCGAAGGAATTTCTGAATATGTTGTTGCTGTGTTTGCGATATCTGACCAGGTTCCGCCATCAACTCTCTTCTGCCATCTCTGGACGGTTCCCGTATGCCCGGATACAGTCATCACACCGGTGTTTATTCCATAACATACAGGCGTGCTGCCACCTGTTACATTTCCTCCGATTGAAGCTGCATCAACAATTATTGTCCTGGCACTTGAAAATGCCGAGCTGCAGGTTCCGCTCTTCACCTCTGCCCTGTATTCCCATGTGCCCGATGATGCTGGTGTTTCCGAGTAAGTAGTTGTATTATTTACTATATCACTCCATGCACCTGCATTCAATCTTTTTTGCCACTTCACTACAGAACCTGTATGCCCGGATAGGGTCATCGTCCCTGTTCCCGTGCCAAGGCAAAGCGGTGTCGTTCCACCCGTGACTGAGCCCCCGACAGAAGTGGGATCGACCACAATTGTCATTAACCCGGAATACTGAACCGGGCAGGAACCGCTCTTTAATTCAACTCTGTAATCCCAGGTTCCGGATGATGCCGGAGTTTCTGAATATGTAGTTGTAGTGTTTACAATGTCTGCCCATGCTCCGCCATCTTTTCTCTTCTGCCATTTTTGTATTGAACCGGTGTGGACAGACAGGGTCAGCACTCCGGTTCCGCTGCCAAGACATATAGGTGTTGCCCCTCCGGTTATGCTCCCTCCAACTGATCCCGGGTCAACAATTATGGTTCTTGCTGCTGAAAATGCTGAAGCACAGGTTCCGCTTTTAACCTCGGCCCTGTATTCCCAGGTACCTGATGATGCAGGAGTCCCAGAGTAGGTTGTTGCCGTATTTACTATATCACTCCATTCACCTGCATTTAATCGTTTTTGCCACTTCACTACCGAACCTGTATGACCTGAAAGCGTCATTGTACCTGTTCCGCTCCCAAGGCAAAGCGGTGTTGTGCCGCCTGATACTGAACCTCCGACAGATGTGGGATCAACCACAATTGTCATTAACCCTGAATACTGAACCGGGCAGGAACCGCTCTTTATTTCGGCCCTGTAATCCCATGTGCCGGATGATGCAGGAGTTTCTGAATATGTTGTAGCAGTGTTTACAATGTCTGTCCACGCTCCGCCATCTTTTCTCTTTTGCCATTTCTGTATTGAACCGGTGTGACCTGACAGGGTCATCACACCCGTTCCGCTGCCAAGACAAATCGGTGTCGTCCCTCCCGTTATGCTTCCTCCGGCAGATGCGGGGTCAACTATGATTGTTCTTGCACCAGAAAATGCCGAGCTGCATGCTCCGCTCTTAACCTCTGCCCTGTATTCCCAGGTACCAGATGATGCAGGAGTTTCAGAATATGTCGTTGCTGTATTTAGTATATCGCTCCATGCACCTGCATTCAACCGTTTTTGCCACTTCACTACAGAACCTGTATGACCTGAAAGGGTCATTGTCCCTGTTCCGGTACCTGAACAAAGCGGTGTTGTTCCGCCCGTTACTGAACCTCCTGTTGAAAGAGGATTCACTGTGACGGAAAGAGTACGTGAGAGTGAAGGACAATTTGGAGCTGTCGTATAACGATTGACAACACTTACTGTCTGAGCGCCTGAAGAACCTCCGACATTAACAGTTATTTGCTTTGATCCCTGTCCGCCGGTTATCGTCCATCCTGCAGGGACTGTCCAGTAATACTCGGTGGCACCTCCGACAGGCATTGACGGGGGATCGGCAGCAAGCGAGTATGTAATACCCGTTGCATTAATACAAACCGGGGTTGTGCCGGTGATTACACCCGGCTGCGCAAGCTGTTCTCTTATTGTAAATGAAATATCTGCAGCTGGACCCTCGCAACCATTCAGGAGGCTTGATTCTGCAGGGTAAAAGTGATATACACCGGGAAGAGTCTTCCCGTGTGTATATGATAACCCGGTGAATAAGGGCAACCCGGTTTTAGCTGCATCAGCATACCACTTGATTGTGTTTCCTGCAGTATTCGGAGCTGCAGTAACTGTAGCCGGGTAGGTATTGTAACAATAAGTCTGAGGAGTTGAAACAGTTGGGGCATTGGGGGCATCCTTTACTTCAATAATGAATTCTTTATACTCATGTCCTATTGCAGGATTGCCTCCGTAAGGATTACATTTATTCCAGTTTTTAATGTAAACATAATAGCGCTCTCCCACTTTACAGGATGCGGGAATGGTTATCGATTCGGTATTTGTCTTTGGATTCGGAGGCAGAATTCCCGTAATAACTGTGCCTGCATAACCATCAGCTCCATTTGTGATATGTGTGCCACCTACAAGGACATTCCCGGTGATTGTATTCATTACGCCGCCTGCTGGTGTTTCGCCGTAGATAAACTGAATCGTCCTTGGCTGATCGTTATCGTAATCAGCAGGATTGAGAGGCAAAGGCACGTTTGGATTCTGGCAATTCCAGGTGCTTATATCTGCAAGAGTGAGATCATGCTCCATACCTTCACAGACATAAACTATATCGGCGCTGTGGGTTGTTGTTTCCTCCATTCGCAAACGACCATCCCCATCTGAAGGTATATCCCGACCGTGAACAACAAATACAGTGCTTCCGTCAAGGAACTGGTTACATGGATTTTTTACAACCCATCTTCCAACGTACGCGCATTCTGTAACAGATGTAAAGGTATGCATCTGCGCGGCGGGGATATCGCCGTCAGCTGTAGAAGTATAATCCCATACGGATCCATCTCCCCAATCAACATGCCATGTAGTGCCTTTAAGAACTCCTGTGGGTGTGGGTGGAACCATAATGGCGCTAGGGCTATAGACGCCAATTGCGCCAGTGTTTACGCATTCGCCAAAGTTACCAAAATAGGTTTGGAGCTTGATTGGAGGACAGGGAAGAGTTGTAAATGTTAGTCTTAAAGGTGATAGCTGAAGACTGCCTGGCACACCTTCAGCCACAATAAAGATTGAATGCAATCTTGACGCATTTATTAACTCTAATGTCTCTTGGACAATAATTCCTTTAGTTATATCATTTATTGTTAGCTCCGCAGTAGCAACTCTTGATCCTGATGGACCAGCCTGGGCAAAACTCTTTACAGTTGCGGATGAATAAGTGCTTATATTATTGTAATTATACACAATTAAATACACTTTCCCGGTAATATTAATACCATAATTCATTGTAATTGATAATGCTCCAATTGTACCTACGGAAGGCGTACCAATAACCCAATCAGGAATTTGACTTAATAAACTAAGAAATGGAGTAAAGACTACCAAACAGATCAATATAAGTCTTTTTGATTTCTCTAAAAGTGTATTTCTTAGCGCAGATTTTTTTGATAATTCCATAGTCCGGCCGTTTAGATAAACTGCTCGGTTTATCATACAAATGAATCTAGATTCACTTTTCCGATAACCGAATTGGAGATTAGTTTTATTTCATGACTTTAATGTATTAAAGATGGTTGCAGATATATACAGGTGAATCTAAGTATTTTAACAAGAATATTTGATAGTTTGACTATCGACATTTTTTCTGTGACTAAAAGGCTTTTTCTATAGACGAATCTATATTTTCGACGAATTTTTTAAAGCGATTGACAGAATTGAGCTTAATCCTCTTATTAAGATAAGAAGTATAAAGGAGGTATTCTAGCTACCTTCGTTTCATCTTTGCATGTCCAATCTGGTACTTAGAAAATTTGGATGCAGTGCAGGTCTTGGATATGTCTCAAACATGGGAGGCCTTTTAATATTATCTTACAGTTTTAAATTCAGGAATACTGATCTGGGCTTCAATACCCAAACTCTCCTGAATCTATCCAATCCATGCTGATCAGCGACCAAAAATCCTCAGCAAAACCATTCAGAACGTAATCATAGGGAAGCCATCCATATCCTTTTTCTCCCCACCTTTCGCCCCAGGAGTTTCGTATAAGCAGAGCTCCGGTTGTGGTCTTATTGTTTACCAAATTATTTATCTTCTTCTTGTCATCATAACCGACTGCAGCAACAGCATGACCCCACTGGGCAGCCTCGTTTTCGGCAGGGAAGGGAATCCCACCGGGAATGTCGCCTTTATTGAATGAGTTGAAGCCCCAGAAGCACAACATGGAGGGAATGCCTGCATCAAGGTATTTCTTCACGGAGAATAATGTTTTGGTCGAAGCAGGCGCAGGGAGCTTAGAGCAGGAAGCGGAGGGTTTGTTTTGCCTGAGCTCTTGGCTCTGTGGCCTGCGCCTGTTTGCTCCCTGCCTCCTGCTCCCTGCTCCCTGCCTGCCAGGTCGTGGCGGAAATACTTTACTGTCTGAAAATTTTTCGCGACACAGTACACAAAAGCCGAAGGTTCCTTGTCAAACTTCGAGGCATCTCTCTCCCCCTCCCCACTCCCAGTATTCCTTGTATTTTCACGTGCTGATCACTATAGTCCCTCAGATCCGGCGCTCCGGGAAGCCAGCCGGTGCCGTGGGTGATGCCGTTTGTGGTTACTGGTTTATTTAAAAAGTTCATAGGATTGGTTTAATTCATTAATGGTTTAACTATACTGTGCAAGATGCTTGGTGCATGGTGCAGTGAGATTTAAGATTTCAAGGTTCATGAGAGGCGGCAGGCGGCTTAAAGCCTATTGCCTATTGCCTAAAGGCTTCATTGAAGGGTTTGGCGTCTTCATTGCACAGAATTTTAAACACTCTGGACAGCAGGTAGGCAAGCGCGATCAGCAGCTTACTGTGCAATCCAACCTTTTTATATGCATTGTTTGCATGGGATTTAACTGTGTCGTTGCTGATGTTAAGCAGACCGGCAATCTCCCTGTATTTTTTGCCTTTTGCCAGAAGAGCGAGTATCACAGATTCCCGCTGAGTCAGTGTATCAATTCTTGCAATTGCCTTTTTGGGAGTGACCTCTTCATCAAAGATGTTGCAGCATATTTTTACCTGCAGCCTGTGATTATTTTTAGCCAGCCGTGCAATCTCTGCCGCTGTAATTTGATTCAGAAGGATCATATTGAGGATAGTTGTCTGACCTGGAGCATATTTTGTATCAAAATCAACCATGGAATAGTCATTGACAAGCTCAATATTGCCCTTCAGGCAGGGCCCGGGCTCGCCAGGCAGCATGCCATAATGTAAGATGCTAACTTCCATATTCGAAAGGCATTATTCCTTATTGAAAGATATTTCTCTTAACCACGTTTTCGACGGCTCTATGACAATCTCATACAGCCTTACAGAATAAGATCCAGCTTTTATTCCTTCCGACCCTTTCAGGCCATTTATATCCCCGACTGCCCCGGCGGTCTTTGAAAGAAGTGCAGCAACAGATTCGATCGTTTCCGGCATCATCTGTTCAAACTCAAATCCGAAAGATGTGAGGATGCCGTCATTCATCTTAATATCGGTATTTGAAGCTCCAAGAGCATTCTTTACAGCCAAGTACTGGGGATTTGCAAGGTCAGGCAGGTAAATGACAGTCGATTTGACTATCCTTCCTGTTTCAGGTTCACTCTCGGAAAGAAGAAAGGGTTTGGCTGTGTACAGCTTTAATCCTGTTGGTTTGGTCATTTCCTGGTCGGAATAGAATTTCACGGGGGTGCAGCAGCAGATAACGGTTGCACAAAAAGCAACCATTGTGAGAGTTTTTTTCATGATGCGGTTCAGTTTAAGTTAAACACTATGCTTAAAAATGAATTCATCAGCCAGAGAAGTTCCTGTATCTTCTTTTGCAGCGCAGGGGATAACCCCCTTTCTTTTTAGACTATTTTTCTACCCCGAAAGAACTGTATGCAAACTTCTTGTACAAATCTAATTATTCAAAGGCTGATAAAAAATCACCCCTTTTCGTGAGTTTTCGGTTTTTTCTTAGGTATAATTTGGCTCTTGT
>DATGWQ010000249.1:0-10745 GCA_035299385.1 Bacteroidales bacterium | reverse complement strand
ATTTCAAACGCTCAGATAGGGAACGGATGGGTAGAATACAAGCCGGAACGCAAGATACATCTTGTGGATTTTAATTATAAGGGCAATCCCAAGGGGATGTACAACCTTGAATGGAAAGACAGGGCTGAAGTGGGTGATTCTACTCCTGCTTCAAGCTATGTTTACGATCGTGAAACAGATATTGAGACATTCACATTGCACGATAAAAGAGCAAACCGGTCCGAGATCCGTTTGCATAATGACTATGGTGAGGGTTCGCGGCAGTTCGAGGGCTGTGTTACTTTTTATCCTCCGCTGAACGATGAAAGCCTGATGCAGATCTGGGGCAGCGATGAAGGTGCCACACAACTGATGATTCACGGTTATGCAGCAAACGGAGGGGATCATGGTTTATCTCGACGATAAAAAAGTGATTGAATTCGCCGATGATGAAAAGCCTGTAAACTATGGTGGAAAAAACTATCACAAGTATGGTTGTTATGGGACGATGCAAAAGAATTAACCGATGAAAAAAACCAGAACAATTTTCCTTTCAGCCATTACGGCTGCAATGTTTGCCATGCTCCTGCTATCCTGCAAGCCAAAGCAGGAGGCAGATAATTTCTCCTCTGATCCTTCGAAGCACAGGTTGCCAAAGAGTGACAGGCATTATCAGTATACCAGCGGTTACATCGAAGACATTCCTGTTCCCGGATACCGATGGGCATCGCGCAAGGCGTATGAAGAATTCAATGATATGAAATTTGGGGTACGCATACACTGGGGTCTGTATTCAATAACCCAGCAGCCGAAAGAATCGTGGCCGTACCTGACCTTATCGAACGAAGACAAGCAGGCTTATAATCAAATGTACAAGACCTGGAATCCACAGGGCTTTAATGCAGACGAGTGGATGAACCTTTTTGCGGATGCCGGGATGAAAATGTTCGCTTTCACCTCCAAGCATCATGAAGGCTTTTCGATGTTCGACACTAAAACACGGGTAAAAAGGCGGGTGAATTATACTGCCCCCGGGGGACCTGTGATTGAAGATTGCGACCTGGCCTACAGCATCATGGAGACACCCTTCAAACGCGATGTCGTTAAAGAGCTGACGGATGCTGCACACAAGAAAGGAATTAAGATAGACCTTTATTTTTCACACCCGGACTGGTACGATGCCGATTTCAGGCCTTATGTCTGGCATCCCCTGCAGGTCCCCTCATCCGATTCTCTTACGGCAAGAGGACCCGATCTGAAACCACAGGATCGTACTCACTGGGGTGATGCTGGCCCTGTTATGGTCCCTGATGCAAGCCCAGAAGAGATCGATCGCATGATGAAGCGCCATCGCGATCAGCTGGTAGAGCTGCTTACCAACTACGGGAAAATTGATATGCTTTGCCTTGATATGTGGTTCGGTCCGACCATGTGGCCCAAGCTGCGGGAGACCATCCTCGAGTTGCGCAAGATACAGCCCGATGTGATGTTGCGTGACCGTGGAATTGGCAACTATGGTGATTATTATACACCCGAAGGTTTCATCCCGGGAGAAAAGGATAACAGCGAGGTGCCCTGGTTCGTGATCTATCCGCTGGGAAGGTTCTTTTCGTATGAAAAAGATTCTGCCGAGCATAAAGGTGCCAAATGGATAGTGGAAAACATCCTCGATTGCGCTGCCAAAGGGGGGAACTTCATGGTGGGTATTGGTCCGGACGGCAATGGGCGGTTTCATCCTGAAGCTGAACGCCAGCTTCGTCAGACCGGGCGCTGGCTGAAGATCAATGGCGAGGGCGTATATGCAACACGTGCACGCAATGCAAGTGTGTGGAAGGAGGGCGACAATATCAGGTTCACCCGCTCGAAAGATGAAAAGACGATCTATGCACATTGTTTTAACTGGCCTGAAGACAGTTTGATCCTGAAGACGGTTAAACCTGAAAAAGGATCAAATATTTACCTCATCGGTAACGATTCTCCGCTCAAATGGCAATTAAACGATAACGGTGATCTGGTAATAGAAACTCCTGAGAGTTTACTTAATTCAATTCCTGAAGAGCTGAGGCTAGCTTATTCATTCAGGATAAGCGTTCAGAAATGACCAGCCATGGGCACAAAAACTCAGTGTGAGTGTGAGAGCGGGCTCTCACTCTGTTTTTTGTACCCGGAGCCGGGATCGAATGCTGACGCTTGCGGTCAGCACCATGACTTCCGCGACAGCGGAACGTCAGGGCCGGCACTAGTACCCGGAGGGGGAATTGAACCCCCACGATCTTGCGATCACTGGTGTTTGAGACCAGCGCGTCTACCAATTCCGCCATCCGGGCAAATTGGGATTGCGAAAATAAGAAAAATGTTTCACGCAAAGACGCAAAGGCGCAAGAAAATGGATTTAGCCTTTACCTTTCCGGATTAAAATTTCCCTTATTGCAATCTCTATTCCCTCCTTATCATAACCGCATTCACGGTACAGCTCTTCCTGTGTGCCCTGCTCCACAAAATAGTCGGGTATGCCAAGGCGCCTGACTTCGGCATTATACCCGTTGTCAGCCATGAATTCAATCACAGCGCTGCCAAATCCTCCCTTCAGGATTCCATCCTCCACCGTAATTACATGGGAGAATCTTTTGAAAACCGAATGAAGAATTTCATTATCCAATGGAGCTATAAATCTCATATCATAATGGGCGATAAAAATACCTTCAGCGGACAGCCTCTCAACAATCGATACTACATCGTTCCCCGGCGTACCGATTGTAAGGATGGCCAGGTCATTTCCTTCGCTTATCAGCCTGCCTTTTCCTATTTCGAGTTCAGTGAATGGCTTCTTCCAGTCCGACGTCTCCCCGCGACCCCTCGGATACCTTATTGAAAAAGGAGATCGTATTTTATCGAGCTGTGCGGTATACATCAGGTTGCGGAGCTCCGCCTCATTCATGGGAGCTGAAACGATCATATTCGGTATGCTCCTCATGAAAGCCAGGTCGAAGAAGCCATGGTGTGTTGCGCCGTCAGCTCCAACAAGACCCCCGCGGTCAATGCAAAAGACGACATGAAGGTTCTGAAGTGCGACATCATGGATTATCTGGTCATATGCCCGTTGAAGAAATGATGAATAGATATTGCAGTAAGGGATCATGCCCTCGGTGGCAAGCCCTGCTGAAAAAGTAACTGCATGCTGTTCCGCAATTCCTACATCGTATGTCCTTTCAGGCATTTCCTTCATCATGATGTTCAGAGAGCTGCCTGTCGGCATGGCAGGGGTAATCCCGATTATCTTTTCATTTTGCCTGGCAAGCTCAAGGATAGTATGGCCGAAAACCTCCTGGTAAAGGGGGGGTTTGTCAGTCCTTGGTGTATCGAGGATAATGCCCGTCTCCTTGTCGAATACCCCCGGGGCATGGAACCTGGTCTGGTTCTCCTCAGCATGCCGGAACCCTTTTCCTTTTTTTGTAAGGCAATGGAGGAGCTTAGGTCCGGGTATGCGTTTCAGGTCTTCGAGCACTCTTGTAAGATGAAGCAGGTCGTGCCCGTCAATGGGTCCGAAATACCTGAAGTTGAATCCTTCGAAAAGGTTGCTCCTGTCGAGTATGGTCGATTTGAATCCTGCCTCGAGCTGCGATGCAAGTGTACGTGCATCGGGTCCCAGCTTGTTGAAGATTCCCAGGCCTTTCCATACTTTGTCCTTGAATTTGTTATAAGTTTTACTGGTTGTTATGTCGAGGAGGTACTGCTTCAGCGCCCCGACATTCGGATCGATGGCTATGTTGTTGTCATTAAGGATCACAAGTATGTCGAGCTTGCTGATGCCTGCATTGTTGAGCCCTTCAAATGCCTGCCCTGCCGTCATTGCTCCATCGCCGATGACGGCAACCACATGGCGGTTTTCGCCTTTTTTGCTGGCAGCCACAGCCATTCCCAGCGCTGCCGATATGGATGTCGAGGAATGCCCGGTGCCAAAGGCGTCATATTCGCTCTCAGCCATTTTCGGGAAACCCGAAAGACCCTTGTATTTCCTGTTTGTGGCAAACTTTTCCCGTCTTCCGGTAAGAATCTTATGCCCGTATGCCTGGTGTCCCACATCCCAGACTATCTTATCATAAGGTGTGTTGAATACATAATGCAATGCAACAGTGAGCTCCACGACACCCAGGCTTGCACCGAAGTGGCCCGGATTTTTACAGACAACGTCGATAATGTATTGCCGCAGTTCAGCGCTGACTTTTAAGAGATCTTCAGGTTGCAGTTTCCTGAGATCTTCGGGTGTTATGATTTTAGAGAGTAAAGTCTCTTCAGTCTGCATCAATAAGTGGTTAACGAATAGAACTGCAAATATAAGAATTATTATTCCCTGATGTTTTCTGATGCTTGAGTCCGGATTTTCTTATTTTTGCCCGTAAGGACAATTTTTTGACCTGAAATTCTGTTTTAAAATAAACCTTGTAACTTTCATGAAAAAGACATTTTTCTGCCTCTGTGTTATCCTGACAGCCCTGGCCCTGTCGTGCGTTCCCGGCCCCAAGTACCGCTCACTAAAGGATACAAGCAAACAGTTCATGAATGAACGGGATACGTTCAAGATGGAAAACATCGGCCTCGAGATGCAGAACAGGGAGCTTGAAGCAAGAATAGCTTCACTTCAGAAAGAAACACAGACAATACAGGACGATATTGCAAAAGTTCAGAGCGAGCGCGATAAGGCACGCGATGATTACAACCGTATGTCAGCTCAATACAGTGAGCTGCAGAATTCACACGAAGACCTTGTGAAAGGCAATGTGAGGGAAACACAGCGCCTGCTTTCAGAACTCCAGGCTGCACAGAAGAATCTGCAGCAAAAGGAAGATTTGCTTAAACAGCTGAGCTCCAATCTTGATGCACGGAAAGCCTCGCTCGATGAACTTAACTTTGAGCTTGAAAAGAGGAATGCAAGACTTGCTGAACTTGAAAAGATCCTCGACTCCCAGAAAAAAATTGCCCAGGATCTGAAAAACAAAGTTTCTGAAGCTCTCCTTGGATTTGAAAACAATGGCCTTACCGTGACACAGAAAGATGGAAAGGTGTATGTTTCGCTCGAAGAAAAACTGCTATTCAAATCCGCAAGCTGGGACATCGATGCAAATGGCAGGAACGCTCTCCGGAAGCTTGCAGGTGTACTGGAAAGGAATCCTGATATCCAGATAATGATCGAAGGACACACAGACAATGTTCCCTACAATCCCGGCAACAGCCAGCTGAAGGACAACTGGGATCTGAGTGTCAAAAGAGCTACAACTGTTGTCAGGTCACTTCTTGAAGGAACGAAGATCGATCCCAGGAGGCTTACGGCTTCAGGCAGGAGCCAGTACCTCCCCGTTGACCCTTCAAACACAACCGATGCAAGAACCAAAAACAGGAGGACGGAAATCATCCTTACCCCCGATCTGTCGGAGTTATACAGGCTTATAAATAAATATTAGAAATGATAGATGCATTGTAGCAGGGACATGCCATGGCATGTCCCTTCGCGTCACGATCAGTCGGCTCGCTTATTGAAGTGCATCCAGATTCCGAAGGACAATAAAACAAGCCCGGTTGCTGCAATTAATATTCCGAATCCAACATCGATAAATCTCGTGTGCTGAGCGAAACTGCTGTGATACGTACGGTTGTATTCAAAAAAAGATACAAATATTCCAATGATCAGAAGAGCAAAACCCGGCCGGATCAGGCCTTTAATCTTTGGCTCAGCTTCCCTGATCTCATTAATAATTTCAGCATCACCCGGATGTTCCACAACCTGAGGGATTTCTTTGCCGCAATTCCAGCAAGTGCCAAATTCAATTCCAACAACGTGATTACAGTTTGGACATTTCCAGAATTTCTTCTTTTCAGCTTCGAGTTCCTCTTCACATGGAATATCCTCAGAATCAATTGATGATGTGTGTCCAGCGTAATCAAAACTTGATACATGCTCAATAAGTGAACCCGATTTTGCATCCCGGCAATACATATTAAAATCTTCCCCGGATATCAGCTCCCTTTCCCTGGCGACCATCAGAACGGCAAAATATACATCAATTACAATATCTCCCGGTTTTTCAATTATATCATAGATCTGATCGTCTGTAAAGGCTGAAAAATATTTGGCAAAGGCATTGTTTTTTTCCCAGTCATATGCCCGGATATGATTTTTATGTCTTTTGTAGTTCGATCCGATTTGGCTCCGGAGTTGCTCCTTAAGGTCGTATGAAATCAGTCCTTTCTGCACTGAAAGATATAATGCAGCTATTACAGCTCCCGGTTCATAGCTTATGTATTTTGTGATGATCCCGTTAAGCTGGTCGGCAGAATAATCTGCAAATTTTACAATAAACGGTTTGGCCTCTTCATCCTGATGAAAACTTTCATCCATTAATACCTGGTCAGGGTCCATATTGCCGGTGTTTAGGTAATCCTGATTAAATATATAAATTTTTATTCAGATTGCACTTCCAAGATCGTCATTCCCCGAATTCCTGCAATTTGACTTTCAGGTTTCTCAGGGCCTGGAGCAGGTCATCTTCCGGTTTCAGGAAATCCTGGCTTCCCCAGAAAGCCGGATCGTAACTGTTGATTGTTTTGGAAAATATTGAATGAACAGGGGCGAGCTCATCTCTTTCGAACCTTTTCACATTTTTCAGGTCAGCCCCGGTAATGGCAAGCTCGAAAAACACCTTAAACTGAGTGCTGAAAAGTTTTTTTCTCTGTTTTGAATTGAAGACCAGGTCGCCCCTGACATGATTCAGATAATACCTGCCATTCACTTTCCTGTAGCTTACCGAATAGTTGACGGAAACAGGCCAGGTTGTGAAACCTCCTGATGAGCTGGTTATGAAAGATTCTTTGATCTTGCTGATCTGGGAAGGAGAGATCCTGAAATCGGCTTTACATATGCCAAAGTCATTCGTATTTATATATATGGTCCCTTCAAAAAGTGGCAGCACTGCGTTCTCCTTCTGAGAGAATTCAATTGCGTATGCAGACTCATTATCATAATTGACAATATCTGTCAGCCTGTAATTATAATCCTGCATGAATGGCGGATCGATGAAATCGAAGGTGTTCCTGACACCATCGAGGTCAAGACAGGTGCTCAGGCCCGCCTTCAGCCTGATGGCGAGTGTGTCCGTCACGCTGACGTTTTCGATTTTTCTGCTTTTGTAGACTTTCATCTGGTCACCCAGGAGAGATCCCGAGTAGGCGCTTTTAAATATTCTTATCACCGCCTCGGAATATGTCTGGAGTTCGCTTTTCCTAAATATCCCTTCACGGTAGAAAGCCGTCATCATGGCAGGTGTCTCACCATAATTCCGCTGAATTGCTTTCCTTGATTTGTTGATGATCTCCTGCGGGATCTGGTTCCTGATTATGATCTCCGGGATGGAATAATATTCCCTTTTCATTGAGATTTTAAGGAAGCTGCCTGCTGCCTGTTTTACAGGAATTTTCCTTCCGGAATACCCGAGAAAAGAAACAGCAATTGTATCATTGATGAGCTCCGGCGGAACAGAGAGGCCGAATTCTCCGTTGCGGTTGGTGACTGTCCCCTTTGGCTGGCTCATGAATCCAATTGTCGCAAAAGGCAAGGGCTCGCCTGTTTCTTCGTCAGTGATGATTCCTGAGATTACATCGGGTTTGCCTGAAGAGGTATCACTGACCTGAACATGCCTCACTTCAGGCCTTGAAATGACTATATATTTGTCGATCACCGAGAATTCGAGGGAGTCATTCCCGATTATCTGCTTCAGGATATCCTTTAGCGGGACATTCCTGAAATCGGCATCAATTTTCCTTTCGCTGTCAACCAGCCTGCTGTCGTAAGTGAAGTTGTAGCCGGTCTGCTTTGTAATTGATTCGAGGGCTTTCCCTGTCCTGATTGTACCCGGCCTGAATGTGAACAGGGAATCGAGGATTTTTTCCTGTCCGGAACATAAAATTCCGGGGAGGAGCAAGAATAAAAATGCGATGGCTGCATGTCTGAGCTTTATGGAGCCATTAACCGGAAGCATTTCATTATGAGCTATTTTACTGTAAGATGGTAGACGTTACCAACTTTTGAATAACTCAGGTTAAAGCTACGACAAATAAGCAAGATAACCTTATCCTGCGATTCATAATAAAGATTAGGCGCAGTCCAGGGCAATTGATTAATGGACGGATCATCAGCTACGACTTCCATGTTATAGAACTTCTTAAGGTCCCTGAAGACTGTTTCAAGCTTCTGCCCATCATAGACAAGATTTCCGGTGTTCCAGGCAAGATAGTTGGGATCGGTGTTGACTGATTTTGTAAGCTGGCTGGATGAACTTTTCCCGATGTAACCGGGATCGAGCAAAATCGAATTGCCCTCGTTCGTTCCGGAAAGGAGAACCTTGCCTGTTTTTACAAATACCTCGACTTCAGAAGCTTCATTTGAAGTTTTAACGCTGAATGAAGTTCCGACAACCGTGACGTTGGCCTTGCCGGCCTTAATTATAAATGGATTCTCCTTGTCCGGTGCAACTTCAAAGAATGCTTCTCCCCTGAGGCTGACCTCCCTGTTATTCTTTCCGAATCGTTCAGTGTAATTCAGCTCTGAATTCCTGTTGAGATATACCGAGCTTCCGTCAGGGAGATCTATTTTCATGTTTATCTGGTCTGCAGCAGCGGTGAGGGTGATTTTTTTATTCGGGCCTGAGTTGTTTGTAATTATGATAAGGGATCCGATTCCGGCAATTATCAGCAGGGCTGCGGCAATCCTGAGAAACCCGGCGCTCATGAACCTGTTTCTCTTCTCAGGGAGTGCAGTTTCACCGGTGGATATTCTTGAGTATACATTGTCCCATGCCTTATCGACATCTATTTTTTCTTCTTTATTCATTTCGCCAATTTTTTTCCATTCTTTTTCCAGCCCTGACATGTCACTGTCCTTATTCAACCCGTTCTGATTTTCCTTTTCTCCTGAAAATGAAGACGCAAGATCATTCCAATCCTTTATCATTATTTTTTCTCTTTTTTTCATCTTTCCGGTTTCTCAGTTAATTCTTTCCTGAATTCCTTAAGCGCCCTGCCCATGTTTGCTTCAACCGTCTTGACTGAAACAGAAAGCTTTTCTGCTATTTCTGAATATTTCAGGCCTTCGAATCTGTTCATGTAAAATATTTTGCCGCATCTCTCAGGAAGCTTTTCCAGTATCCTGGCCACCCTGTCCTGCAACTCGGAGTATTGGAGTATTTCAGCCGGATTCTCCGGGAATGACTGCTCTCTTTTGGACATCTCCTCGGCATAACGTTCAACCACTTTCATGTGTTCGACAAAATGAAGGCACCTGTTATGAACCGACCTGAAAAGATAACCGTTCAAAGAACTTTCAATGCTCATTTTCGACCTTTCCTGCCACAGCTTTACAAAAAGATCCTGGACAATTTCCTCCGCCGTGTCGTGGTCTTTTATCAGGACTTTTGCATAACGGACCAGAGACACATAGGAGGATCTGAAAAGCGACTCAAACTGTCCTTTATCGCCTTCGCTGATCCTCCTGATGATTTCCCTGTCTCCGTTCATAATGCCTGACTACTTGCTTTCTTCAGGTGCGATTTCGCTGAACTTCAGTTTGCGGCTTAGCCTCCTTATTGCAGATTCGATACTCTGGTCAGGTTCTATTACATTATAATCACCCCAGTAATCTGGATCTGCGAAAGCACTTACCTTTTCTGAAAAGACATCAGTGTATCTTACCTTTTCCTTACCTGCAAATTTAATAACTTCCTGGTCAGTCCGGTCAGTTACAGCCAATTCAGACATTGTGGTATAGTAGGTATTGAAAAGTTTTCTTTTCCAGTTCACTTTGAACCTGACCTCTGCGCGTGAATATTCAAAATGCCACTTTCCATTCTGCTCACGGTATTTCGTCCTGTAGGTTGCAATTTCAGGCGTGACTTCCATACCGAGCGGTTTCTTCCTTATGAATATTTCCGATGCTGCATCCTTGTCGGAAAGGTTGAATCCGAATTCTGCTTCTGTTATGGCATATGATTCCATTTCGATATATAATGAACCCATGAAGAGGGGAATATCGACTTCGGGCCTCTGCCTGAATTCAATTATGTAATGAGGTTTTCCGTCAATTTCAATTACGCCTCCGAGCGAATAATTGTAATACTTCATCGCATCAATTGTCAGTACGTCCTGGGTGTTCTTGGCCAGGTCGAGCTGCAGGACTGTCACAGGCCCCCCCTGGAGCTTGAAGAGAACAGTATCCATCTTCTCGACATCAGAGCTTTTCCTGCCCTTGTATATACGCGCACCGTCGAACCTCACATCGCTCCTGTAAGGAGCTTTGAATATCTCAACAACGGCCTCACCGATCGATACATATGTTCTGTTCTTCTTGATTGTTTCGCGGTAGAACCCTGTCATAAGATTTGACACATCTTCATAGTTCTTTCCAATGTTGTAAATGGCTTTCTGTACTATTTCGACAGGATTGAGCGGTTTGACGATAATCTCTCTTATAGGGATCGGAGCTGCCTCGAGGGCAATTACATTCTTTCCGTTATCCTTCAGGTCCTCAAGGCTGATCAGCTTGTTCTTAAAGCCAAGATATGACACCTCGAGCTTTTTTGATGTCAGCGGCGGAGAGACTTTGAGAGTGAATTCGCCATCGATGTTTGTAACAATGGCTACGTTGGATTCTTTCAGGGCTACTGTTGCAAAAACAAGGGGAGTGCCAGTCTGGTTGTCGACAACTTTACCTCTTATGGTAA
>DATGWQ010000248.1:0-24249 GCA_035299385.1 Bacteroidales bacterium | reverse complement strand
CCCTTATCAAGGCTGACCTCTGCAGATGTTTCAACCTTCTCCGGTGTATGCCCCGCCTGGTCGAGGGCATGGGCAAGAGCCATCGAAAAGCATGAAGAAAGAGCTGCACCGATCAGCTCTTCAGGGCTGGATGCAGTTTTGTCATCTTCAAAACGTGTTGAATATCTCATCGATCCCTGGTAGCCGCTCGTCTGAAGGGTATACCTGCCTTCACCTTTTGTCAGATTGCCTTCCCAGACTGCATTTGCGTGATGTTTACTCATAGTTAATTTATTTTAGTGTGATAGTTAAACAAATCTTCCAAAGGAAAAGTTGCGAGCCCATAATGTGAAAAACCTGCTTACATGAATGTAGAGACAGGTCTGAGACCTGTCTCTACCCCAATAGAAGCAACATGTATATTAAAGATATACAATATTTTAATGAAAGTCAATATTCCTTCGTGAAAAATCCACTTCGTGCCTGAAAAAATTTTTAACTTTTGAGCATATTCTTAAACAATATGAAAAAATACCTCCCCGGCGATTTCAGCCTTTCTTCCTATGCTCCTCTCGCAGATGAATGTCCGCTCTGGTCTGCTGCCTTCGGGCTAAAATTGCTTCAATACATTAATTATTTACCTGGTATTACAGCCGTCGACATAGGATCAGGTACAGGTTTTCCACTAACGGAAATAGCTCTAAGGCTGGGAGATGAATCAATTGTGTACGGCATTGATCCCTGGCAGGAAGCGCTGGACCGGACGAGGGAAAAGCTGAGCTTTTACAGGCTGAATAATGCAAGACTGATTACAGGCTTTGCTGAATCCATTCCGCTTGAAGACAATTCAGCCGACCTGATCACAAGCAACAATGGCCTGAATAATGTAAATGATCTGGATGAAGCCCTTTCTGAATGCTCCAGGATCCTCAGGCATGGAGGACAGTTCGTGCAAACATTCAACCTCGGCAGGACTATGTTCGAGTTTTATGATGAGTTTGAGAGTGTCCTTGAGGAATCAGGTTTGTCGGAAGAAATTGGAAAAATGCATGCTCACATCCGTGAGAAGCGGCGTCCTGTTGAAGATATGACAAAACTCCTGAGGAAAAAAGGATTTCTCATCCGTGATGTCGAATATGATCAGTTCGATTACAGGTTTGCAAACGGTACAGCAATGCTGGACCATTATTTTATCCGTCTCGCCTTTATGGATTCCTGGGTGAAGCTGGTCCCTCCTTACAGGGTCGATGAGATCTTTGGCAAAGTGGAAGCAAGGCTGAATGAACTGTCTGCTATAAATAAGGGATTGAAACTGAGCATACCGTTTGTACTTATCAACACTATAAAGAAATAAAGATGAGGTCCGGAAATTGAAAGACTGCCTTCAGGAAGGACTTCCATGCCGGTCGGTGAATTCAGAAGACTAATCCGACCTGCTTGTCAGATGCCAGAACCCGCAGACATTGCATTTGTATGAACGGATATTCCTCGTCACTCTCGTCTCGTTTATATACTTTATCATATCCTCTGCCTCCTCTGAAGTGTGGTACGCTGTTTTCCTGCAGGGCAATCCCACAGCTTCGGCCTTTTTAATATTCAGATGACGGTACTTCATTTGGCTTTCTGCACAATAATGCAAAAATAACTACTTTTAAAACCGGGAAAATGAAAAAGAGTTAGGAAATGTGTTCACAGTAGTGCTATGCGAAGAAAAGATAAAGAGATAAAAGATAAAGCCGTAATGGATAAGATCCTTGCCGAATCCGAAATATGCAGGCTCGGTTTTGTTGATGAAGGTGAAGCATATATCGTGCCTGTCAATTATGCTTTTGATGATGGATCGATATATATCCACTCGTCGCCTCACGGCAGGAAAATGGAGCTTCTGAGAAAAAACAATTCCGTCAGCTTTGAGATTGAGTATCCAGGTGAAATTTTAAAGAACGATGTTCCGTGCGAATGGTCAGCAAAGTACAGGTCTATAATGGGAAGGGGAACAATATACGTGGAATCAGAACGGGAAGCAAAAATCAAAGGCCTTGACATCATAATGAGAAAATACGGGGCAAAAGGTGAATTGAATTACGATGAGGCTACGCTCAGCAGGATGGTCTTGCTGATTTTGAAGATCACCTCAATGACAGGAAAACAATCGGGTGATTGGCAATAAATGAAATTTTTATATATTAACATTTTTAAACCTTAAGCTATTCACACCTAACTCTATTTAAGATGGAAACACAGAAAGTTGACATGTTCATCATGTCCAACAGCAAGTTTTTTGAAAGTCACCAGCTTGGTATGATAAGAGAGAAGCTCGTTAACACAGACGATTCAAAATGGACGGCACTCCAGACTCTTCAGTTCAGGGATCCGACACTGATGCTTATCGTTTCACTCATCGGGGGCCACTTTGGGATTGACCGCTTTATCATCGGCGACACAGGTCTGGGTGTCGCAAAGCTCCTGACATGCGGCGGCCTTGGTATATGGACCATCGTCGACTGGTTCCTGATCATGGGGGAAACCCGTGAAAAAAACTTCCAGAAGGTTCAGCAGATACTATACTGATGATCACCAGGAAAAAGCTTTATATACTACTCTCGGTTGCACTTCTTGCCGGTTATATTCTGCTTTTTGTTGAAATATTTACTCACAGGATGGCAAAAGATGTAGTGCCCGACCTGTGTATTTTTAAGACAGTGACAGGACTTCCATGTCCCGCGTGCGGTTCGACACGGTCGGTCCTGTCATTGTTCGATGGAAATGTAGCCGGCGCTTTAAGAATCAATCCTCTCGGATTTGTAATAGTGCTGGTATTGCTGGCTGGCCCGGTATGGCTTTCATATGACATAATAAGCCGTAGGAAAACTCTTTACGATTCTTACCTGAAAGCTGAAAACATCCTCAGGAAGCCTTTTGTTGCTGCGCCGCTGATTGTGCTTCTGCTCATCAACTGGGCATGGAACATTGCAAAGGGATTATGATGGGAAAGAACAATTTCTCATATCAGCCCCTGGAATATGAAAGCGAAAAAGCATCGAACAGCTATGTGATGTCGTTGATAGCCGTGGTTGCGGGGCTTCCGCTTCCGATCATAAACCTTGCTGCAACCCTGATCTTCTATATGGGAAACAGGAAACAGACATATTTTGTCAGATGGCATTGCACCCAGGCTCTCCTGTCGCAGTCTTCGCTGCTGATCATAAACACGGCAGGGGTGATCTGGTCTCTCATGATCCTTTTCAAATCGTCGACGGTTACAAGCAACTACATTGCGTATATTATCGCTGTCCTGGTTTTCAACGCTGCCGAATTCATTGCCACTGTAGACGCAGCTGTCAGGATAAGGAAAGGCGAGCACGTTGAATGGTTCTTTTATGGCAACCTGACAAACCTGGTATGCAAAAGATGATCCGCATGACGATTCTGCAGGGCATCGCATTCGCTTGCATGTTCCTGCTGGCCTGGCTGGCACTTTCACAGGTCAACTGGGTCGACCTGCTTAAAATTGAGAGCAACAGGAAAAAGCTCGAGGAAAAGCTCGGCAAGATTTTTCTTGAGACATTCATGCATGACAACCAGGTAAATGACCGGTGCATAACCGGTCCCATAGACAGCATGGTACAGGTGATCCTTGATCGAAATGAGCTGCACGGCTTTCCGGTAAAAATTTATATCCTCAGGAACGATGAAGTAAATGCATTCGCGCTTCCCGGAAATCAGATAATAGTTTTCACGGGGATCATAAAGTCGGCTGATTCACCGGAAGAGCTTTGCGGCGTACTCTGCCATGAGCTTGCCCACATTGAAAAAGGGCATGTGATGAAAAAGCTTATCAAAGAGATCGGGCTGAATGCACTCATTTCGATGGCTACCTCCGGAGCAGGTCCTGATTTGCTGCAAAAGACAGCTGGGCTGATCTCATCCACGGCGTATGACAGGAACCTTGAAACAGAAGCAGATTTGAGAGCTGCAGAACTCCTTGACAAGGCAAAAATCGATCCCCGGCCTTTTGCCGGTTTTCTTACAAGGGTGATCGCCGAAGAGGGGAATAACCCGGCATTAATGCCCTGGATCAACACCCACCCCGACTCTGAAAGGCGTGCACATGATATTCTCGTCCATGCCGGACAAAATGCTTCAGATTATCATAAACCATTGAGTGATCAGATCTGGAAAGAAATAAAAGAGCTGGTCACAAAGTGAAACATAAAACAGTAATGCTTTACAAATACCCTGAATATTTCGCCCGTTTCTATGATACAATTTATCATAGCATCAGGGATGAAGTAGATAATGATTACTGGCTGAAGCAGGTTCTTGCCGCAAAAGGGCATGTCCTTGAAGCGGGGGTCGGCACAGGCAGGCTTTTCATGAATTCACTTGAAAGAGGCGCTGATGTGTTCGGACTAGACATCAGTGAGAACATGCTGAATATTCTTTACCGGAAACTTCCCGAAAATCAGCGATTCAGGATATCACAACAGAGTATTGTGGACTTTATTTATGATTTTGATTTCAGCCTTGTCATTGCGCCATTCAGGGTAATGATGCACCTGGTTGAAAAAGATGAACAGCTCGCAGCGCTGAACAATATCTGCAAACATCTCGAGCCCGGCGGAAAATTCATTTTTGATACGTTTGTCCCGGATCTGAATCAACTTCTGAAAGGCTTGGACAACCTGCTTCAGTTTGAAGGAGAGTATGAACCTGGCAGGAAAGTGAGAAGGTATGTTTCGACAAAACCGGACCTGATAAATCAGCTGATCAATATAGATTTTCATCTCGAATGGGAGGAAAACGATGGCATCCATCACGAGGACTGGGCAGTTCCAATGAGATTTTATTTCAGGTATGAGCTCGAACACCTTATTGAAAGATCTGATTTCAGCAAATATGATATTTACGGTGACTTTGCGGGAAGTGAGCTGAATAAGGATTCGAAGGAGTTTGTTGCCGTCTGCCGGAAATAAAAAGTCATGATCAAATGACACTGCCTCATTTTTTATTGTGAAAATCACACTCATCATTGCTGTTTGATTATTTATGATTAACTTTTGTCTTGAGAGATATCATTTATATGACTACAGCAATAATTATCCTTGTGCTTCTGGTTGCTATCATTGTTTTGGCAGCTGTTTTTGCAAGGATTTGCAATCACCTGTTTTACTCATCTTTCCTGAGGAGGTCTGAGCAGATCAGGAACGAATCAGAATCATTCGGCAAAGCTCCCGCCGGAGAAAATGATACGGAATTCCTGCCACCGCCTGTTGCCAGGTACCTGTACCTTTCAGGACTTAGGGGTAAATCGCCGATGAGCTATGCACACCTGCGGCATTCGGGATTCCTTCGCATTTCAAAAGAAAGATCCTTCACACGTGTCAAAGGTGAGTACTTTCTTACAGCAAGGCCGCCTTCATTCTGCTGGTTTGGAAAAGCGAAGTTCCTTGGGATCCCGGTTTTTGCATTCGATTCATATTTCAAGGGGAACGGCCGGATGGTTGTGAAGCTACTCTCTTTCTTCAAACTGGTCGATTCGAGATCGAAAGAAACAGGGATCTCAGCATTGGGCAGATGCATTGCAGAGCTGTCTATGGCGCCTTCATTTTTCCTTGATAAAGAAAGAATAACCTGGACAGCCTTCGATTCTGAAAAAGCATTCTGCAAGATCACCGACTCAGGCATTACAATAAATGCAGAGTTGTATTTCCATTCCGAAGGCATGCTCGACAGGATTGTCATTCAACGGTATTTTGACAGGGGGAACGGAAAATTCACCCTTGAAAAATTCACCGGCCAGGCGAGTGTATACAAGGATTTCGGAGGCTTTCAGATCCCTACTGTCCTTGACGGATACTGGAACCTGGAAGAAGGAGACCTGCATTATGTGCACTTTAAGATAGAGGAGGCGGAGTTTGAATAGAGGTGTCAGGTGTCAGGCGTCAGGCGTCAGGCGTCAGGTGTCAGGCGTCAGGCGTCAGGTGTCAGGCGTCAGGCGTCAGGTGTCAGGTGTCAGGTGTGAGGTGTGAGTAGTACGGAGTGCTGAGGGTTGCGACTTTACGACTTTGCGACTTTGCGTGAAACTGAAGAACAAACAGACAAATATGAAAAAGTATCTTTTCATTATAGCATTCATCTGCCTGTCATGCACCATCAATAAGCCTCAGAATGAAGCAATGCCGGGCTGGGAACTTGAAGGCTTTGTAAAGGTTGACAGTATCAATCCCATAATGAAGCCATCGGATGAGCTTGTCTTCACCTGTCCTGTCAGCAAAAAGGAAGTGCACTGGGAAGGAAGAAATGTATTCAATCCTGCCGCTGTTGTAAAGGATGGAAAGGTGTACCTATTATACAGGGCACAGGATAACGATATGACTTCACGGATCGGGCTGGCAGTAAGTGAAGACGGGCTTCATTTTGCAAAACAGCCCCAGCCTGTTTTCTTTCCTGACAACGACAGCCTGAACAGGTACGAATGGAAAGGCGGGGTTGAAGATCCAAGGGTTGTGATGAGCCCGGAAGGGAAATATGTCATGACCTATACTGCATACGATGGAAAAACGGCACGGCTCTGCCTTGCAACATCGGATGATCTTTTTCACTGGGAAAAGCATGGGCTGGTGCTTTCCCAACCGGAATACAGGGACACATGGTCCAAATCCGGTGCAATAATATCCAGGCTGGAGGGGAATGAGGTTAAAGCCACGAAGATCAATGGGAAATACTGGATGTACTTCGGGGATACGGATCTTTTCATCGCGTACTCGGAAGACCTGCTTCATTGGAAAGCAGCCCGTGACAGTGAAAGCGGGAAAATGATCAGGGTGCTTAATCCCCGTCCGGGATATTTCGACAGCAGGCTTGTGGAACCAGGCCCGTTTGCCCTTGAAAGGGACAGCGGCATACTGCTGATATATAACAGCAGCAATGCGGCAGACTATAATGATCCTTCACTCCCGGAATTCACCTATTCTGCGGGACAGGCGCTTTTCAGCAAAAAAGACCCTGTGAGGCTCGAACAGAGGTCTGCCAGGTATTTTATTCATCCCGACAAGCCGTATGAGAAGACAGGTGAAGTGAATGAAGTGTGCTTTGTCGAAGGCCTTGTCAGGTTCAGGGAGCACTGGTTCCTTTATTATGGTACTGCAGATTCAAGGATAGCTGTGGCTGTCAAATAGGCTGAATTTTGTATATTGTTGTTTTACAAATTATTTACCTCTATGAAAAAAGGGTTCAGCAGATTCAGTCATTATTTTGAAAAAGTCAATGATTCAATGGCGAAAGCCGCAGCGGATAAGAATCCTGCAATGTGGCTCCTGTCAAATGATGGACGCACTCCTTTTTTCATGCTCGAAGGACTGGCGAGACTTTATTCAAAGCTTCACAACAAAAAAACTTTCGAAAAGAAAAGTCAGCAATTCAAGGCTGTTGAAGATCTCCTTGGAAGGATCGATTACTTTGAATGGCTGAGTTCATCACTCAGCAAGAACAAGGACGTGCCCGATCTCTGCATAAATTATATCAGGAATAAATCAGCGGAGTCAGCTTCTGAGCTGAATGATATTCTTGAACGTAAAGGATGGCTCGATGGAAAAAGAATGAGGAAGATCGAAATGAAGATTAAAAAAACTGACTGGATGAAGCCGGATGATGAAGTGAAAGCTGTTGCAGCCTATTACAAAAAAGCCATAATGGACATAGATGATTTTGTCATTAAAACTGAATACCTGTTCGACAACATCGAGAAGGACGTCCATGAACTGAGAAGAAGGCTGCGCTGGCTTAGCATCTATCCACAGGCCATGCAGGGAATGTTCAGGTATGCGGAAAGCAGGACTGCGCCTGCGCATCTCAAAAAATATCTGACTCCCGAGATCGTGAATTCTCCTTATAATAAGCTGCCGGCGGAAGGAAACAATACCTGTTTTGTTATTGTTGATAAGAATAATTTCCTGGCTCTCAGCTGGATGATTGCAAAACTTGGTTCTTTGAAGGATGAAGGGCTTCTTGTCACAGGATTGTCTGATGCTCTTAAGAATGGCGCCGGCTATACGGGCAATCTTTCGCTGTCCGAGGCATATTCGCGCCTGAATCAGCCGAATGGCAGGATACAGCAGATCCTCGATGAAGCTGAAGCCGTCACAAAAACTTTTATAAAAGAACGATGCCTGCAACACCTGGTAGTGAAAACAACAAAAAAGATAAAGGAGCCGGGAACGGGAAAAAAAGTAAAATAAAATAAATGAGAATTGCCACATATAACGTCAATGGAATAAACAGCCGTCTTCCGGTGCTGCTGAAATGGCTTGAGGAAACCAGGCCTGATGTTGTCTGCCTCCAGGAGCTCAAAGCGCCGCAGGAAAATTTTCCTGAGATACCCATCCAGGCAGCAGGCTACAATGCTGTATGGCACGGGCAGAAAAGCTGGAACGGCGTTGCGATACTTGCCCGAAACTTTTACCCGGAGGAAGTAAACAGGATATTACCGGGTGACCCCGACGACAATCACAGCAGGTATATCGAAGCAAGGGTGAATGGCATCCTTATTGGCTGCATTTACCTGCCGAACGGCAATCCTGCTCCCGGGCCAAAATTCGATTACAAGATGCGCTGGATGGAAAGGCTCACGGCATATTCGGCAGGATTGCTTGCAGCAGATAAGCCAGTCCTCCTGACGGGAGATTTCAACGTGATGCCAACCGAAATCGATGTGTATAAACCAGAAAGATGGGTGGATGATGCATTATTCAGACCCGAGGTGAGGGCAGCATTCAGAACCATTATCGACCAGGGCTGGACCGATGCGATAAGGCATTTATATCCGGGCGAGGTGATCTATACATTCTGGGATTATTTCAGAAACAACTTCGAAAGAAATGCGGGACTTAGAATAGATCATTTCCTTCTCAGCCCCCATCTTGCACCGAAGCTCAGGAAAGGCGGAGTTGACAGGTTCGTGAGGGGCTGGGAAAAATCGAGCGATCACGCTCCCGTCTGGATAGAGCTGGAAAATTCATAGTTCTTTCCACGGTATGATTGAAGATATTATAAAGAAGCATCTCAGCCCACCGTCCGAATACATCCACGGATTTGCGGATCTCAGTGGGCTGCTTCATGAAAAATACAAGAATTACAGCTACGGAATAACGATCGGGAAACGACTGGACGACACAATTGTGGACGCCCTGATGAATGGTCCAACAATTGAATACCTGAGACATTACAAGCAGGCAAACAAAGAATTGAGGGAGATTTCGTTGAGGATCCATGATGACCTTCTTGCAAAAGGTATTGATTCACTGCCCGTCACTCCTACTGTTACAAAGGAAATGGAGGGCTATGAGGATTATATGGAAAACGTTTATTATGACATCTCTCACAAGATGGTTGCGACAAGGGCCGGCTTGGGATGGATAGGCAAGACAGACCTTTTCATATCAGAAAAATTCGGACCAAGATTGAGGCTTGTTTCAATACTTCTTGCAGAAAATCCCGGCTGCAGCGCTGAGCCTGTGGAATCAGGCAAATGCGGGAAGTGCAATATATGCGTGGTAAAGTGCCCTGCTTCTGCTGCCAATGGATTAACATGGAATACGGGAGTGCATCGCGATCAATTCTTCAATGCCCTGAAATGCAGGCAAAAATGCGGTGAACTGGCTAATAAGCTTCTGAATTCCGGGGAACGGATATGCGGCTTATGCGTCAGTATTTGCCCGATCGGGAGAAGAACGGCATGAACAGGCTTTTTGCAATCGGCGATATACACGGATGCTATGATCAGCTCCGTGAATTAATCGAGGAAAAGATTCGTCCGCAACCCGATGATATGATAATCCTGCTTGGAGATTATATCGACAGAGGTTACAAGGTTAAAGAGGTAACAGATTACATAATTGAATTGCAGAACAGGCATCCTGGTATACGAGCGCTTCGCGGAAATCACGAGCAAATGATGCTTGAGGCGATAAAAACAGGTGACATGACTGCCTGGTCATGGAACGGGGCCGAAACAACACTGGCAAGTTTCAGGATTTCATCTCCTGCATACCTTGAAGATAAGTATTTAAATTTCTTTGAGGGACTATTGTGGTATTTTGAATTCAATGAATACCTGTTTGTGCATGCCGGTTTTAATGACAATGATCCTTTCAACGATAAGTGGTCAATGGTATGGACAAGAAGGGAGACTTATGAAAATCCACTGCTGAACAAAAGGATAATAGTTCATGGCCATACTCCAATTACTGTTGACACGTGTGTGCAGAATGTTCAAAGCCATAACACGTTAATCAATATCGACACAGGAGCGGTTTACAGAGAAGCTGATTATGGCACTCTCACAGCAATCGAGCTGAATTCCAGGGAATTGTTTTTCGCGTAATTTTTTAACGCAGAGAACGCAAAATGAAAACCGCAGAGAACGCAGAGGATAATTAAAACTTCTGCGTACTTTGCGTAAAACTTTGCGCCCTTTGCGTTTAAAGGTTTTCAAATATATGTTTTTAAAAATTATTTAATTTCCAATGAAGAAACACCCACAATATTTTATCTCATTTATATCTTTTCTGTGCATCCTGTCTTTTAATGCTTTCGCGCAGAACTCAGATATCGACCGGGATGGCCCGGGTTATGCAGAGAACTGCACGACAATAATGGTAGGGCGACTGGCTTCTGCCGACGGTTCTGTAATGACATCCCACACCTGTGATGGCAATTACCGCACCTGGCTCGAGATTTATCCTCACCAAAAACATGAAAAAGGTGAGATGCACCCTGTATATAAAGGAATGCTTCACACAGAGCAGAAAGGAGACATGACCAATGTAACAAAAGCAGGTGAAATACAGGAAGCTGAAGAAACCTATGCATTCCTGAATACAGCCTATCCGTGCATGAACGAAAAGCAGCTGGCAATTGGTGAAACAACCATTTACGGGAGAAAAGAGCTTATCAACGAACAAGGCATGTTCCTCATTGAAGAGCTCGAAAAGATAGCCCTCCAGCGCTGCACGACCGCAAGGCAGGCAATAGCACTTGTCGGCAAGCTCGCCGAAGAGTATGGATACGGAGACCTGGCGGAATGCATTACAATAGCTGATCCGAAAGAAGTATGGCAGCTCGAGATTGCAGGTTCAGGTCCAGGAAAGCCATCTGCGATCTGGTGTGCGGAAAGGATCCCCGATGACCAGGTGGGAATATGTGCCAATATACCCAGGATATCCGCAGTCGATTTCAGTGACAAAGATCATTTTATGACCAGCACCGATCTGCAGAAAGTTTCAAGGAAGCTGGGGTACTGGGATGGGAAAGAACCCTTGAAGTTCTGGAAAGTTATTGGCGGAAGCAAGCCATTCCAGATAAGGGAATTTTACGTTCTGAGTACGCTCGCCCCCTCGTTGAATCTGTCTTTCGAGGCAGAAGAGCTTCCTTTTTCAGTGAAACCTGAGAAGAAACTCTCACCTGCGGATGTAATGAAGTTCTTCAGGGAGACCTATGAAGGAACAGAATGGGATATGACAGGAAACCTTGCTGTGACAATTAAGGAAAAAGACGGCGATGGCAAAGAGATTGAAAAGAAAGTAAAGAGTCCTGTTGCAAATAACTGGATGAGCTCTGATATGAGGAACCTTCTTAATGAGCTTCAGCCCGGAGTTGTTGAAAGGCAAAGGACAATTGCCATAGCGGGATGTTCTTATTCACATGTTATCCAGTGCAGGTCATGGCTTCCCGACGAGGTGGGATGCGTCGCATGGTTTGCTTTCGACAATCCGGGGGAAAGTCCCAGGATACCCGTATTTGCGGGAGTCACATCATTACCGGCTTCATTCAGCATATGCGGACAGCAAAGATACAGGACCGATGCTGCGATATGGTCATTCCGTGAAGCCAACAGGCTTGCCCAGGTGAACTGGTCAAAAGGCAGGGCTCTCATAGAACCTGCCGTCCGGGAATTTGAAGACAAAGGTTTTGAAGAGCTTCCTGCCGTGGAGAAGAAAGTCTCCGGGCTTATCAAAGCCGGAAACAAAGAGGAAGCGGCAAAATTCCTCACCTCATACACAAACAGCTTTGCCGGTGCTGCGATGACCCGCTGGCAGGAGATGAAAACATCTCTCTGGGGCATGTTCGGAAGAGGGTTTTGAAGTGTCTTGGTGTCTTGGTGTCTTGGTGTCAGCTTTTGACACCCGGCCACAGAGACACCAGGCACCCGGACATTTTTGTTATATTTGCATCTCCAATTACGTATGAGCCATTCTGTAAGCGATATCCTTAATAAAGAAACTTTCTCGAAGGAAGAAATTATAAGGCTTCTTCAGACTTCAGGGGAAGACAGGACCCTTCTTTTTAAAAAAGCAGCTGATGTTAAGGAAAAATACATAGGCAACAGGGTTTGGTTTCGCGGACTGATTGAATTTTCAAATGTATGCGGAAAGGATTGTCTTTATTGCGGCATAAGGAAAGGCAACAAAAATGTTAAGCGGTATAATCTCTCAGATGATGAGATTATTGCAGCAGCCAGGTTTGCCTGGGAAAACAAATATGGCTCCATTGCATTGCAGTCCGGGGAGCTCGAAGCGGAGTTCTTTACAGGAAGGATCGAAACACTTGTAAAAAGAATAAAGGAGCTCTCAAAAGGCGAACTTGGAATAACCCTTTCGGTCGGAGAGCAGGACCCTGAGATTTACAGGAGATGGTACGAGGCCGGGGCTCACAGGTATCTTCTCAGGATCGAATCAACAAATGAGAAGCTTTACAGGAAGATACATCCCGATAATTTAAAGCATGATTTCAAAAGACGGCTCGACTGCCTGAAATCTCTCCAGGAGATCGGTTATCAGACAGGTACAGGTGTGATGATCGGACTTCCCTTCCAGACACTCGATGATCTTGCCGGTGACCTGCTCTTCTTCAATGAATTCAATATCGACATGTGCGGCATGGGCCCGTATGTGGAGCACGCCGACACTCCCCTGGTTCAATATGCTGCAGACCTCATGCCCCTTAAAGACAGGTTTGACCTTACCCTTAAAATGATTGCCGTTCTCAGGATAATGATGAAGGACATAAATATTGTCGCTGCAACAGCGCTCCAGGCAATAGACCCGATCGGAAGGGAAAAAGCCGTAATGACCGGCGCAAACATCGTGATGCCAAATATAACGCCCGGCAAATACCGCGACAGCTATAAGCTTTATGACAATAAACCGTGCACTGACGATTCGGCAGAGGATTGCCAGTCCTGTCTCGAGGCAAGGATCACTCTTGCAAATGCAGAAGTGGTGTATGGTGAATGGGGTGATTCCCGGCATTATGCAAGGCGGACATCCCTGAAGAATTAGAAATTTTAACATTAAACCTATCCTGCTTGAGAAATATCCTTTCGATGATCCACACCTATGGAGGTTTATTGTTCTTTCCTGTTTTGATTATTGTAGGCATCAGTGCTTATGATGTCAACCATCCCCTCTCCTTCCTGAAGCCTCATGAAAAATGGACCATTTCAGAAAAGACCATCTATATCCCTGAAATAAAACAAAATAATAAGCTTGCTGAATCGGTAAGAGATTCACTTGGATTAATGGGCTGGCTACCGGACTGGAAGATGAACCGGAATAATGAGCGGTTCATATTTGAAATCAGTCATAATGGAGCCGAATACAGGATAAATGCCGAACTTAAAACAGGCAGAGTTGAGATTAAAAGAAGAGCGAAAGGATTCGGGAGCACACTCAGGTCCCTCCATCCATTTAATGAGAATCTGCCGTCAGGCACATTTTTAGTAAACAGCTGGCAGTATTATAAGGACGCAAGTGTTTTTTATGTCATCCTTGCAATAGTTTCCGGCCTCTGGTTCTTTCTGAAACGTAAAACAGGCAGAACGGCAGGAATAATAGTTATCGTCTCGGCTTTGCTGCTCACACTCCTTCTTACATACTATACATGGCAGACAGGTTAGCCTTTAACAAAGTAATCAGGATCATTCACCGGTACTCGGCCTTTCTGATCACCGGATCCCTGCTTATGTACATTCTGACGGGATTTATAATGACACGTTATAAACTTTTCCCTCCCGGAAAAGAAGAGACCGTTTCGGCAGAGTACCCATTAGCTGTGGATTCAATGTCTGAAAAGGATCTTGCTGCATATATTCAGAAAGAATTTGGTCTGAGGGGACATCGCGGAAAGGCGCTGAAGAACGGCAGAGGTGAAACAACCATTCTTTACAACAGACCCGGGATCAGGCATCAGGCGGTGCTTTCACCTGATATGAAAAAAATTAAAATAACTACAACAAGAACAAGCGCCAGGGCAACAGTTGTGGCTTTTCACAGAATGAAAGACTACGGGGGTGGTGCTGTCTATGACCTTTATGTCTTTATGACTGACATCACAGCCCTGTCAATTATTGTTTTTTCAGTCACAGGATTGTATATGGGGCTGATTGAAAGAAAGAATATTCTGATTAAGCTTATCCTTCTCGGGATAGGAATAAGTTATACACTTCTGGTAATATTTTCTTTTATGTTATCCTGAAGCAGATTAAATTTTTTAATTTTCCAGGAGGTTCCGTTTGGTTTTCATAAAAAAAATACTAGGTTTGATGCCAGTTATTCATCAAAATCAGCAATGAAGTTTATAAATCACAATGAACGTTTTTATTATTGCTGCAGGATGAAGAAGGTGGGTCCCGCAGTTTTTTGAATGAAACAAGTAATTTGAAATATAAGGCTTGCCGGAAAAATAAGGCAAGCCTTTTTTAATTTTTAACTCTAAGACTATGGAAAGCAAACAGGAAAACGCAAAGGTGAAATTTTTCAGCCAGAAAGAAATACCCCTCGAAATGCATAAAGTAAGAGTTGTGCAAAAACTCAGATTACTTCCTATTGAGGAGAGGAAGAAAGCGATTGAAGCAGCTGGTTTCAACACATTTTTGCTTCAGAACAGGGATGTCTTTCTCGATATGCTGACAGACAGCGGAACTAACGCGATGAGCGACAACCAGATGGGAGCAATGATGGTTGCAGATGATTCTTATGCCGGTTCTGCAAGCTATTCAAAGCTTGAAAAAGCAGTGAGCGAAGTTTTCAATCAGAAATATTTTCTTCCTGTTCACCAGGGAAGGGCAGCTGAGCATATAATTTCACAGGCATTTGTGACAAAGGGAAAGATCGTGGTAACAAATTATCATTTTACCACAACCAAGGCTCATATTGAGCTTGCAGGGGGAAAAGTTCTTGAATTATTTGGAGATGAAGCACTTAACATAAAGAGCGAAAATCCGTTCAAAGGTAACATCGATACCATGAAGCTTGAGGCAGTAATAAAGCAGCATGGTTCCGAAAACATCGCATTCATACGTTTCGAGGCAGGGACCAACCTGATCGGCGGACAGCCATTTTCGATGCAGAACATGAAGGATGTCTGGAAGATATCGAGAAAGCATAATATAAGAGTTTTAATGGATATCAGCCTGATCAATGAAAACCTCTATTTTATAAAAACAAAGGAAAAGGGTTATGAAAACAAATCTGTAAAAGACATTTTGCACGAGATGATGTCCTACACCGACTTTGCCTATTTTTCCGGCCGCAAGGTAAGTTGCACCAGGGGTGGCGGCATATGCACCAATGACAAGGCGATCTACATGCAGATGAGAGATCTCGTCCCGTTGTTCGAAGGTTTCCTTACCTATGGCGGTATGAGCGTGCGCGAGATTGAGGCAATGGCAGTTGGCTTATATGAGACCCTCGATATGGATGTGATCAGTCATTCACCTCAGTTCATCAAATATGCTGTCGATGCTTTCGAGGAAAAAGGCATCCCCGTGGTTACCCCGGCAGGCGGACTGGGATGCCACCTCGATGCAAAAGGATTTATTCCACACGTGCCGCAGAATGACTATCCTGCCGGCGCACTTGCAGGCGCCCTGTACATTGCTTCAGGGGTAAGAGGGATGGAAAGAGGGACAATATCCAGTGTAAGGGACGAAAATGGCAATGATATCCTTGCTGATGTAGAGCTGTTGCGCCTTGCATTTCCAAGACGCGTGTTCACCCTCTCACAGGTTAAATACATGGAAGACAGAGTGACCTGGCTGTATGAAAACAGGAATCTTATCGGTGGTCTTCAATGGGTGGAAGAACCTCCCGTACTGAGGTTTTTTGTCGGCAAATTAAAAGCAAAAACAAACTGGCCTGAAAAGCTTGTCGAAAAGTTCAGGAAAGATTTTGGAGACAGCCTGTAGGGGAAGAAGCGTTGAGCTTTGAGCGTTGAGAGGAGAGCGTTGAGCGGAGAGCGTAAGACGCTGGAAAGAAGCTGGCATGTGTGACCTTTGCGTCTTTGCGTGAAATTTTTTAGTATTGCATTTACTAACCTAAGCCGTAACAATGAAACGTTCCTTCCTGTTCCTTTGTGCAGTCTTTGCTGTCTTATCTTTACAGAGCCAGGTAACAAGTGATTATTATCTGCCATCAGATATTACATATAACAAATCTGTTCCCGCACCCAAACAGTTTTTTGGCCATGAGGTCGGCGAATGGCACCTGACGCATGATAAGCTCCTTTATTATATGCTTAAGCTTGCAGAGGTCTCCGACAGGGCTGTGTGGGAGGAATATGCCAGGAGCTACGAGGGACGCCCCCTTGGGCAGCTCATAATCAGCTCCCCTGAGAACATCAGGAATATTGAACAGCTCAGGACAAAGCATATTCAACTGTGCGATCCTGCAGTTTCAGGCAGCTTCGATATAGGCAGCATGCCTCTCTTTGTGAAGCTTGGCTATGGCATTCATGGCAATGAGTCGAGCGCGCAGAATGCATCGGCGCTGGTAGCCTATTACCTTGTTGCCGGGGAAAACAAGAAAATTGATGAGCTGCTTCAGAATACAGTGATACTGATCGATCCTGCCCTGAATCCCGACGGTATGCAGAGACATTCCACCTGGGTGAATTCAACAAGGAGCCTTAACAATAACCCCGATGCAAATTCATGGGAATTCAGCGAAACGTGGCCGGGCGGACGAACAAACCATTACTGGTTCGACCTCAATCGCGATTATCTCCTTCTGCAGCATCCTGAATCGGTGGGAAGGATCGATGCATTTTACAGGTGGCGGCCAAATATCAACACCGATCACCATGAAATGGGCGCTGATGCGACATTTTTCTTCCAGCCCGGTGTGCAGAGCAGAAACAACCCCCTCACTCCTGCTGACAACCAGTCACTTACCGCCGAGATCGGCAAATACCATGAGAAATACCTCGATGCGATCGGAAGCTTATATTATACGGAGGAAAGCTATGATGACTATTACATCGGCAAAGGGTCATCTTACCCGGACATCCACGGATCTGTGGGAATACTCTTCGAACAGGCCGGTGTGAAAGGACACCTGAGGAATACACCGGCAGGAACGATCTCCTTTCCTTTTGCAATAAGGAACCAGTTTACCGTATCGCTTTCAACCCTTGAAGCCGGTATGAACATGAGGACAAAGCTCCTTGAAAGTCAGCGTAACTTTTACAGGGATGCTCTTGCCCAGGCTGACAAATATCCTGTGAAAGCGTATGTTTTCACAGAGCCCTCTGACAACGGAAGGCTGAATGAGTTTATAAGAATACTGCTTGAGCACAGGATAAAGGTCTGTAAAACAGGGCGTGATTTTTCGAAAAACGGGATAACATTCAATACCGCAAGCAGCTATGTAGTACCCCTCAGGCAAAATGAGTACAGGTTCATCAGGAGCCTTTTCGAACCCGTTAAGGAATTCACAGACAGTATTTTCTATGACATCTCTTCCTGGGTTATGCCATTCTCATTCAACATACAATATGCTGCCGTCAGCACATCAAAGGAGATGGAAGGGCTCACAGGACAGGAGATAACGGCAGTACCACCGAAAACAGGAAAGCTGATTTCACCTGATAAACCATATGCATATGTATTTGAATGGAACGAATACTTTGCACCACAGGCACTTTATAACATACAGAATGCCGGAATAATCGCAAGAGTATCCACAGACAGGTTTTCAGTTGACGACGGACCTTTGAAAAAGGAATTTGGTTTCGGAACCATTATCATACATTGTGCCTCTCAGAATGCATCGCCGGAAGAGCTGCATTCACTGATGGAAAAAGTTGCAGTTGAGAGTGGGATTACAATATATGGCCTTAACACAGGACTGACCCCATCGGGAATTGACCTGGGCAGCAATTATTTTTCCATTCTGCATAAGCCTTCGGTTGTGATGTTTACCGGTGAAGGCTCGAGCAGCAGCGATGCCGGTGAGATCTGGCACCTGCTTGACCAGCGTTTTAAAATTCCTGTCACACTTGTCACTCCACAGCGATTCGGGAATATCGACATTGATGATTACAATGTTCTGATAGTCACCGGTTCTCCGTTGGTCAATCCGGCAGCGGTAGAATCCATAAGAGCATGGAGCAGGAAAGGCGGAACAATAATAGGATATAAATCAGGGAACCAGTGGCTGTCGAGGAATAAGCTTGCTGAGATCGAATTTGTACCTGGTGCAAAATCCAGGGTTGCTAAAGGAGTTTACGCCAACAGGGGAGGCGACAGCCAGGTGCACGAAATTCCCGGATCAATCTTTGAAACCGTTCTTGACCTGACGCACCCCTTGTGCTACGGTTATACCAGGGACCGGCTGCCGGTCTTCAAATCAGATGCCGGGGCTGAAACGAAGGATGCTAATGTGTACAACAACCCGGTTATGTATACAGCAGACCCGCTGCTAAGCGGTTACTGTTCAAAAGAAAACATTCAAAGGATCAGGAATACGCCCTTGGCAAGCATTCACGGGAGAAGGATCATTTCGATTTACGATAATACGAACTTCAGGGCAATAACCTGGGGAACCAACAAGATCTTTCTGAATGCAATATTCTTCGGACAGATACTTTAAAGTTTTAACGCAAAGAGAGCGCAAAATCTCCGGCCCGCAAGCCAACGTTCACAAAGTTCGAAGAGCTCTTGCGTCCTTAGCGTCTTGTCTTTGCGTACTTTGCGTTTAAAAAGAAATGAATTCTAAAACGTTATTGCCCTGACGTGTACTTTATCGAGGGCTTGCAGGTTTTTCTCGAGAAGCAGCCTTTGATCATTGTCGCCGGCAAGCTCAAGGATGATCAGTCCTGCCGGCTGTCCGAAGAATGATTCATTCACCCCAAGACGGGTCCGGATGTTGCAGCCGAATGATGTAAGTATTTTTTGTACTGACAGGATTGTCTGCGGATTTCTTTCCATGAGAAGGCAAAGTATTTCGGTGCCGGTGCTTTCCACGGTTCTGCCGGAGTTTTTTTCAGCAGAGGCGAAATCTATTTCCCTTACTTCGATGCCTCCGACAGATTTAAGCTCCTCAATCAGCCTGCCTGATTCGGAACGATCATCATTAAGATGAAGGATGATGTATGCTTCCCGGCTGCAGACTGCATCAGTCACTTCATGGAAACCCAGCCTCGTGGTAATTACTGATGAATGTTTCGACAGGATGGATTGAGTGAGGCCGGCCTCCTTGATCCTGTCGATAATCTTGATTCCAAGGATTTTAATCATATGAATCATATTTGATTTTTTTTTACCCACCCCTGCCCCCTCCGGGGAGGGGAATCCTGCGCACATGCCTTCTGAACCTTGAACTTTGAACCTTGAACCTAAAAATAGAGATCCCGTTCGCCCTGCTTTATCCTTTCAATTTTCTGCCTTGTAGTTGCTGCAACGGGGGCTTCGAGCTTTTCAAGGTTCTTTTCAATTACCTTCCAGCCTTTCTGCACCGTTTCTCCCTGGCCATAGTCGCAAATGTATTCCGACAGGGTAAGAATTGCATTCGGAGTGCAGAATCTCTTGATGAATCCTGGTACAGAGAATTCCATGAAATGCTCGCCCGTTCTTCCCATCCTGTAGCATGAAGTGCAGAACGAAGGTATATAGTCATTTTCAAGAAGCTCATCGATAACTTCAGCCAGGGATCTCGAATCATTTATTTTGAACTGCTCCCTGTTCAGATCCTGCTCCTCGTTGTGAGTATCAGAATAAGATCCCAGCTCAAGCTTTGTTCCACCGTCTATCTGTGAAACGCCGTACTGCATTACTTCCCTCCTTACATCAGGATTTTCTCGGGCTGTAAGGATGAGGCCTGTATACGGCACAGCAAGCCTCAGGGTGGCTACAACCCTTTTGAAATCCTCATCACTGGTCTCATAAAGATCACTGATGATATTATTGGCTGCTTTTATCCTTGGAAATGAAATAGTATGTGGACCGACGTTGTAGCATGCTTCAAGATGATTTGTATGGCGCACAAGGGCAAGCACCTCGAACCTCCAGTCATAAAGGCCGAACAGTGCCCCTATCCCTACATCGTCTATTCCGGCTTCCTGGGCCCTGTCGAGAGCTGTGACACGATACTCATAATCTTTCTTTTTTCCCCCGAGATGATACCATTTATAGGCTTCGGGATGATATGTTTCCTGGAAAATCTGGTAGGTGCCGATCCCTGCTGAACCGACAATCCTGAAACCTTCAATGTCAAGGGGAGCTGCGTTTATGTTTACACGCCTGATCTCCCCATGCCCTTTTTTGACGCCATAAACAAGCTTCACTGAATGGGCTATGAATTCCGGTGAATAATCAGGATGCTCCCCGTATACAAGGATAAGCCGTTTCTGTCCATTCTCCTCGAGGGCTTCGACTTCCTTTATTATCTGATCATCGCTGAGCGTTTTTCTTACGGCTTCCCTGTTCGAAACCCTGAAGCCGCAATACTGGCAATTGTTGGTGCACCTGTTACCCACGTAAAGAGGCGCAAAAAGTACAATCCGGTTGCCGTAAACTTTCTGTTTGAGGGTTTTTGCGCCCTCCTTGATCTCATCTCCCAGCTCTGTTCCCGCGGCATTTACGAGGACAGCTGTCTCTGCCAGCGTAAGCCTTTGTTTGTCTAAAGATTTTGCAATTACATCCCTCACCTGATTCCGGTCCGGCCTGGTCTTATTAATAAGATCCCAGATCTCATCAGGGTCAATGAAAGGCTTCATTCTCTGATCGGGGATGCTTAACTTCTCAGGTGAAAATTTCATTATTCAATATTATTAAATTATTGTATAGACAAGTCTGAGACCTGTCTATGCCTCAACATGCCGCAAAATTAATCATAATTTCAGCCTGTGAAAATATTAACACTAATAAATGAGGTCGGCTATCTCATCCCTGGCAAATTTGACCCGTGAATGCCAGCTGCTGTCAGAAAGATTCAGGGCGCCGTGGATCTTTTTTTGAAAATAAAGGGTCACATCAGTATTGTTGACTTTTTGTCCGAAGAGATCAAGAAAAATTTCCTGTTTCCCGTCCTGCCGCATTATTATAGCCATGCCTTTGCAGCAACCGGTTCCTGAATCAGCCGAAACTGCATAGATGCCATATGGCGGTATCAGCTTGGACTCATCCCCGACTTCAACGCGGTACATGCCGCCTGGTGCGGCTTCTCCCGGAAATGAACATTCTGAGCAGGCGCCTTTCAAAATGTAATAATGATCGAGGTATGCATTGGCTTTCTGTATATATCCTTCCTTAAGAGCCTGCCGTATCCTGGTGGAGCTTACAGATTCATGGTAGACCTCCTGCTCCGGAATCTCCTCGGCTTCAAAGCCATATTTTTCACGCCAGCTCCACAGCTGCCTGTAATCACCTTCCTTATTGAATCCGAAATGATGATTGAATCCGACGACGATTGCCCTGGCATGAAGAATGCCAATCAGGAATCTGCTCACAAACTCCTCGCTGGTAATATGAGAAAAATTGACTGTGAAATTGACAATTATCACATTGTCGAGACCTGCTTTTTCAAGAAGCAGAATTTTTTCTTCACCTGAATTAATGAGTTTCAGGTCTTTCCCGGCAGTGTCCGGGTAAAGTACTTTCCTTGGATGAGGATCGAATGTGATGAGGACTGATTCGCCGTCGTATTTTGCAGCCAGCATCTTAAGCCTGTTCAGGATGGTTTTATGGCCGATATGGACACCGTCGAAAGATCCTGTTGTAACAACAGGATTTCGGATGCCACAGGCATCTTCAAAACTCCTGAAAATCCTCATACCGGACCGGCTAAATTGTATTCTCCTTAACGAAGTACGCCACTTTTTCCATCGAGGTTATCATGTCATACTCTTCAAGGTAAACATCCTGCGGAACATTCAGCGCAACAGTGGTGAAATTAAGGATACCCCTGATACCGAATCTCACCAGGTCTTCGGCGATCTCCCTTGCATTGTCAGGCGGAACGGTGAGTATGGCAATTTTGATATCCATTTCCTTAAGGATCTTTTCAGCTTCGGTGTAAGGATAACACTTCACACCCGATATGACCTTGTTAACCTTTTGCGGGTCATTGTCAAAAGAGGCAACAAGGTTCAGCCTGGCGCGTTTTCCTTTGAAATAGCCTGCGACAGCCCTGCCGAGATTGCCGATTCCGATCACCGCAACATTGATGCTTTTTTCAGAATCAATTATTTTTCCTATAGTGTCGATCAGCTCTTTCACATCATAACCTTTCCTCTGAACACTGGAATAACCAATAAGCATAAGGTCGCGCCTCACCTGTACTGCCGTGATATGAAGCCTGGCAGCAAGATCGTGTGAGAAAATGAAGTTTTTCTTTTCCTTAAGGCAGTCGAGAAGTGTCCTTCTGTATTCGCTCAGCCTTTCTACTGTTTTACCGGGAAGTTTCATGTTGAAGTCTATTAATTGCTGGTTTGTGCGACAGTTGTTTTCTTTGGTAACCTGATAGTAAAAGTTGTCCCGACATCGGGGGTGCTTTCGACATGGATCGAACCGAAATAGAGCTCGATGACTTTTTTGACAATTGACAATCCGAGTCCGCTTCCCGAGATGTTCCGGGTTTTCTCATTCTTTATTCTCACGAACTCGGTGAAAAGGTTCCCGGTATCCTCCCTTGTAATGCCGATGCCGGTATCCGTAATTTTTATGACTGCTTCCCCGTCGGAGCTGTCAATGGTTATCTCCGCTTTTCCTCCTACCTTATTGTACTTGATGGCGTTTGAAATAAGATTATTGAATATAATTTCCATGTCAGCCGGATCTGCCATAATAACAACATCGGAAATCACATTCAGGCTTATCGCCACATCCATCTGAATTGCATAAGGCTGAACGGTGAAGATGGCCCCCGATGCTATTTCCTTAAGGCTTACCTCCTGTATCTTCTCATCTTTCCTCTCCAGCCTTATTTTGGTGAAGTCGAGCAGGTCCATTATGAGGTTCCTCATCCCCTGTATTCTCTGGAGTGATCTTTCTATTGGCGTGGCATAGTCATCGATAAGCTCACCCGCCTGCTTTTCCTGCATCATCCTGAGGTATCCTTCAAGTGCGTTGAGCGGTGCCTTGAGCTCATGCGAGAGAACTGACAGGAACTGGTACCTGATCTGTTTCCCCTCTTCCTTCATTCTTCCTGTTATCCTCTTGAGATATAGCTGCTTCGTTATGTTTTCTATACTGGATTTCAGCTCCTGTGGCGTGAAAGGTTTCGGAATGAAGTCGATCGCGCCGTCACGGGTGGCACGGATGGCAACATCGAGAGACGCGTATGACGTTATCATCGCAACGACGATGTCGTATTTTCTTTTCCGTATATACTCGAGAACATCAACGCCTTGCATCCCGGGAAGCTTATTATCGAGAAGGACGACATCCTGCATCTCTTTCTCGATCACACTTATTCCGTCTTCCCCTGTTGCAGCTTCAGTTACCTGGAAAGTATAATCCTCATCCATAAAGGGATAAGTGACATGGAAATTATTTAGTATCCTGGAAACTCCCGATCTTATGCCGGGCTCGTCATCAATAACCAGTACTTTCAGAATTGCCATTTCAGATCTTCAACAATTTCATTACCTCCTGATCGAGCTGTTCAGGCCTGATCCCCTTTTCGAGATAGGTGTCTGCACGTATCCAGTTCTTTTCCATTTCTGAATCTATGCTGAAGCTCAGCCCGGTTTCATGCGAAACAGCCGTCGCAAGAATTACCGGCACTTCAGGATATTTCCTTTTCATTTTATAGCAGAGAATAAAACCGCTGTCATCATTCTCCATCATCAGGTCGAAAATTGCAAGGCTTGGCCTGAACTTTTCAATCACTGATTCAGCTTCTGCCTGGCTTTCGACAGCCATGGTCTTATAACCTGCTTTCCCGAGAGCATAAACGGTCTGGAAAAGATAATCCGGGTCGTCGTCAGCTA
>DATGWQ010000247.1:0-15764 GCA_035299385.1 Bacteroidales bacterium | reverse complement strand
TTTGATTTATTGCCGTTCTTGTTCTTGTCCTTTTCTTTCTGTTTATCTTTCGCCTTCTCCTTGTTTTTGTCCTGGTCCTTGTTCTGGTTATTGCCTCCGGAATTGCTTACGGAGCCTGAGCTCGACGATCCGCTATTGTTTGAATTATTCACCGTTGAGCTGCTTCCTGAACTGCTGTTGCTGCCCTGCCCTGAAGAGCTGCTGCTCCCGCTCGAACTCCCCCCCGATGACTGCCCCGATGTTGAAGTGTTATCCTTGCTCGCGGGCGGATTATTGCTTACTGACGCTGCTATCGTAAAGTTGCTCTGAACGGCAACTGCAAGAGCTGTATTTGAGCTTTCATTTATCCTTATCACATTATCATTATCAGCAACTGCCTTGCTGAAGTCGACATCTTTGAAGAAAGAAACGACATCTATCAAAACCCAGATTTCAGGATTTGACTGATCAACTGTGAAACCTGCCGAATCAGTCACCTGGAATGTGAGGGACCCTGAGTTTGTGTAGTAAAATTTCCACCACTTGTCGTTCAGGGTGTATGTCCCTGTGACATAAACAGAAGGCACAGTACTGTTAGGAACATAAAGCAACGCATTAAGGCCAAAATAGGTCCCGGGAGCTATTGAAGAGGACTCTATTACCGGGATGCTTTTCTTCGTTATAAGATTTATCATATAAGGCCCGGGGAAAACTGTGTTTCCCGTAATCATCTGATCATTTGAATTCTGAACCAGCAGCCTGATATTCTGCAGGCTTATGGTTGCTGAATCAATGAGGATGCCCTCAGTCTGTGAAGCCCTCGTTGTCAAGTTTGAACCGGCAGCATCATGAGCTGCGGCAAACCTGATCCGTGCGGTGACTTCACCGGAGTACTGATTTTCGCATGCTGCAAGCACCAATGGCAGCAAAACTGCTAAAATTGAAACCGGATTCTTCATTTTTTTAGAATTATGCAATCACATCTGTATATTTTAAACAAAATGAAGTGATCAGTGTTTCATGAATCTTTTAAATAAATAAACTTAATTTAGCATTTGTTGTAATTTAATAAAGATAACATGATAACTCCTGCTTCAGAATGTCTCTACTGCATGGTGAATGAAACACTGCACAGCCTTATGATCAAAATCTGTGATCTGGAAGTATCGGAATTGTTCCTTTTCAGGGAACAATCATACCAGGGCAGGTGCAACGTGGTTTACAAGGGACATGGAATTGAATTTCATGAACTTTCGGAAGACCAGAGAAATGCATTCATGAGGGATGTAGCGGCGACAGGTGCGGCAATATCACGCATCTTCCGTCCCGACAAGATCAATTACGGATCGTATGCTGACAAGATCTCGCATCTTCATATGCATGTTGTGCCTAAATATAATGGCGGATATACTTTCGGCGGAGTCTTTGAGATGAATCCGCAAAAAGTTTATTTGACTGAAGCTCAGTATAAAGAGATGACAGAAAAAATTAAAAATGCATTGGCAAAGTAAGAGATGAGTGAAAGCCGGAACTCATTTGAAGACAAGATTTATCTCTCCCTCAGGCATTATTCGAATGTTCACCGAGGGAGCGGCCTTTTTTCAATGATCTCCACTTCTCTTTATGAAGAAGCAAGAAAGATCGTTCTTGGCTACCTTTCGTGCGACAAAAGCTACGTGGTAATTTTCTGCTCACCATACAGAGCCTCTGGGCTTGCAAAGAATCTTGATCAGGGGAGCTATAAAATAATATCGGGCGATATGGCTGGGCTCAACATCGGGTTAAGTGCCATTGCAGTGAAGAAAGGGAAGCTGCCTCCGGAAGGACCTTTTCACTCGGGCGGAGGCACCACTGTGCTCGTTTCTGCAGACAGGGTAGCATGGGCAGCAGCACCTGACAGGTTCGAAGCAGGCACCCCTTCAATCATTAATGTTATAGCATTCGCAAGAGCGCTGCAATGTCTGAAAATGAAAGGGGCTGAAGTCTCCAGGGAAAAGCTTAAGATCAGTGAGGATCCCGATGATCTTGATGGCCTTTCGGGACGGGTATTGCTCGACAGGTTGCAGGAGTCAGTTATCGGGAGAAACATACCTGTTCCTGTCAGCAATGGAATTTCATCCTACATAAACCTTGACTATGCAGCTTCAACTCCCGCGTTATTACCTGCCTGGAGAGCTTACCTGCAGGCTCTTTTTTCCGGTTGTGAAAATGATCCTGGTTTGATCTCCCGTGCAAAGGCGGCAATTTCGCAATTACTTAATGCGCCGGCTGAGAAGTATGATATCATATTCACATCGAATACGACTGAGTCGATAAACATAGTTGCTGAAGGAACAGATGGTTCATCGGTATTGGTATCCATTCTTGAACATAACTCGAACGATCTCCCATGGCGCTTAAAACATAATGTGGTGAGACTTCCTGTTGACAAATACGGATTTATCAGTCAGGCTGAGCTGGAGAATATTCTCGCATCCAATCCGCAAATCAAAATACTCGCAATGAGCGGAGCCTCGAATGTGACAGGCACCTGCAACGATCTTGCCGAGATCAGCAAAACAGCTCATCATCACGGAGTGAAAGTTCTCATCGATGCAGCGCAGCTGATTGCTCACAGGAGAGTTGATATGGACAGCTGCGAAACCGATTTTCTTGTCTTTTCCGGGCATAAGGCATATGCACCTTTTGGAACCGGGGTGCTGGTTGCCAGGAAAGGATCGCTGAATTTCAGCGATGAAGAATGGAATGGGATCAGGTCATCGGGCGAAAAGAATGTTGCAGGGATAAATGCCCTTGGGGAATCGCTGTCGATGCTGAACAGGGTTGGGATGGATCTCATAATGAAAAATGAACAGGATCTCCTGCGTAAGGCCATCAGGGAGATGTCTGAGATCAAAGGAATACAGATCTTTGGATTAAATGACCCTGACTCAGCTGCAATGGACCAGAGAGTCGGGGTAATCTCATTTTTTATCAAGGATGTCTGGCCCGACAAGATAGCAAAAGGCCTGGCGCAAAGAGGAATTGGCATAAGATATGGCTGCCATTGCGCTCATATCCTTGTCAAGCATATTCTTAACGTAAGCCCGCGTCTTCAGAAATTCCAGTTTGTAATTGCCTGGTTATTCAGGAGTGTAAGGTTCCCCGGTGTTGCAAGGATAAGCTTTGGCATCGGGATAACCGAAGCTGATATTCTGCAGTTTACCAGGACACTCAAAGAAATTGCCGGAAAAAAACATTCACATCCTTCTGATATAAAAAGCAGGATGGATGAATACGCGAACTCCGTTAAAGAAAAAGTATTCGGGCTGTAGATTGTGGGTTTTTCAAACTGTCTTGCCGGCTAATGTACTATTTCGTTCCGGGCTGAGGTCCATTGCAATTATACCATTGATTTTCCTTGCAAGCCTTGCACCTGTCTTCTCCCAGGTATAGCGTTCCCAGAACAACCTGCTTCCGTATTCGCCGAACTCCCTGCATTGCCGGGAGGAGTCAAGCATCCTGATAAGAGCATTCCCCAGTTGAGTGATATCGTTGGGTTGTACAAGAAAACCGTTTTTCCCTTCGTGGACAAAGTCCGGTATTGCACCGATATTTGTTGCAACAACGGGAAGTTTATGAGCCATTGCTTCAAGGAAAGCAATACCGAAAGGCTCGATAAGCGTGGGCATGCAGAAAACGCTAGCCTCATTG
Source organism: Bacteroidales bacterium (assembly GCA_035299385.1). GTDB lineage: Bacteria > Bacteroidota > Bacteroidia > Bacteroidales > VadinHA17 > LD21. Next base: position 12,092 of record DATGWQ010000247.1, on the reverse strand, counting down.
TAACATTTCTTCACCTCGCTCAGCGGAAGCTTTCCAAGCACGGTGCAGCCGGGCATGTCAATTGCCGGATCGCAGCCGGCTATTGTCAGGGTCGCATCGGGGAATACATCCCGGACAAGCCTGAATGCCTCAACCAGGACAGGGCCGCCTTTCCTCAGCCAGTCAACGCCAACGAAAAGGATATTCTTCCCCGAAAACCTGTTTTCATCGAATTTCTCATTCAGGGAAACCGTGACATTTGAGCCGCTGTATACACATGTAACTTTTTCCGCAGGCAGGTCGTAATCCCTTATCAGCGACCTTGTTATATTGGAGCTCATTGTGAAAACCATGCTCGCACGTCTGAAAGTGGCTGTCTCAAGGGCTATCCAGCTCCTGTTAAGCAGCTGGTCCCTGTTCCAGCCTGGATACTGCAGGTTTGCAAGGTGAGTGTGATCGGTATAGATGAAATGAGGCGTGCCCGGCTTTCCCGCATCAAAGAGCGCCTGCGTCTGGAAAGTAAATGCGTAATCCCGGGCCGCAAGCTTGCTGAGAATCTGATGACGTTTTTTGTTGAAGAACCAGGCTGTACGGTTGTAAGTGTTCATGATTTTCTTCCTGCCTGTCAGTATATCATCGCCGTATTCCCGTAAACAAAAAAGAAGCGACATAAAAACTTCCATGCTGTATTTATCAGGCATAAGATCGAATACATCAAAATCGTAATCAGGGAAATTTTTCCTGAGCTCCGCCAGGACACTCTCGTTAATATGTGAAAAACTACCGTACTTTATGAATGCCGCCTTCTTCAATACTTACCCCTTTAATGTTTTACCATGTTATTACAGTTTTTATTTCATCAGGAGTATGTTCAGTCAGAGCCCTGTAAAAATCCTGCACATGAATGCGGCTTGTAATAAGTTTTCTCAGGGACTGCCCGTACTTTTCAGAGCTTGCCCGGAGATCTTCAACCGCTTTTTCATAATGTACCTTTGAAGCATTGACGCTGCCGAGCATTAACTGGTTCATAAGAACAAGCTGGCTTACAAGGGCAGCTCCTGCAATACTTACCATCCTTTCACCTGAGGGGATACCTGTCAGCACGTAGATGCCATTGATGCCAAGCGCGTCGATCAGCTGAAATTCAAGTTTCGGGACACCGGTTGCTTCGACGATAAAATCCATCATACCGTATTTGTCGTCTATATCAGTTGCATTCACTTTATTTCCGTTGATATATTCACCACCGAGCTCGCGCAGGATCCCGGGACGTGGTGAAGATTCATCAACTATGTCGAGACCAAATATTTCTGCGCCCTGCAGCTTCAGAATGAAGGCAGCGAGTAACCCGATCGGGCCCAGACCCGCGACGAGCGCTCTCCTCCCCCTCAGCCAATCCTTTTTCTCTTTTCCCGGCAGGCGTGCCGACTGAAGAATGACAGCTTCATCAATTGCTTTTTCAACAACAGACATTGGCTCAGTAAGGACGCCTGTTTCTGCAATCTCTCCAGGCACACGGATAAGATATTCTTCACTGTCGACGACAAATTCCGACTGGAATCCATGTCGTCCCTTAATTCCCCTTTCGGTATAATCGCCTGTGGTGCAGAGATCGCTCCTTCCCACCCTGCAAGGCTCACATTTCCCGCATGGCCTGCGCACCATGAAAAGAGCATAATCACCAGAACGGACACTTTTCACTTTACTACCTGTCTCAACCACCGTGCCGAGCATCTCATGACCTATCACAAGCCTGCTTTCACCGGCAGGCGCATCGGCACGTCCACCCTCTGCCTCTTCGCGGTCGGTGCCGCATATGCCGACTTCGACTACCTTCAGCTTCACTTCATTATCAGAAGAAATGGAAGGTTCATTTATGTCGATGAGGCGGGCATCACCTTTGCCCGGTGTAATTGCGATTGCTTTCATGTTTCTTCATTCTGGTAATAAAAATCCTTGTTCCTTTCATCATTGAGCCTCGAATTCAGGTTCAAGGCGGCACTGATAAGGCCAAGATGGGTGAATGCCTGCGGGAAATTCCCAAGGTGCTCGCCCTGGAATCCCAGCTGCTCGGAATAGAGTCCGAGATGGTTTGCATACCCTATCATTTTCTCGAAAAAGAGCCTTGCCTTCTGTAGCTGTCCCGATCTTGAAAGACATTCTATGTACCAGAAGGTGCACATCGAAAATGTACCCTCTCCGGTTTTCAGTCCATCGGGAGCTGCTTCCCTGTTCCTGTAGCGGTATACGAGCGAATCGGAAACGAGCTCCTTTTCAACGGCCCTGAGAGTGGAGATCCACATGGGATCTGAAGGGCTGATGAACCGCATAAGGGGCATAAGCAAAACCGAAGCATCCACTGTATCGGCTCCGTCGTACTGCACAAACGCTTTAAGCTCATCGTTCCAGAAATCATTGAATATCGATTTGAAAATGGCATCCCTTTCATTCATCCACCTGTCGGGAAGAGGCAGGGACCGCATATTTCCCAGCCTGATTGCACGGTCGAAGGCTACCCAGCACATGAGCCTTGAATAAAGGAAATTCCTTTTACCCCCTCGCACTTCCCAGATTCCTTCGTCCTTTTGTTTCCAGTTGTCACAAAGCCAGTTGATCTGTGCATTCAGATCCTTCCAGAAACCGTAGGAAATGGGTTCGCAATATTTATTGTACAGGTAGACGGAATCCATAAGCTCTCCATATATGTCGAGCTGTACCTGGTCCTTTGCATTATTGCCTATCCTTACGGGCGACGACTTTCTGTACCCTTCAAGGTTACCGAGCTGATGCTCGTCGGGAGTATTGTTTCCTTTGATGGTACGCATTAGGCCGAGGTATCCTGCATTGCCGATATCCTCACATTCCTTCTCGACCCATTTCATGAAAGCTCCGGCCTCTTTGGTGTAGCCAAGGTTTATCATTGTATAGATCGTAAAGGATGCATCGCGGATCCACGTATACCTGTAATCCCAGTTCCTGTCGCCGCCGATGAATTCCGGAAGGCTGAAGGTCGGTGATGCGATAAGCGATCCGTATTTGCCCGAAGACATAAGCTTCAGCACGAGTGCGGAGCGGTTTATTATCTCGATCCACCTTCCCCTGTATTTTGAAATTGCGATCCAGTTCTTCCAGTAGTTGATGGTTGCATACATGCTGTCAGAAATGAAATTCCCCTTATCTGAGCGCGATGGCTTCGTATCATTGACCTGTTCGAGTATAAAATCTGCGGATTGTCCTGCTTCGAGCTGAAACTCAGCATATCCATCGCCGTCCTTTACTTTCAGGGCGATGTTGCTTTTCAGCCTGAGAGTTATCCTGTCATCTCCGCGGCTTGAGAAGATTATCTCTTTGCCATGCAGTTCAGCCTGGTGTTTTGACCTGCCATAATTGAACCTTGGGCAGCACGACATCCTGTAGCTTACCGTACCTCTTACATTTGTCATCCTCCTTACAAGTATGCTTTCTCCTGCATGTTCGTGTACCGGCATGAAATCGGTGATTTCGCCAACTCCTTCGGAAGATAAGAACCTTGTAAGCAGTACATTTGTATCGGGAATATAGAGCTGTTTGTTCTTTTTATTGTCAAGAACAGGCGTAATCAGGAAGTAACCACCATTTTGGTCATCCAGCAGGGAGGCAAAGACCGAAGGTGAATCAAATTCGGGAAAGCACATGAAATCTATTGATCCGTTCAGACCAACAAGGGCAACAGTATTAAGGTCGCCGATTATCCCGTAATTCTCAATCGGCTGATAAGGCATAAATATTTTTACCGGTAAAGTTAAAGGCAGGCAATCGCCTGCTGTTACATGATTTGACTGAAAATGTTGTAATTATCAGGGCCGCCGTCCCGTAAGAAGGCGCCACCGGAAGATGCCGGTCCGGGTGAGAAAATAAAGGATCGATGTCTTAATCACACCTGCCCCGTATTCAGCGCTTTGCAGAAATTTAATGCTCGAGGATGATTCATCGTACCTGCATGGGCATGTGACCTCTGCTATTCCGAATTTATTGAAACATATCTGGGCTATAACCTCGTTGTCAAAGACGAACCCGTCAGAGTTGTTATTGAAGTCAATTTTTCTCAGGACATCACTGCTATATGCACGGTAGCCTGTATGGTACTCGGATAGCTTCTGATTCATCAGTAAATTCTGTACAAGGGTCAGTATCCTGTTGAAGATGTACTTATACAGGGGCATTCCGCCCTTTATGGCACCTTTCCCGAGTATGCGGGAGCCGAAAACCACAGGGTATAATCCATTTGCTATAATGCTCACCATGGCAGTGATAAGAAGCGGGGTGTACTGGTAATCGGGATGAAGCATCACAATGATGTCTGCCCCCGATTCAAGGGCTGCATTATAGCATGTTTTCTGGTTGCCGCCATAACCTTTATTCCGGCTGTGACAGATGATATTCCTTATGCCGAGCTGTTTGCCCGTCACGATTGTATCGTCGGAGCTGCAGTCGTCGACAAGGATGACATCATCAACAATGTCGAAAGGAATCTCATTGTAGGTCATGGCAAGTGTCTTACCGGCATTATAAGCGGGCAAAACGACAACTATCTTCTTCCCTTTATACATAGTCCGGGTCAGCGTGGTTGAGGGAATAAATATATTAATATATTTGGATAACCTAAATCTGACCTATGCCAAGAAATCCATTTGAAAAGATCCAGGTTCCGCCTGAGATCAGAAATTTCAGGCCTAAATTTTCAAGGGCCGTACTGATTTTATTTATTCTACTCCTTCCTTTTTTTGCCTTTGTACAGGTTGACCCTGAGGAAGTCGGTGTCGTCACACGTTTCGGAAAGTATGTAAGGGAAGTCGATCCCGGGCTCAACATGAAGATCCCGTTTTTCGAAAGGATCAGGAAAGTGCCTGTTGAAAGGCAGCAGAAGGAGGAATTCGGATTCCGTACCATTACGGCAGGCATTCAGTCAACCTACACTAAAAATGATGTAAACGACGAATCTCTGATGCTGACGGGCGATCTCAACCTTGCCGATGTGGAATGGGTAGTCCAATACCGGATTAATGATCCGTACAAATTCCTGTTTAAGGTCAGGGAGCCGATACGTACCCTTCGTGATATTTCTGAAGCGGTGATGAGGGAAATAGTGGGGAACAGGACAGTAAACGAGGTTCTGACTGTCGGGCGCGCAGAAATTGCAGGTGAGGTGCAGAGAGTAATGCAGGATATATGCAACGAGTATTTACTGGGGGTCAAAATTGAGCAGGTAGTTCTCCAGGATGTGAATCCACCTGATCCTGTCAAGGACGCATTCAATGCAGTGAACCAGGCACAGCAGGAGAAAGAGACGCTGATAAACCAGGCCAAGTCCGAATACAACAAAGTTATCCCCAGGGCAACCGGACAGGCTGAGGAGACAATTCAGAAAGCAGAAGGATATTCGACTGAACGTGTCAATAATGCCCTTGGCGATGCTGCACGCTTTACAGCACTCTATAATGAGTACATAAAAGCGCCTGAAGTCACAAGAAGAAGGATCTATCTTGAGACTATGAACACAGCACTGCCAAAGATCAGGCACAAGATTATCACCGATGAGAAAGGCAACAATGTTCTGCCTCTTCTCCAGATGCAGCTAACCGGAAAATAACTGAATGCCATGAAACTAAAAATATTAATCAACCTTTTTGTTGCCCTGATCATCCTGTTACTTGTATTCCAGACATTTTATATTGTAAAGGAAACGGAACAGGTTGTAATCACACAGTTCGGCAAGCCCGTGGGTGAAGCAAAGGCCCGGCCCGGACTTCACGTCAAAACTCCTTTTGTTCAAAAAGCGAATTATTTTGAAAAAAGATACATGGAATGGGATGGCGATCCCAACCAGATACCCACCAAAGACAAGAAGTTCATCTTTGTGGATACATATGCAAGATGGCAGATCACGGACCCCTTGCAATTCTTCAAAAGGCTTACAAATGAAAGAGGAGCGCAATCCAGGCTCGACGATATAGTCGATGGTGAAACACGCGATTATATCGCAAACCACAATCTTGAAGAGATTGTAAGGACAAGCAACAGGACGCCAATACGATCAGGACTGATCGGGGAAGAAGTCGGTGATACGCTTTTTGATATAAAAGTAGGACGGGAAGATATCCAGAAGCTCATACTGCAGTCATCGAATGAAAGAGTAAAGGACCTCGGCATTGTCGTGCTCGATGTAAGAATAAAACGCATCACCTACGTGGAAGAAGTCAGGACACAGGTTTATGAACGAATGAAAAGCGAGAGATACCGTATCGCTGACAAGTTCAGGGCAGAAGGCCAGGGAGAAGCCTCGAGGATAAACGGTGAAAAGGAAAGAGACCTGAAAACAATACAGTCGCAGGCATTCCGCAAGGCCCAGGAAATAATGGGTTCAGCAGATGCTAAGGCAACTGCAATCTATGCAGGAGCATATAACAGGTCTGCAGAGGCAAAAAACCTGTACAGGTTCGTCAAGTCGATGGAAACCCTCGAAAATACGCTTGATACATCGACTTCGATCATCATTTCGACAAAGAGTGAGTTGTATAAGTACCTGGTTAATCCGGAATGAAAAGTTACACAGAGGTGCACTGAGAAGCACAGAGGTGCACAGAGAAATTATTTCCACCCGCCACCCAGGCTCTGGTACAGCTGAACGACAGACTGAAGCTGCTGAAGCCTGTCATTAACCCCGGCAAGCTGGGCGGACAATAGGTTAACCTCGGAAGTGAGCACATCGATATAGCTCGTTGTGGAGGTGTATTTAAGCAACTCGGTTGTATATTCCACCGCTTTCTCGAGATATCCGATCTGGTTGCCCCTGATTGCAATCTTTTCTGTTGCATTCTCATACCTGTGAAGAGCCTCGGTGACTTCAGCGCCTGCATTAAGAAGAACTTTTCTGAATGATTCCCTGGATTCCTCCATATCTGCCCTGGAAGATCTGTATCTCTCCCTGTTCAAGCCAAAATTAAAAACAGGCTGAAACAAACCGGCGGTAATATTCCAGAAAAATACAGGTGCATTGAAAAGAGCATCGATGCTTGTTTCTGATAATCCTCCTCTCCCCGTAACAGTTAATGCCGGGTAAAAACTCCTCCTGGCAACTTTCGCCAGCTCGTAAGAGGATCTGAGCCTGTATTCTGCCTGCAGAACATCCGGGCGGTTAGAAAGCAGCTGGGCCGGAACCCCGGTCTTCAGCTCAGCTGATATGTCCTGTTCATCGAGTGTCCCCCTGTCAACCGGATGGGGATTTTCGCCCATCAGCAGGCTAAGTGTATTTTCAGTTTCATAAATACGCTGTTCGAGATCAGGGATTGAGACTTCCGCTGAATAACGGCTTGCCTGGCTGAGTACGAGATCGGCACCGGTTATTACATCATTCTGTTTCAACACCTCCATGGTTTCAGTGTTGCGTATTCTCCTGTCGAGGGTCTGACGAGTAATGGAAAGCTGGGCATCAAGTGCAAGAAGGGCATAATAGTTCATGGCAACAGAAGCAACCAGATCTGTTAACACTGCCCTCCTGTATGCTTCACTGCCGAGCAGTGATGCAAGGCTGGCTTTCCTCGCACTCCTGAGTTTACCGAAAATGTCAGCTTCCCAGCTTGTGCTTCCGTACAGCTGATACAACTCCGGCAAACCGAAGCCGGTGCTGCTTTTGCTCTGATACTGTGCATTGAAACCTGCATTGAGTGAGGGGAATAGCTCAGCAGTGCTTTGCCTGAAAGCAGCTTCCGCTTTCCGTATTCTCGCAACAGCAATGCCTACATCAGGATTATTGCTGATGGCCTTGCTGATCATTTCCTGCAGATACGTATCAGTAAATATTTCCCTCCAGGGCACCGCACCGAGATTCGTTGTATCGGAAGTATCGAGATCACGGTATAATTCATTTTCGGCTTTTGTATCAGGCATTCGCAGAGCAGAACAGGATGAAAGCAGGACTGTAACCAGGGCTATTAAAATGAAGGCAATATTTTTCAATATCCTGCACATGATCTTCAGGCATCAACACCGGTTCCTTCGACCGGTTTAGTCTTTTTGAATTTCTCCTGCAAACTTTGGAAAATGATAAACAGCGAGGGTATCACCAGGACTCCCAGTAAAGTGCCGAAGAGCATCCCCCCGACTGCAGAAAAACCGATTGACCTGTTGCCGTGTGCACCGGCGCCGGTTGAGAAGACAAGCGGAAGTATGCCTACTATGAATGCCAGTGATGTCATCAGGATAGGCCGCAACCTTACCTTTGCACCTTCGGTTGCAGCTTCTGTTATCGACATCCCCATTTCCCTCCTTGTGGAGGCAAATTCCACAATCAATATTGCGTTTTTGGAAAGCAGCCCAATGAGCATAATAAGAGAGATCTGTGTATAAATATTATTGTCGACCCTGAAGATTGTGGCAAACACAAATATTCCTGCAAGCCCTACCGGCAGTGAAAGAAGCACTGCAAGCGGAAGCAGGTAACTTTCGTACAGGGCGCTGAGAAGAAAATAGACAAATAAGAGGCTGAGAATGAAAATATAAAGTGTCTGCGAGCCGCTGGCTTCCTCCTCGCGGCTTACACCCGAGTACTCATAGGCGAACCCGGCAGGAAGCGTCTGGGCTGCCACTTGCCTTATTGCAATCATCGCATCACCTGAACCATATCCTTTTTTCGGACTTCCGTTTACTGAGATGGATCCATACAGGTTAAATCGTGTCAGCCTTTCCGGGCCAAATACTCTCTTCAGCGTAATAAATTCAGTAACGGGGGCCATTTTGTTATCGGCTGTTCTTACCATGACATTATTCAGATCTCCGGGATTTTCCCTGTACTTTGCATCTGACTGAAGCATTATGCGGTACTGTTTTCCGAACTGGTTGAAATTTGAGACATAAATGCCCCCGAAATATCCCTGCATGGCCGACATTATTCCTGTGACGGTAAGTCCTGCTTGCTTCACTTTGGGTACGTTGACAGTAAGCAGGTACTGGGGGAAGTTCGGATTGAATGTAGTATATGCTGTCTGAATTTCAGGCCTTTTGTTCAGCGCTGCGAGGAAATCCTGTGCTACTTTGTTGAATTCATCGATCGTGTGCCCTTCGGTATTCTGAAGCTCGAGAGTAAACCCCCCGCTAAGTCCGAATCCCTGTAATGTCGGGCGGGAAAATGGCATCAGCTTTGCTTCCTTTATGACTGAAGTCTTCTGCATCAATGTCTGAATTATCTGAACATTATCGACTCCTTTCCTTTCCTTCCATTCTTTGAGGTCAAGGATCACCATAGCATAAGAGCTTCCTGAACCTGCCATGAAATTGAATCCGGTTAGACGGAGAATATTATTCACCTGTGGGATAGTGCGTGCGATGCTGTCGACCTGCCTTGCAACAACGTCTGTACGTTCGAGGGACGACGCCGGCGGAAGGCTGATACCTACGAACACGGTGCCCATATCCTCTTCCGGTACAAAGGCAGCCGGCCGTGTCTTCATCAGAAAATAAAACGCCAGGCTGAAAATTATTACCGTACCTGCCACCAGTAGTTTTTTGGAAGAAAAGAACGAAACGTACTTTACATACCTTGCCTTTCCTGCTTCAAAACCGGCATTGAAAAGAGTGAAAAAGTTTCTCCTTTTCGAGCTTGCCTCATCATGATTCTTTGCTTTCAGAAATATGGCTGCAAGAGCAGGGCTCAGCGTAAGAGCATTTATGGCGGACAGTATGATAGCGATGGCGAGAGTGACCCCGAATTGTTTATAGAACACTCCTGTCGAACCCTGGATGAAAGTAACCGGTATAAAAACCGAAGCCATTACAAGAGTGATTGAAACTATAGCGACGGAAATCTCACTCATCGCATCGACTGATGCTTTAAATGCATTCGGGTAGCCCTGGTCGAGCTTGGCATGAACTGCCTCGACAACAACAATTGCATCGTCAACAACGATTCCGATGGCGAGCAACAACGCAAAAAGAGTGAGGAGGTTTATGCTGAAGCCAAAAAGATAAAGAAAGAAGAAAGTACCGATAATGGCCACCGGAACCGAGATTGCCGGAATAAGTGTGGAGCGGAAATCCTGGAGAAAAAGATAGACAACGATGAATACCAGGACAAATGCTTCGAGCAAAGTCCTTATGATCTTTTCAATGGATTCATCGAGAAAAATATTTGCATTTACCAGGTTAACGTAATGTATTCCCGCAGGGAAGGATGCTGATGCAGTTTCAAGAACCTTCAGGGACTGTTTGATCACATCCCGTGCATTCGACCCTGCTGTCTGGCTTATTGCTATGTTAGTAGCTTCAAGACCATTTAATCTTACATCCCCGCCGTAAGAAAGTGAGCCGAGTTCCACCCTGGCCACATCCTTGAGCCGGAGGATACGGCCATTCTCATCTGCCCTCAGGACAACATCTTCAAACTCCTGCACAGTTTTCAGCTTACCGCTGTACCTTATTATATATTGGAAGCTCTGGTCCCCCTGCTCACCAAAACTCCCCGGTGCAGCCTCGATATTCTGTTCATTCAAGGCGCTGACCACATCTGAAGGAACAAGGCCGTATACCGCCATCAGGTCCGGCTTGAGCCAGACGCGCATCGAATAGATATACTGTCCGAATGAATTTGCCCCACCGACACCCTGTACCCTCCTGATCTTGGGAAGTATATTTATGTCGATATAATTCTGAAGGAACAGCTGGTCATATTCAGGCTTTTCGCTGTAGATTGCAGTTATAAGTAAATTGCCGCCCTGCTGTTTCCTGACCGAAACCCCAGCCCTCGTGACTTCCGCAGGCAGGATGCCGGATGCAGATGAAACCCTGTTCTGCACTTCAACTGCTGCCATGTCGGGATCCTTCCCTACCCTGAAATAAACATTGATTGATGCGCCACCGTTATTTGTTGCGCTTGATGTCATGTAAGTCATTCCCTCCACACCATTGATCTGCTCCTCGAGGGGGATAATGACACTGTTCATAACGACCTCGGCATTTGCACCCGGATAGCCGGTATTGACACTTACCGTGGGAGGAGCAATATCGGGATACTGTTCTATCGGCAGACCAACAAGGCCGAGTATGCCCAGCATGAAAATAATTATCGAGATTACAGTGCTGAGTACGGGGCGTTCTATAAATTTGTTGATCATCGCTCTTTAAAGTCTGGAAAAAACCTGCACTGTATCTTTCGGAACTAACTCAGCGCCATCCCTGAGTGAACTGATCCCGGCAACGACAATCTTTTCTCCCGCATTGAGGCCGTCTGTAACAAGGAAATGTTTACCGTCATCTGAGGGAACAGCTGTAAAGGGCACGGACGAGACCTTGTTGTCCGGGCCGACGGTATATACAAATACTTTGTCCTGAAGCTCATAGGTTGCACTCTGTGGTATGACATACACGCTGTCCTTAACTTCGGGGATCCTCACAATGGCGCTTGAACCGCTTCTGATCAGCCCTTCCCTGTTTGGAAATATGGCCTTGAATGTTGCGGCCCCGGTTTCTGTTGAGATCAGGCCGCTCGCCATTTCCACCCTTCCCTTTTTGGCGTAAACCGATTGATTTGCCAGGATCAGCGTGGCAGGCGGAATATTTTTGATCTTTTCATCAAGTGTTGTGCCGGGTGATCCTGACAGAAAATCAAGCAGCTGCTTTTCGTTCCAGGAGAAATACGCAAAAACATTACTGATATCTGAAAGGGTCGTCAGGGATTGTTGCATATTATTGCTTACGAGAGCGCCTGCCTTAAAGGGGATTGTGCCGATAATGCCATCCTCCGGACTCCTTATGTTAGTGTATGAGAGGTTCGTTTCGGCGTTTGCGAGCTCGGCTTTTGCCTGCTCGAGTGCAGCTTTTCTCGAATCAAGCTGAAGCTCAGCAGTTCGCAGCCTGTAATCGCTTACAATCTGCTTTTCAACCAGGGGCCTGACTTTTTCAACGTCTATGGCTGCGTTGTTCACATCTGCCTCAGCGCGGCTGATGCTTGCCTTTGCGGTGATAACCTGCTGTTCATACATCGGGTTCCTGATTTTGAACAGCAATTGTCCTTTTTTAACATGATCTCCTTCATTCACGAAGATCCTGTCGATATAACCGCTGATCATTGGACGTATCTCTAT
>DATGWQ010000246.1:0-6742 GCA_035299385.1 Bacteroidales bacterium | reverse complement strand
AATGAATCGCCTTTTACGACAGTTTTGATGGCTTTCACAATCTCTGCCTGGCTCGCATTTTTCAACAAATAGCCCGAAGCGCCATTCTGAATCATTTTCTGAATATAGCTTTGCTGGTTGAAAGAACTTAGTCCCAAAATACAGATATCAGGATATTTTACTTTAATTTCTTTACACAAATCAATGCCGCTTTTATCGGGCAGGTTGATATCAAGTAACAAAACATCAGGTTGTTGTTGTCGGATAAAAGCCATACATGATGCGGCATTTGTGGCATGTCCCATCCATACAAAGCTTTCCTCCTGCAGAAGTAATGAACGCATTCCTTCAACTACCATGTAATGATCGTCGGTTACAAATATTTTGATTGCCATATTGATTTGAGCATAAAATTAAATGTTCACTTCAATCTGAACTGAAGTGCCTTCTCCGGCTTTGGATCTGATATCCAGTTTAGCTTTCAGGAATTCGACACGGTTTTGGACACTGGCCCAGCCAATGCCTTTGTTTGTTTTCAGGATGCCGGTATCAAATCCTTTGCCATCATCTTCGACTGTAACTGATAGTATGTTATTGGATTTGGTTACCTGAACTATAGCCGTTCGGGCTTGTGCATGCTTCATCACATTATTTATCAGTTCCTGAACAATCCGATAAAGCGTAATGGCTACCGTGGAGTCGATGGAAATATTTTCCATTCCCAATGACTGGTAGTTGACTTTTAAAGCGCCACTTTGATTGATGTCGTTGCAAAAATCATTCAGGGCAGTATCCAGTCCAAAACGAATAAGGGCTTCCGGCATCATATTATGCGCCACGCGACGCATTTCTCTGATCGAACTGTCCAGCATATCCATACTGCGTTCAAAAGCCTGATGGTTTTCAGGTGTCATTACCAGATTACCTTTCATAGTTGTAAATGAATATTTTATACCGCTGAGCATCCCTCCCAATCCATCATGAAGGTCCTTCGCCAGACGGGTACGTTCCTGCTCTTCACCTTTCAACACGGCTTCGGTGGCTTCGAGTTGTTTTTCAGTTTCAAGTTCAATTATCCTTTGCTGCTGAAGTTTTTGCTTTATTTTAATGTTCCGGTATGAGAGTAATGAAATGATCAGCAAAATTATGGCCGTGAGAATCAGCATTAAGTTAATTATATTTTTCCTGTGAAGTTCAATTCTCTGAAGCTCCAGTTGGTGATCCTTCTTTACTGATTCATATTTTTTTTCAAGCTCTGTAGCATATTTTTTTGAATCCATATTAATTAAAGAATCACTGAATTCTGTATACTTTTGAAATGATTCATAAGCCTGTTTGTACCTGCCGGTTACTGCATAAAGATCTGACAGGTATTTATAACTTTCATAAAGCATATTAAAATAGCCGATACTTTTTGCATTTTTCATACCATTCAACAAATATCTTTCAGCAGAATCGTATTTTTTTTGCTGAATGGAAACAGCCCCCAGTTGTATCAAGGACTCCGCTTTGCCGTAACTGTAGTTGTTTTTTTCCGAAACATCATAGGACTTTTCAAGGTAATAAATAGCTGAATCTAACTGGTTTAATTTACTGAATACCTGTGCAGAAATCAGGTAATAAGTGAATATCATATCGATATTTGAATTTGCAATATAATAAACACTGGCGCTATCCAGGTTTGTTTTCGCCGAATTATTGTCACCAAGAACACTGTATGAATTTGCAAGAATAAAATACGCCATAAAGAGTTCCTGCCTGGTCCCAATTTTTTTTGCTGTTGAAAGCGCTTTTTGCGCGTATTCTTTTTGCTTGGCATATTCCTGAATATCGCCAAACACCGAAGACAAATTACAATAGGACAAAACCAATTCCTTCTCTGATCCAATCCTTTCAAGTAATGAAATATTCTTCAAATAATACTGCACACTCTGCTGTAGTTCATTCTGGACTTTTAACCCATTCGCAATATCGTTATAAGCGCTGGCTTCCCGGCGTCTGGCCCTGGGATGATTCGATTGCTGATAATTTAAAATTGCTGTATCAAGGCTCGCCCTTGATTTTTGATAGTTACCTGTAGTCATGTATAAAAAAGACTGGTTTTGATATATTCGCCCAAGTTGATAATGCAGTCTTTTTTCGTTGGAGAATTTTATAGCAGCCCTGTACATCTTATATGCTTTTGCAGTATCTACAACCTCATAGTCAATAGCAAGGCGCATCATACTTAAAGCCCTGTTGCTATCAGCCATCGGTTGTTGCAATTCTTTTGTAATACTGTCAACAAGATGCTGTTGAGCTTGTGCTGAATATAACACCAAAAAAAAGAAAACAAAAGCAAAATTTATCTTTTTCATCCTGTAAAATAATCATAATCTCCCATTATACAAATAAAGGAATTACAAGCCTCAGGCACCTCCCCTTTTTCCATGATTTTGAGCTTCTTAAACAAATATCATGGTTTTACAGGATAGGTACACGTAAAATTTATTATCAATTTTACTTCATCATTAAAACTCATTTGTTATCATGAAAAAAACTGCAGCCATTATTATAATTGCATTACTGGCATTTAACAGTGCCTGGGCACAATTTGAAAAACCTGTCAGATCGGGAGTTAAAAAAACAACCCCGCCACCACCTCCAGCTTCAACAAATAAAAGCACAGTTACCGATACTCCAACCACTCCTGTTTATAGTTTAACAGCCGTAAAGGTTAAAATCAGAACAGGAGCTGATAATAAAGAATATCCATCAAATGTGCGGGTTTCTTTAGGAGTAAATGGCACGGGAATGGAATACGCCTATTTTGTTCAGGAAAATTTAAAAAATGAAATGCGGAGTAATTCCGATACCGAATTTGGATTAGAAAAAAGAGGAACAAATTTGAAAGAAATCACTTTGGATGCTTTACAAAGAGCAGGATTTCGTTTAAGAATAAATTACCTGGCTAATTTTCAATTAGATGCATGGAAAATAGAGGGTGTAACTGTCACAATAGAATTTCGTGATCAAAACGGTAACCTGCATCCTGGTCTGGGTCAAAAAACCATAACATTTGGTAATGCTAATGGATTTTTAAATGGCTATCCTG
This sequence comes from Bacteroidales bacterium, assembly GCA_035299385.1. Classification (GTDB taxonomy): domain Bacteria; phylum Bacteroidota; class Bacteroidia; order Bacteroidales; family VadinHA17; genus LD21. Next base: position 3,669 of record DATGWQ010000246.1, on the reverse strand, counting down.
GAACCACAACAATGGTTTGCAATACCGATGGATATTTTAATCCCTTGTCGGCATCTATTGAATAATAAACTCATTTAAAAGTAGTTATCATGAAAAAATTAATCATTCTTTTCAATTGCCTGCTTGTACTGTCTTTTGCATCACAGGCGCAAATCTCCAGTCCAAAGGCATCGATGACTGTTAAAAATCAAACACTAAAAGCCAAACCAGGGGTAACGTATAAAAGTAATGTTGAACTATTACCTGATCTTAAATTTACAGCCCTTAATGTTACGGCTGCTCCTTACCTGGATAATGGAGTAACCAAATACAGGCTGAACATTTCCTATACAGTTAAAAATGATGGTACCGCCCCCGTTCTTTGTGACGACGTAACTATTCAGGCGTATATAACCACCGAAACAGGCCTTACAAAAGATTTAAGTTTTACCAGTTATTTTATAGCTGCCGGCGGCCATATTTTAAGTGATGCACCAGGCAGAGGCGAAACGCTTGCACCGGGGGCATCCAAACAATTTTCATTCACTCCCGGAAATTATGATCTTCAGAAAGATCCCAAACCAATATATTTAGTGTGTATCAATCCTTATGGCGGAGCTAAAGAAAGTGACACCAGTAATAACCGGGCATCAATAACGATACTGTTATAAGCAACAGGTAATTAACTATACGTCAAGCCATAAGCTAATATGGTTGTTTAACTTCCCAACCTGTAATCGGTCGGGCGGAATTTCATTTCCCAAAAAATAAAATATGAAAAAGCTACTTATCACATCAATTTTTCTGTTTGCAGTTTCTGTGGCATTTACACAAACCAAGCCAAAGCAGACTTCAACCGATAAAGCCCCGACCCAGAAAGAAATGCAGGAAATGATGAAGGCAGCTCAGCAGGAAATTGAAAATATGAGTCCGGAAGATAAAAAGATGATGGAGGAAATGGGTATAACAATGCCGGATATGAACAATATTGGGAAAAGTGTTTCAGGCATAAGTGATGCACAGCTGAAAAAAGCATTTGAAGATGAAAGCAGGATAGTGCCTGAAAAAGATGAGGCAAGAATTGCTTCTATCTCAAAGATACCATTGGCCGACGCAACAATTCCTGCCTTCCTGAAATCAACACACACAAAAGTACTTGCGCTGTTAAAGCCCGAATCAAAAACTCTGGCAGAAAAACTATATACACAACTGAAATCAACAGGCAGCACTTCCGATGCAATTGGCAATACCGCGGCAGGGTTATGGATCATGGGAAGGATTCAGCCCGCATTGTATATTATGGGGCGTGTTTGTAATGAAGACATCAGCAACACTGATAATCTTTCCAACTATGCTTCCATGCTTTCGATGAGCGGCATACAACAGTCAGCAATTCCGGTATTGAATTATCTCAACACAAAGTATCCGGGCAACAGCACCATACTGAATAACCTTGGCCAGGCATGGTTTGGTCTGGGAGATGTGCAGATTGCGGAAAAATATTTAGACGGTGCAATACGTATCTATGCATATCACCCCCAGGCCAATTACACCAAATCATTTATAGAAGAAAGCAAGGGCAATAAAACAGGAGCAGTTGCTCTCGTAAAAAAATCAATCCTTCATTCCTATTCCGGAGAAAAAGAAGAACGCTTACGCAAGCTGGGGCACAAACTTACAGGCAAAGAAGTTTCGCTTCCTAAAGACACTAAAGCAGATCCGTTAAATCTTGGAGGTTTTGCTCCACCGCCTTTTCCAAAATCAGTTGATGAATGTATTGCAATGGAGCCTGTATGGGCAGCTTACCGGCAGCAATTAAGAGACCAGGCAGACGCATTAAAAAGCAGGCTGAAAGGAGCATGGCAGGTTACGATGGATATGGGTGTGCTTACATTGGTACCAATACATGCAGCCCCGGCATATCTTAAGCAAAACGAGGTGTTGGAAGAATACAATCGCAGAATGACAGAGTTCTTAAAAAAAATAACCGCATTTCTCACCGGACCAGCCGTGCAGTTAAAAAAGGAATATGAAGCTGCTATGGATCAGCTGCGGGAAGAGGATGATGAACAAACCGGCGAAGGATTACCTAACAAAGATTATTGTCCCAGGTATAAAGAAACAAGCGATAAATACCTGAGAGCTTACAATGAAGCAATGGAACCATTCTTTTTGGAATACCTCGAAATACAAAAAAAGTACCTGAATGAAAAAACTCACTGGCTAATGTATTCTGAGTGGCCTGAAAAATTTGAAGCCCATAAACTGGAAGCTAAAATTGCCTGGCTGGGTGCACTTACCGCTGATCAGCCGATATCCTTCATATCAATAACTGAATATAAATGTGCAAAGCCGCTGATGGGAAAGGCAGGTAAGATTTCCCAGTTTGATGATGTGGCCTGCAAGTACCATAGTGAGTTGATTTTACCATTGGGAAAAATGAAAATGGACTGCAGCCGCTTTACATCCGAACTTGATTTAAGTGTGATAAAATTCGGATTGAAGCAGGATTTGGATAAAGAAACATTTGCCGATCAGTTTATGAGCTGCAATGTAGAAGTGGGTGCCAAGGCTGGTAAAGAAGTTAAAGCGGGGCCTTTAAGTGTGGAAGCTTCTGCAGGAGCAAGAATCGGATTGGAAATTGACCGTACCGGAGTAAAAGATGTGTATGTAACAGGTGGTGTAAAAGCCGGAGTTGGCACAAACATCATTGGAGCCGGAAGTGAGGCAGCAGGTATACCTTCTTCAATGATGGGAGTTGGCGTAAGTGATCTTTCCATTGATGGAGGTGCTGAAGGAAGAATAAGTCTGGTAAGTGGCAAGGGCTCTGTTTATGGTACAGGCATTTTGGGAAATTGATAACAAATATACAATGAAAAAAATATTTATTTTCTCAGCAATAATCTTTTCAATGGCATCATCCTATGCCCAGGAAATTTCCCCTCAGAAACTGCAGGACAGCGTTATTGGCTGGATGAAAGTATACCATTTTAAAGGTGTTAAAGTGCCACTAAAAGTGGATGCCAAAACTTACTCTGCCGCACAGTTATCAATCGGCGATTCTTTAGCCAACTGGATTCAGGCCAGTTATATTCCAAAAGGCGGTCTGGGCGATGTGAAAAAATCTGTTTCTGAAAAATTAAATGATTACAATCAGCATACAGCCGCACTGCCGCCCAGTTATGGTGCTTATGCAAAAACTTATGTTTTTTTAAAATACAATAGCAGCCACAAGCTTATACCGGCAAACAACCTCGGTACTACGTGGAGTATCATGGCAAATGCAGTACCGAAAGGCTGGGAAATCCGGGATCTCAGCAGCCCACAGCAATGCTATTTTACGTTACCCTCTTTTGAATCTTCCCATGATCCTGAATCACTGAAAAAAATATATGACCTGGCTCAGACTCCAAATCTGAAACAATACATCAGTTTTTGGGTAAAGAATGTTGAAGCTGGAAACGGAACAAATTATGTACTGCTGTGCAAAGACAACAAGTCCCCATTTGTTAAACTCACAAAAGGAGAATACCTCCAATTACTGGATATTTCCATTCCGAATGTTTATCAGAGGGAAAAGAAGAAAATATACGAAGCTAATCCGGGCAATCAAAAAAGCATCGATTACTTTATGAAATATCTGGATGAGAAAAATGAAAAACGCATAGCCGGTTTAAAAAGCATCAAAGA
>DATGWQ010000245.1:0-1569 GCA_035299385.1 Bacteroidales bacterium | reverse complement strand
ACACTTTACGCTCTTCCTCCCTCACCTCACCACCACAATCTTCTGAACATGTTTATTTCCTGTCGTACCGAGTGTTACATTCAGTATGTACACGCCTGAGCTGAGCCTGACGTTTATCCTCTCTAAAAATGAAGTTTCAAGTCTCTTCTCAAGGCATAGTCTGCCGTTAAGGTCGTAGATCCTTATTATCTCGGGAAGGTTGTCGGCCGGGGTATTTTTTATGATGAAGTAATTCCTGACGGGATTAGGATATATTTCAATATTTGACGAAGGTGTTGCAGCTTCACCGTATATAACTGCTCCCACCTGCCAATTGCCGCTCTGCATCGCAGTTGCCGGATCGCCTGTTCCCCAGGTCGCATTCACTGACAGGCCCTGGGCCCACCCGGGACCGAGAGGAGTGCCATAATCCAGCCTTGCCCGGGGAATGAAGCTTGTCATGTCGCGGAAATCCGGGTTCATCACCACCGAATGAGCATCATAGCCAAGCTGCTGCCACTCGGCGAAAGTCAGGTTATTGCCATTTACGATAAACATAGGAGTACCCGACTCGCACCAGTATAAGTTGTAATCGCACTCCAGTCCCTTGAGACTTTCCTGGTCCTCCACCGAGATTGAAGGTGTCCGGAATTTCGTGTACAGAATATTATTATAGATCTTTGTTCCATGCGCAACGGAATACTTGCCGTTGTCGGTGTTTGTATATACCTGGATAAGCGGCCTCCACGTCTGCTCGAGAGTGCGCTCAGTGTAGAAAGTGTTGTTGTAGATCTTCACATTGCTTATTCCTTTCACCACCATGCAGACGGCTCCGTTTCTCACAATGTTGTAAGCAACTCCCCCTCCGTCATCCGCCATGTTGTTTCCCGATTTGCGGATTAGCCCCATCGGCACATGGAAGAGGTTGTTGTACTTTATCAGGACATTAGTGTTATGGCCGGTAAAGATCCCGTGGGTGATCGATTCCAGGTCCGTTCCATTCCATACCAGCTGGTTACCCGTTATTACCGCCCCTTTGAGGTTATTATCATTCTCCGTCGGCCCCTCATCGCCGGCCAGGAGCATGTAGCCAAGGTTATTGCCCGAAGTTATTGAGTTGTTCCTGAACTGCAGTCGTACAGGCTGCGACCGTGGGATCTCAACACCGTTCCACGTTTCATCGGAATTCGTATATGTTTTTCCGGTAATGATCAGGTCGGTTTGCGCGTTTGTTATGATAGTGGCAAGAGAGAGTATGATGAGGAAAAGCTTTCTCATTTAAGCTGAAGAATATGTAAGGTGAAATACTTTCTTCTGTTAAACAGAAGATGGGAGGGAAATGTTTTCAGGAGCTGGTTTAAAGAGACCTGGCTTGTGCGTTTGATTCCCCTCCCCGGAGGGGGCAGGGGTGGGTAAGTTAATAAAGTCAGGGGTGGGGAAGTTAGTAAAGGCGAAAGGATAATGGCAAATCGCGAATGTTTGTTCTGTAAAAAGAACTGGCTTGTGTGTTTGATTCCCCTCCCCGGAGGGGGCAGGGGTGGGTAAGTTAATAAAGGCAGGGGTGGGTAAGTTAGTAAAGGCGAAAGGATA
>DATGWQ010000244.1:0-8764 GCA_035299385.1 Bacteroidales bacterium | reverse complement strand
AATGAAACACTGTTGGAACTTGTCAATTACCAATACGGCTACATAGGGTATTGTCTTGGGTTCGAAAAAAAGAAAGAAGCACAAAAATATCTTTCCCTGGCAGAAGATAACCTTGCAAAGCTGGAGAAAGCAGGATTCAGGACGCCGGTACTTTATGCTTTCAGGTCAGCCTTTTATGCCTTCAGGATTTCGCTGAACACGATCTCCGCACCCTTCAATGGACCTAAAAGTCTTAATTACGCAAAAAAAGCTGTTGAAGCCGACAACAATAACTACTTTGGCTATACCCAGCTTGGCAATGCTTACTTTTACATGCCCGCAGCTTTCGGAGGATCAAAGAAAACAGCCTTTGAGAATTTCACCAAAGCCAGGACATTAATGGAGAAAGATCCGTCGCTTACAAAAGGAAACTGGAACTATCTCAGCCTGCTCGTGACAATAGCCCAGTCGCATGCATATCTCGATGAATATGAAGCTGCAAAAGCAGAGTATGAGAACATTCTGAAAATCGAGCCCGGGTTCCTCTATGTAAAAGATGACCTCTATCCGAAGCTTCTCGCAAAAATTAAGAACAGGACAAAATAGAAGAATGGATTCAGCTGAGAAGATCAACATATTCTGGTTCAGGCGCGATCTCAGGCTTGATGATAACACGGCTTTAAATGCTGCATTAACTGCAGGGCTTCCTGTATTACCCCTTTTTATCTTCGACAGGAACATAACAGATGATTTGAGGAACGACGATCCCAGGATAACCTTTATTTATGATGCTCTTGCTTCAATAAATAAAAAGCTCGCTCAATACGGCTCCGGAATACTGGCATTAAAAGGATATCCTGAAAAGATCCTCAAAGATCTTGTTTCTGTTTACAACATTGACAAAATATTCTATAACAGGGACTATGAACCTTATGCTCTTGAAAGAGACAATAAGCTGACCGGTATCCTGAAAAAGAGGGGAACCCTGACCGAAAGCTTTAAGGACCAGGTGATCTTTGAACAGAAAGAAGTTGTGAAACCCGACGGATCACCTTACACCATGTTCACCCCTTATAAAAAAGCATGGCTTAAAAAGTTCATTACCCTGGAAATGCAGTCTCACGGTATGAGGGGAAACAACTTTTTAAAGCACGACATCCGTTTCCAGGAGCTTACGGACGTGGGATTCAGGAACTCTTCTATCCTTGTCAGGCCTTATGATCTTTCCTGCATAAGGGAGTATGACAGGTACCGTGACTTTCCGTCGGAGGACAGGACAACACACCTGGGACCTCACCTGCGTTTCGGGACGGCAAGCATAAGAAAAATAGCCGCTCTTGCAGCAAAGGAAAACCAGGTCTTCCTGGGTGAGCTGATCTGGAGGGAGTTCTTCATGCAGATCCTTTTCAACTTTCCGCATGTTGTTACCGGCAACTTCCGCACCAAATATGATAATGTGGGCTGGAGAAACAACGAGGATGAATTAGGCAGATGGTGCAACGGAGAAACAGGCTATCCGATAGTTGATGCCGGTATGCGCCAGCTGAACGAGACCGGGTTCATGCACAACCGTGTAAGAATGATAACTGCCGGCTTCCTATGCAAACACCTGCTCACAGCCTGGTGGTATGGTGAAGCTTATTTTGCCGGGAAGCTCCTTGATTACGAACTGTCGTCAAACAATGGAAACTGGCAGTGGGTTGCAGGTACCGGATGCGATGCAGCACAATATTTCAGGGTATTCAACCCGGTTTACCAGCAGAAGAAATTCGATCCTCATGATGAATATGTGAAGCAGTGGGTTCCCGATTACAATAAAAGTAACTATCCACGGCAGATAGTGGAGCACAGCTTTGCACGGGAAAGAGCTATCGAAGCTTACAGGACAGGGATCAGGTAACCACGCTGCCCGTTATGCGCGGATAAGTGGAAAACAGGATATTTAAAAAAGTAATTACATTTGCGGGAATTTGTTGAACAAACCTGACCGTATATACGATTTCCCGGACCAATGTTATCCGGGAAGCTCATGGAATGATTGCTGAAATGTTGTGTAAACTGGTGTGAACAACTTTGTAACGAAAGTGTTGTATGCTTGTCCAAAATAATGATATGGCACTGATGACAGAACCGCTTGTTGAAATGGACGGACGCAGGCTGTACTATACTTTTATAGCAGGCGCCAGGAAGGTTCTTGAACATCAGATCGAGCTTAATAAGATCAATGTATTTCCCGTAAATGACGGTGATACCGGAACAAACCTCGCCTCGACTGTCAGGGCAGTTATCGATTCACTCCAGCCACACAAATCGTACAAGGTTACCGCCGACCGCATTGCAGAGGCAACGCTTGAGAATGCACGCGGCAATTCCGGGATCATCTTCGCTCAGTTCCTGTACGGTATGAGCAGCGAAACCGCAAACGTGAAAACAGTTACCATACAGGAGTTTGCACAGAGTATCAAAAATTCTGTCAGGTACATTTATGATGCTGTCTCAAACCCTGTCGAGGGTACAATGCTCACTGTCATCAAGGAATGGTCAAATTATATATACGAGAACAGCTCGAGGATTTCTGATTTCAACCAGATGTTCATCAACTCGTTCGATGTCCTTACGAGGTCTGTTTCGGAAACACGTTCGAAGCTGGCAGTTCTTTCAAAAGCAAATGTCGTTGATGCCGGGGCAAGGGGTTTCGCATTATTCATTGAAGGGATCATAGATTTTATTTCACGGCGCAATGTGAAAGAGCTGATAAGGATAAAATCCGAGGCCGCAGTATTCCAGAGGCTTGAAGAAATAATCCCCGAGAAAGTGGATCTGAGATTCTGTACCGAAGCGCTCATAAGGAAGTGCACAATGAGCGCAAATGATCTCAGGAAAACGCTGTCAAACTACGGAGACTGTGTGGTTGTTGCCGGTTCTGACAAAATGAGGAGGCTGCATGTACATACGAATAACCCGGCCGATCTTTTTGATAAACTCAGGACATCCGGCATCCTTGCTTTCCAGAAAGCTGATGACATGGTCAGGCAAAGTGAAGCTGTCTATAACAGGAAGTGGAAGATTGCCCTTGTTACCGATTCGACGTGCGATCTTGAGCCTGAGCTCATAGACAGGTACCAGGTAAACATGCTTCCCATTAATATAAATTTCGGCGAGAACCATTACCTGGACAAGGTAACCATACAACCAGATCATTTCTACAAGCTGCTGTCCAACAGCTCAGATTATCCCAAGACCGCACAGGTAAACGAAAAGGCATTCACTAACCTCTACTCCCACCTTGCATCACATTACGATTCAATAATAGCCATACATCTCAGTGACAAGCTGAGCGGCACTTTCAACAGCAGCAACAGGGCCGCACAGGCTGCAAGCAGGGAATTCGGCAAACCGATAACTGTGATCAATTCCAGGACTGTTTCAGGCTCCCTTGGCCTGCTTGTATACCGTGCTGCAAAGGCTGTCGAACAGGGTTATACACATGAACAGGTGGTAACCATGACAAGAAAATGGGCCGGCGACCTGAGTATTTATGTCAGTGTCCCGACCCTTAAATACCTGGTAAAAGGCGGAAGGATCTCAGCCATAAAGGGAATGCTGGCAAGGCTGCTCAATGTGAACCCGGTGATAACTGTCGATGAAAGCGGGAAAGCAGTCGTCATCGACAAGACTTTGAACCAGAAATCCTGCATGGAAAAAGTGATGAAAAGGATCTCCGATGCATGCCGTCAGAAGAAGATCTGGAATTATATCGTTTTGCATGCCAACAACACTGAAGCCGCGGAATGGTATGTCACCAGGATGAGAAACCTGACAGGCATGGATCCCCTTTCGGTAATTAATATTTCGCCTGTTATCGGAGCACATGCCGGTACGGGCGCCGCAGCAATTGCAGTTCTTCCACAATAGGAAACCTTCACCTTATGACATTTTTTCAGATATGGTTTAATGCTCTTCTGATCATCATGGCATTCATGACCATGCTCTGGATCGTGAGTGCAGCCGTTAAGAACGTCAGTATTGTCGATATTTTCTGGGGATTGGGTTTTATAATTGTATGCATCTTTTATTTCCTGAAAGCAGACGGATTAAGTTCAAGAAAGATTATTCTGACCATACTTGTTGCCGCATGGGGGCTGAGGCTCTCAGGTTACCTTGCCTGGAGGAACACCGGTAAAGGTGAGGATTTCAGGTACCGTGAATTCAGGAAAAATTATGGAAAGAATTACTGGTGGATAAGCTTCTTTCAGACCTTTCTTCTGCAGGGAGTTCTGATGTGGCTGATCTCGGCTCCTCTCCTGGGCGCGCAATATGGTAAAGGATCAGATCATCTTAACGTCCTCGATTATGCAGGAATGATGTTCTGGCTGACGGGTTTTGTTTTTGAAACATTCGGCGATCTGCAGCTGGCAAGGTTCAGGTCCGATCCTTCCAATAAGGGCAAAGTGCTCGACAGTGGCTTATGGAAATATACACGTCACCCCAATTATTTCGGTGATTCGGCTGTATGGTGGGGATTTGGTCTGTTCTGCCTCGCTGCCGGAAGCTTTTTCCCCGTGCTCGGATCCATCCTCATGACAGCACTGATTATAAAAGTCTCAGGCGTATCCCTCCTTGAAAAAAGCCTTAATTCAAAAAAACCTGGATACCGTGAATATGCGCGGAGAACAAGCGCGTTCATCCCATGGTTCCCCAAAAAAATTCCCGCAGATCCCGCGGATCCGCGCAAATAATAACGCGGATCAGCTGAAATCTAAAAACGATCAATCTGCGTAATCTGCGGGAAAAGAGAATCCGATAATTTTTCTATATTTATCCGGACTGTAACCTAATCCAGGAAGAATGAAATATTTCTTTTCTTTTTTATTTGCTTTTTCTGCGCTCATTTCGTTCTCACAGAAAATCCCTAAAGACTTTTTCAATCCTCCCAGGGAGTTTTCGGTGATGCCGTTCTGGTTCTGGAACGACACGCTGAAGGATGCTGAAATAATAAAGCAGATAGGCGACATGGAAGCTCACGGGGTTTACGGATTCGTAATTCATCCCAGGATAGGGCTTCCTGAAAATGTGAAATGGCTTGGCCCTGAAATGATCCATGCCATGGATGTTGCAATAAGTGAAGCTGCCAGGAGAAAGATGTATGTGGTGCTCTATGATGAAGGCATGTATCCTTCGGGCTCCTCCGGCGGCCAGGTGGTGGAAAGAAATCCGGCGCATGCGGCACGGGGCCTTGCAAAAGTTGATATAAAGGATGGCGAGATGTTCCGGATCGGGAAAAATCAGAACCTGGTCACGATTATCACACGCCGGAACGGATCACAGGTTGCAATAGTGGACCAGCCATCAGGCGGTAATATCAGGGGGCTGCACTACAAAGGCGAAGGCGGGCCCGGAAGGATCGGGGAGGAATCGCCTCCGGCCGGTGATATTCTTAATCCTGATGCCGTAAGCAGCTTCATGGAGCTTGTGTACGATAAATATGCGATGGAATTCGGTAAATATTTCGGGAGCACAGTCATAGGCATCTTTACTGATGAACCTTCACCCCTCGGAAGAGGAGGCACCAGGGGAACTTTACCCGGGAATGCCGGCCTCATCACACAGATCAATACTATCCTTGGCTATGACATAAAACCTTACCTGTCCGACCTGTGGTATAACGACACCCCCGAATCACTTAAGCACAGGGCTGAATACAACAGGGCGATCAACATCTGTCTTGAGGAGAATTATTACAAGCGGCTTGGCAACTGGTGCGCCGAACATGGGATTGCACTGATGGGGCACCCGGCCGGATCGATGGACATTGGCGCTGAAAGGTATTTTCAGATCCCGGGACAGGACCTGGTATGGAGGTATGTTGAGCCCGGTGAAAAGGCTCTGAGAGGAGAGCATTCAACAATGGCAAAATGCGCTTCGGGAGCAATGATCCACCTGGGACTGAAAAGAAATGCAAATGAGCTCTACGGAGCCTATGGCCATAACCTTACTTTTGACGAAATGAAATGGCTCGCAGGATGGTGCTTTGTGAGAGGACAAAATTTCCTCATCCCCCATGCATTCTATTATTCTGTCCGTGGTCCAAGGTTTGATGAACGGCCCCCGGATGTGGGATTCAACTCCGCCTGGTGGAAGGATTACAAGCCATACGGTGATGCATGCCGCCGCCTGAGCTGGATCAATACAGGTTCAAAGCATGTTTGTGATATTGCCATCCTGACCGGGGCCACATGGCTTCCCTGGAGAACTCCGGAAGTTCTCTTCAGGAAGCAGCGCGACTTCAATTACCTCGAAACACGTCATCTTGCGGAGGATGCAAAAACTGACAGGGAAGGTGTCCGTATAAAAGACATGAACTACAAGGCTGTTGTGATCGATAGCCTTGAAGCAATTGGCGAGGAGCTGAAGCCCTCTTTAAAGATTCTGGCTGAAAATGGCAGGCTGATTGCCTGGAACAATCCGGAGTATCGGGCGATGTTCCCGGGAGCAAGAATTGTGAATTCTTCAGAAGAGCTAATGTCTGCACTGAATGAAATAAGCCTGCCCGACATAATCCTGACACCTGCGTCCGGGAGCATCCGGTACAGGCATGTCATTAAGGACGGGGTTCATTATTACATTGTTTTCAACGAGGAAGAAAGCAGGGTCACTGCTGAAATTCAGACTACTGCAAAGGGAAAAGGTACCTGGACAGATCCGTATACTGCTGAAAAGAAGAAGTATGTGCAGAACCAGCTTGTCAGTTTTGAACCCCATCAAATGAAAATTTTATTAATGAGATAATAAACCTTGGTGTCCTTCGTGTTAACCTTCGTGTCCTTCATGGTTAAAAAGAATTCAACCACAAAGGACACAAAGGGAAATCACTAAGGAACACAAAGTAGAAATTGGTTAAAGAATGAAATGGCTCTACCTGATATTGATCAATGTTTTTCTTTGGAAAATACATCCTTCTGAAAATATTCCCCATGGATTGATGATCGAATTCATCAGGGAGCCTTCGGGTGTTCAGATTATGGACATGAAACCGGAATTCACCTGGATCGTGCCTGCTTCATGCAAGAGCCAGACAGCTTACCAGCTTCTTGTTGCTTCATCAGAAGAGAATCTCAGGAATGATACCGGCGATATATGGAACAGCGGAAAAGTGCCGGACAATAATTCAGTACAGGTTGAATTTGGAGGTGAAGCGCTAAAGCCAGGTAAATCGTATTGCTGGAAAGTAAAAATATGGGACAGCAAAGGAAAGGTCACAGGCTATTCCGAATCACAATCGTTCAAAACCGGAAGCATTGTTAATTATTTAACAACAACCAATAAGTTCCAGGCACAGCAAATCTCACCTGTCCTCTTCAAAGAAACTACTGCGGGAAAATATTTTATCGATTTCGGGAAAGATGCTTTCGGAACCCTTCTTCTCAGAATTGAATCAGGGAAAGAAGATACTCTTCAGATAAGTCTCGGGGAAAAGCTGATCGCACCATTGAAGATCGATGATAACCCGGGCGGCTCCATCAGGTATGCACGCATTAAGCTTCCTGTAAAGCCCGGCACCCGGGAGTATACGGTCACACTTCCGCGGGACCAGAGAAATACAACAGGTGCAGCGGTCCTCCTCCCCGACTCATTCGGGGTGGTCATGCCTTTCCGATATTGTGAAATAGAGAAGTGCCCCGGGCTGAAGCCCGGGGAAATTAAGCCCGGGGAAATTAAGCCCGGGGAAATTAAGCCCGGGGAAATTAAACAAAATGCATTCACTTATTACTTCACTGAAGACAACAGCGCATTTTCCTGTTCCGACACAACATTGAATCAAATATGGGATATATGCAAATACAGTATGAAGGCTACCTCATTTACAGGTCTTTATATAGATGGCGACCGTGAAAGAATACCTTATGAGGCGGATGCATATTTAAACCAGCTGGGTCACTACTACACTGACCGCGAATATTCGATGGCCAGGAGGACCAATGAATACTTTATCGATCATCCCACATGGCCTACTGAATGGCTCCTTCACACCGTACCGCTGTTTTATAACGATTATATGTTTACAGGCGACCCTGAATCGGTAAAGCGGTATTATGAGGAATTAAAACACAAAACCCTGTATTCAATAGCCCGTGAAGACGGACTGATAAGCTCGCGCGATATAAACCAGGATCTTATGATCAGGCTTGGTTTTAATAACCGGAAAGAAACCGTAAGGGATATCGTCGACTGGCCGCCTGCACAGAAAGACACAGGATGGAAGCTTGTATCGCCTGAGGGCGAGAGGGATGGTTACGATATGGCGGAGGTAAACACAATGGTGAATGCTTTCTATTACCATGGCCTTGTTTACATGGCTGATCTTGCAGGATATCTCGGCAAAACCGGAGATAAAAAACTGTTTTCGGAAATGGCTTCAATGGCGAAAAAGTCTATTAATGAAAAATTGCTGAGCAAAAAAACGGGTATCTATGTCGATGGACTTTCATCGGAACACTCTTCCCTTCATGCAAATATGACGACGCTTGCCTTCGGGCTTGTTCCGGATGAGAACAGGGCAATGGTGATAAGCTTCATAAAATCCAGGGGGATGGCGTGCAGTGTTTACGGGTCACAGTATCTCCTTGAAGGATTGTACAGGTATGGTGAGGCTGACTATGCAATGAAGCTGCTGACGTCAAAAGGTGACCGGGGCTGGTGGAACATGATCAGGTCGGGATCGACGATTACTCTTGAAGCCTGGGACATGAAATACAAGCCTAACTCAGACTGGAATCATGCGTGG
>DATGWQ010000243.1:0-12716 GCA_035299385.1 Bacteroidales bacterium | reverse complement strand
GTTAAGGCAATAATGGGTGCAGAACCTCGCAGGATTGTTTATGTGAGCTGCAATCCGGCAACACAGGCGAGAGATATCTTAATACTTGCGGATAAATACAAGGTCAGCAGGATCCAGCCTGTGGATATGTTCCCGCACACGCATCATGTTGAAAATGTAGTGCTCCTGGTTTTGAGATAAACCACTCCGTTGCTATTCTTTGCAAAAAAAATGTATATTTAACATTTTACGGAGTATTTGAATCGATGATTGAACCATTCCAGCGCAGTTCGGGAATTACAAACATAACCAGTGAATATGGCTTCGATGATCATATTGCAAGCCTGAGATATGCCGGGATTATCCAAAAGGCGCTGATGCCTGAGCCTTCAATCTTCAAAAGCAGCTTCTGCGAGTATTTCATTCTTTTTTTACCCCGTGATATTGTAAGCGGAGATTTCTACTACGTCTTCACCAGCCGGAAGAGTGTTTGCATTGCTGCTGGTGATTGCACCGGGCATGGCGTTCCCGGTGCGCTGCTTAGCATACTGGGCATAAGCTTTCTGAATGACGTCCTGCAGTCAAAGATGGAGCCAAGGGCCAACAGGGTTCTCAACATAATGCGGGAGAAAGTAATGAAGGCGCTCCATCAGACAGGTGACAGGGCCGGAGCTCCTGACAGCATCGATATAAGCCTCTGCATTCTTGATATTGATAAAACCAGAATGCAGTTCTCAGGAGCGAACCGGCCATTGATAATGATGCGCGACGGGGAGCTCGTAGAATTTAAGCCCGATAAGATGACCATTGGCATTGCCCCTCTTAAAGAGCATTCGTTTACTAACCAGGTTATCGCAACTAAGCCAGGCGATACTTTCTATATGTTCTCCGACGGCTATTCCGATCAATTCGGTGGGCTGACCGACAAGAAATTCAAGCACAAGCACCTGAAAAGGGTTTTGGAATCAATTGCGGGTTTCCCTCTGTCTCACCAGAAGGAAGTGCTAGAAAGCACTTTTCTCGAATGGAAGGGAAAAGAACAGCAGAATGATGATGTAATGATAATCGGCTTTAAAGTTTAATTTGTTTCCCGGTATGTTGCATCTCACTGCTTTCAGAATTCAGAATTTCAGGTCAATAACCGATTCCGGCTGGCAGACGCTTTCACCGGATAACATCACGTGTCTTATCGGTCAGAATGAATCAGGAAAGACTTCAGTTCTTGAAGCTCTCAAATCGTTTTATACGGGTGTGATATCTGAAGATATTCTCCGTAGTGACCTCTCGCTGCCGGTGGTATGTTGCAGGTTTTCAGTTCCGCCGGGCTGGCTGCTGAAAGTAACCGACAATCCCGGAATAGAGTTGAAGGAGCTGCTTGCCGGCCTCACTCATATTGAGCTGTCAAGGGAATGGATTGAGGATCTTTCATCTGTCCTGATGGTAAGCGGTGAAATAAGCAAGTACCTTGACTCCCTTGAATGTGCATGGCAGTTGTATCTGGGGGAGGTGATCATGAAGCTGGAAGGAGAGATAAAATATATTGAGAGCCTCGAGGCAGAACTGAAGGACCTGATCTCGAAGGAGGATGAAATTAAATCAACCCTTAACTCAGATGAAGGCAGGACCGGGGGATTTTGGTTTTTCGGGAAGAAAGCTGCCCTTGAGGATAACCCGGCAATGCAGAATGTAAGAGCTCCGTCGCTCAGGAACCAGCTGAATGATTTAAAAGCCAGGCAAAAAAAGATCTCAGGGGAACTGGAACGAAAGCTGCCTGTAAAGAAAGCAGGGGAGACATGGTCAAAGATCAGGGAAAAGAACAACCAGGTTGAAAATCATTTCAACGAACTTTCATTAAAGCTCGAGGAGAGGCATCAGAGAATGACACTGCTGATGCGACCAATCGAAGATGATAATCCTGAATGGAAAAAGATCCTTGAAGATTACAGGAAGACAAAGCTGGAAAAGGATTCCAGGAAAAATGAAATGGACCGGCACATCGCGCTGGCAGGATATATGCTCGATGGCATTCCGGAAACAGAGGCTGATAAAAAGGTCAATGAGATAATACATTCTTATAAATCCCAGTATAACAATGAGATCCTAGGGAGAAAATATTTTGAACACTGTCCCGTTTTCGAGATGTTCGAAGATTTCGGGAGCCTTCTGCCAAACAGGATCGACATGGACGACATCATTTCGGGCAATGACCAGGTGGAAGGTTACAAGGCTGCACGCAACTTTCTTTCTATCGCAGGCATTGATTACTCATTTTTCCAGCAGCCTTCGAGCCGGATACTTAAGCAGAAGATCGAAAATCTCAATCAGTCGCTGACAAGTAACTTCCATGATTTCTGGCAGCAGTCCGTCGGGCATAACAACAAGATAAATATCCAGTTCGAGCTGGATCATTATAATGGATCATATGGTGCAAATGCAGGAAAGCCTTTCCTTGAATTCTGGATCAAAGATGAGGGCGAAAGGCTATATCCGAAGCAGAGAAGCAGGGGGGTGAGATGGTTTTTATCATTCTACCTCGAGCTGAAAGCATCGGCAGGCAATAACAAGAAAATGGTGCTCCTTGTCGATGAGCCGGGGGTGAGCCTGCATGCAAGGGCGCAGGAAGACGTGCTCAAAGTATTCGAAGACATCAGGGACAGGATACAGGTAATATATACAACCCATTCGCCGCACCTGGTCGAAATAAATAAGCTCCACAGGATACTCGCAGTTCAGCGGGATGATATTGATAATCTCAGGAGCACGACAAGAATTCTCGATCCTGTGCGGCTCACGGCAGCCTCGCCTGACACGCTGACTCCCCTGCAAAGCATCATCGGGAACCCTGTCTCAGGGGAAGGTTTCTCATCAGATAAAATCAATGTAATTGTCAACGATACAGGATCATTTTACCTGATCAATGCCATTATTAAGATCATGGAGTTCAGGGAAAAGATCAGCATTATACCTTCAACCGGAATTTCGTCCATTCCGCTCATGTGCAATATATTTATGGGCTGGGGCCTGGAATTTGCCGTACTTCTTTTCGACAATGAACAGGAAAGGAGAACTGATGAAGAGCTTAAGAATACTGTCTTCCTGACTGATCAGTCGGGACGGCAGGTTGTGAAGAAAGTCCCAGGGGCATTTTTCAATTCAGAGGACCTGCTTTCGACACTTGATTTCAAGAATCACATCCTCAAGACAAGGGAAGGCATAACAATGTCAAATTCAGAATATATAAGGGAAAAAGAGATCCCGAGGAACTTTGTTTTTTCGAGGTTCCTCACAGAAGTGAACTCCGGCGCAATAAAGAGCAATGATCTGGATGAAGAGACACTGGAGAATTTCAGAATGATAACTGATCTGCTCGGCGGATTAAAATAAGTTCAACAATTATTTTGCACTTAGTGCTTGTTTTCCTATTTTTGTCGTCCGCAAATGTTAAGACATTTCAGGTCCACCTTCGCCAGTGCTTCGGCATACGAAGGTCCACCTTCGATAAAGCTTCGGCGGACGAAGGGAGAGATGGGTGAGTGGCTTAAACCAGCAGTTTGCTAAACTGCCGTATGGGTAACTGTACCGGGGGTTCGAATCCCCCTCTCTCCGCAAAACAAATTGCTCCCGCAACTGCAAGTTGCGGGATTTTTGTTTTTAAGCGGAACGCATTGAGCTTGCTCAAATGCGCTCCGCTTAAAAACAAAAACCGATGCGGGTGCAACCCGCATCGGGAGCAATTTGTTTTGCGGGGGACCTCCCAAGGGGATCACAGCCTAGCGCATCTCGGCTGTAATCCCGCTGGATTCCATATGCTCCTTTCCCTCAGATCACACTAACTCACCTCCTCTCTGCGTGCATAGGGGATGCTTCCGAATGCTCCAACAAAAATTCATATCTTGAATTCATATCCGTCGCGGGATAGCTCATCAAATTTCTTCTTATCGAAGCTGAACAGCCTTGCACCTTTATGAGAAACATCACTCTAGTCACTCAAGTCACTCTAGGCACTCTAGTCACTCTCCTAAAACACCAGTCCGGTTCTGAAACCGAAATTTATGAAAGGATAAACTGAAAATTTCTTCTCATGCGAATTGGGATAAATAATCCCGGGAGGAGATTTTTGATATTGCTCTTTCAGAACTGTTGCATCGATCTGCCTTGCCCTGAGGCCCGCCCCGATATACCAGTCAGTTGCCTGTTTCATGAAATATGTCTGCCTGCCCAGCATCAATCCCACTCCCCCTATTGCCGAATGTTTCGATTCAGTCTGCCTTACAGCAACATTATCCTTGATCACATCGAATGAATACTCATTATAGTGACTGAGCTTGAACATTGCCTGGGGCGCAAAATAATATTCTTTGAAATATTTCCTTAACTCGTATTTGAAAGAAAGCCCATGGCTGTTGTAAGGACTCGTTCTGTACGATATCAATCCCTTTGAAGATGCGCTTGCGTTTTCCCCGCCCGACTGGAAAAACTGTTCAAGGAAATGATCTTTTTCCAGCGGGAAAATTATTCCGGCCTGAAGCTGCATGCTCATGTCGCTGTGCAGAAATATCTCGACAGAAAAAGGAGCTTCGCTGAAAAGTACCTGTAAAGTGCTAACCTTGACTACAATGGAATATTTTTTGCCGGTAAGCGGATCTGAATTAATAGCTGAAGATGAAATGTAATCGGAGGTGCTGTCATCATCAGCATGAAAAGGAATAATTCCGTTTGCTGAAAGACAAACTGGAAATATTGAAGCTATCAGCAGATTCCATAAAAATGGGAAAAAAATCTTCATGCTAGTCGAGCCTGAACAATTATTCCGATAAATCGAAGGGAGCAATACAAAAATACAACAGGTGTGAGACGGTAACATTAAGTTACCATTAATTGTGAATTACCTCCGGATGTATTTTCTTAATCTTCAGAATGATAATTATGTAAATAATTCAGATTTTGGTGTAATAAAATTTCAATTTTTACCGGCATCTTTAGGTGCTGGATTCAATAGTATTGGATGCATGTTCACCCGCGTGGAAAAACTGTGCAAACTTTAGAGGTGCATTGGTGTTATTCCATCTGCATCCATGACATTTCAAGAAACAGTATGCGAATTATTCCTGTGCTGTTGATATTGTTGCTGTTGCTTGCTGCCTGCCGGAAGGAGAAGGAGCGGCTTGCGGATTCGGATATCTTCATCGATTCCGTTACCATAAATAACCATACTGTCTCACACCAGGGATCCGTCGATGATATTGACTTCAGGAAGGTGAGCATTAAAATCACTTTCGATCAGCCTGTCGATACCGCCGGATTCAAGAAGGCCAGAGCATTCTTTACACAGGGACTGGATACAGCTTACAAATACAGGTTCACGACCGATGAGAATACGATAATTATTGAACCGGTAAGCAGTCTCAGATCCCTGACACTCTACAGGTTCTTACTCGATGTCGGTCCAAACATGGGCGGGTTTTTGAAGGAGGGAGTGGCATTCAACTTCATTACAAAACTTGATTCGACACCAAAATTCCCGGTGATCTCAGATGATTCGCTCCTTACTTTGGTACAGCACAGGACATTCAGGTATTTCTGGGATTATGCACACCCGGTTTCCGGGATGGCCCGTGAGAGGATCGGATCAGGAGACATGGTTACAACCGGAGGATCAGGGTTCGGCGTGATGGCCATTCTTACAGGCATCGAAAGGAATTTCATTTCGCGCCAGCAGGGATTCGAACGTTTAAGGAAAATGGTCGAATTTCTTGGAAAGCCATCGACAAGCAGGTTTCATGGCGCTTTTCCTCACTGGATGAACGGCAGCACGGGAAAAGCAGAATCTTTCAGCCTTAAAGACAACGGAGGTGATCTTGTTGAAACTGCTTTTCTGATCCAGGGTTTGCTTGCCGTACGGGAATACTTCAGGAACGGATCTTCTGCAGAAAAGGCGATGTGTTCGGCAATTACCAGGATATGGCATAATGTTGAATGGGACTGGTACAGGAACAATCAGAACAAGCTCTTCTGCCACTGGTCCCCTGAATTCGGATGGGAGATGAACATGCCGGTGGCTGGCTGGAATGAAGGCCTTATCGCTTATGTCCTTGCGGCATCTTCTCCCACCCATTCCATTACAAAGGAAGTTTACGATGAAGGTTGGGCAAGAAACGGTAATTATCCGATGCGCAACGGGGAGCTTTTTTTCAATATCAGGCTTCCGCTCGGTGAAGATTACGGTGGGCCGCTTTATTTCGCACATTATTCATTCCTCGGGCTTGATCCGAGAAATCTTCGCGACGATTATGCATATTACCTGGAACAGAACACGGCCCATTCCCTGATCAATTATAATTACTGTATTGATAATCCCCTGGGATTCCGCGGATATGGAGAGCTTTGCTGGGGGCTTACGGCAAGTGATATCCAGGGCGGCTATTCGGCCAGTTCTCCGCTTAATGATATGGGCGTTATCGCCCCGACAGCAGCTATTTCGTCAATACCATATACACCCGTTGAAAGCATGAGGGCCCTCAGGTTTTATTATTATGTTCTCGGCGACAGGGTATGGGGTGAATTTGGTTTCTTTGATTCTTTTAACCTGACATCACTCTGGTTCTCAGATACATATCTTGCTATTGACGAGGGTCCGATAATCTCTATGATAGAGAACTACCGCACCGGGTTGCTCTGGAATCTTTTCATGTCGGCCCCCGAGGTGAGAAACGGCCTTCTTAAGCTTGGATTCACCTACTGAACGGATATACCAGGAGGCTCGATTTAATCAAATAAGTTATTAACTTGATTGTTAATTAATTAACAAACAGCCTAAAAATTCTCTTTTTTTGTTTTCTTTTTCTAATTATTTAATAAATTCGCACCGTAATTTTTTAGACTGAACCGCTCAATATTGAGTCTGGAGGTTTAAGAAAACAAAGTATTAAAGGTAAAAGAAAAATGAAAAAGAAAGTTTTGTTGGGTATCGCAGCCATAGCTATGGTTGTCGCCCTTGCTAGCTGTGGAAAAGTTCCACAGGCTGAAATCGATTCTGCAAATGCTGCAATCGAAGCTGCAAAAACAGCTGAAGCTCCTGTTTATCTTCCTGCTGAATTCCAGGCTGTACAGGATTCAATGAACTCTGTGAACGCTTACATTGAAACACAGAATTCAAAGATGTTCAAGAAATTTGGCCCTGCTAAGGAAAAACTTCAGAAGATTGCCGCTGACGCTAACCAGGTTGCTGCCAACACTGCTGCAAAGAAAGAAGAAGTAAAGAAAGAAGTTGAGGCTGCCATCGCATCAATGAAGACCGTTGTTGAGGAGAACAAGACTCTCATCACCAAAGCTCCGCGTGGTAAGGAAGGTGCAGCTGTTCTCGAGCAGATAAAGACCGAGATGGCTACAATCGAAACTTCAGCTACCGAAGCACAGAGCCTTTATGACGGCGGCAAATACATGGATGCCCTGAATAAAGTTAAAGCTTCAAACGAAAGAGCTGTCAGCATCAACACTGAGCTGAAGGACGCTATCGCAAAAGTCAGAAAATAATACCTGAAAGAATTTCTGAAAAAATAAAATCCCCGGGTATTCCCCCGGGGTTTTTTTTAGAGCTTCATCCGATTCATGAAAAAAGTCCTGAAGAAAGTCCTGGTTTTCACCTTTTTCGCTGTGATCATTGCAGGATTGGTGCTGTTGATGATAAGTGTCACTCCCAAACCGCCTGAAAAAGAGATGGAGCATGCACGGCAGTGCCTGTCCGATGCTCTGAGGAACGGCGCTGATACATATTCAGGCAAGCTCTACAACCAGGCTGTAAGCAGCTATGATTCAGCCATGGCAAACTGGAAGAAGCAGAACAGCAGGTTCCTTTTCTTCCGTGAATATGACAGGGTGCGCACTTTTGCGATACTATCAGCTGAAAAAGCCCTCGAGGCTTCAAGGAGTTCTGTAAACAATACACAAACGCTGCGAACAAGGATCAAGGAGAAAATTGATTCACTCCGGTCAACAGTGAGGGAACTCGATAATCTTTTCGGCTCCTATCCCCTGGAATCGGAAACACGCAGCAGGATTTCAAAAGGCAAGATGCTCCTGGAAGAGGCGGAAATAATTTTTTCAAAAGGCCGCTATCTCCAGGCAAACAGAAAAATAACAGAGTCGGGATACCTGCTGACTTCTTCATATGAAACCGCTTCTGAAAATCTTAAGAACTATTTCAAGTCATTCGGTCAATGGAAATCCTGGACCAACAAGGCCATAAGCGATTCAAGAAGAAATGGCGGTTATTCGATAATTATTGATAAATTTTCGCGGAAACTCATCGTCTACCAGAAGGGCGTTAAGAAAATGGAGTTTAACGCCGAGCTGGGCAGAAACTGGGTCGGCGACAAGCGCCTGAGAGGCGATCATGCCACTCCTGAAGGTATGTACAGGATCACGAAAAAATTCGGTAATGGCAAGACAAAATACTACAAGGCACTTCTGCTTGATTATCCGAATGAAGAAGATAAGGCAAGATTCAGGGCAGAGATCGAGAGCGGCGTCCTTCCGCGTTCTGCCAGGATAGGCGGGCTGATTGAAATTCACGGTAACGGCGGGAAGGGGATCGACTGGACAGAAGGATGTGTTGCAGTAACCGATCGCGAAATGGACGCAGTATACAACATTGCTGCTGTTGGCACACCGGTAACAATTGTTGGTTCAACGGTAGACCTTCATGAAATACTGAAAAAATAAAAATGGAAGAGAACATTGACGCCGGCAACTCGCACGATGTTGCCGCAGAAAGCCGGAATCCTTCCGGGGGAAACTCAGATGGGCCTTCACTGACTTTTGCAGAAAAGCTGCGATCAAATATTAAGCTGTGGAGAACTGTCCGTGTGTTTCTGATAAGCGCATCATCAATCATGTCTGCTTTCCTGTTTTGTTATTTCATGGTTTATGTTGTGCCATACATTTCGGAAAAGCTGAATTCACCAAAAGCAGTGATCACCAGCGACAAGGCACTAAGCAAGGATGCTTCCTATAAAAAGCAGGTAAGTCTTCTCAGCAGGGATATACAAAGACTTGCCAGGAAGTATAACAGCTATACTTCAGGCCAGTCTTATGTCGTAATCAATACCACAAAGAACCGGTTCTGGCTTTACCGCAACAAAGAACTGGTACGTGAAGGATTCTGCAGCTCGGGAAGCTATACAATGCTGAAGTCTGCAGCAGGAGACCGGAAGTGGGTATTCAAAACCCCCAAAGGCAAATACAGAATACAGGGCAAGACTACTCATCCTGTATGGCGCAGACCCGACTGGTCATTTGTTGAAGAAGGTCTTCCTATTCCATCGGCTACCGATCCATCCAGGTACGAATATGGCGTACTGGGGGATTATGCAATGGCCATCGGCGATGGTTACCTGATTCATGGCACCATATATAAAAGGTTCCTCGGGATGCCCGTCACTCATGGTTGTGTGAGGCTGAATGATGAAGACCTGGAGGCAATTTTCAATACTCTCAGTGTGGGATCAAAAGTTTATATTTTCTGATAATCTTAATATGGATTCGGAACTGAAAAACATGTCAAACGAGCAGGGATTACCTGTGAGCATTATTGTTGTGGCAATAATCGCCTGTGTTTTCCTGCTCTATTATGCAATAATGACCTCACTTGGGCCCGGCCGGAAAATGAATGAACTGAGCGGTGCATATACGCCAAAGCTCGCCGAAGGTGTGAATACGGCAATATTTTATGATTCAGCCTGGCTTGCACTGACCAGGGAAAAATCGTTTCTCCAGTCAAGGACACTTATGGCCCAGACCGATTCGATTTACCTTACGATCAACCTCCCGGACAGTTCTGCAAACGTCGAGATCAGTGGTGTCACGGTTTATTCTGCGCGCATCAGCGATTACAGCATGAGCAGCATTCTCAGGAAGGGTGACAGGAATGTCATTTATTCATTGCTGTCTCAGCCTTTACAGATTGAAGATGCTTTATCTTCTATCAGGAAGGAACCTTTGATGATCAAGATTGCACCGAAGGATACATCTGAGTACCAACCTGATGTAATGCCAGATACTTCCATAGTTGAACCCGTGAACTTCATGTTGAAGATGAATAACGGCCTGCGGATTTATGTTTACCAGGAAGAGGAAGGTGACGGGACCGGGAAAAGCCATACCTTCAGGTTTGATCTTAATCAAAGGTTAAGGGATACCTGGTCATCAGTAAAAAGTGTCGCAGTATTCAGGGTTCCGGAATATCATCCCTTCATAAAAATAAGGATCCCCCGTGAAGATGCAAAGATCATATACAGGGCTCTTCCACGAAACGGCCAGATAGGTATTTATTCATAACACCTGAAAATTCTTTAATTGTCAGTTCGCCCGTGCATTGAAAAAAAATGTACGTTTGAATTCTTTTATATGTTATATGGGAAGATTTACAGGCGTAATTGGGATCATCGTCATCCTGGGTCTCGCATTTCTATGGTCAAACAACCGTAAGAGAATAGACTACAGGGTTGTTTTTACCGGACTAGCACTTCAGCTTGTTCTTGCGATATTCATATTGAAGGTTCCGGTAGGACAAAAGATCTTCTACTGGATGGGACAGGCAATAAACAAGCTGCTTGATTTTTCTCAGCAGGGAGCGCAGTTTGTTTTCGGCGATCTCACCAAAATAACACAGATATTGCCTGAAGGAATAGCAAAAGCAGGAGTATTCCTGTTCGTGCTAATGCCTACTATAATTTTCGTATGTGTCCTTGTCGCCATGGCTTACCATGTAGGGTTGATGCAGAGGATCGTTGCTGTGATCGCACGTTTTGTGCATTGGGCGATGAGGGTCAGCGGGAGCGAGGCGCTGTCTAATGTTGCCAGTGCATTCGTAGGCCAGGTTGAAGCTCAGATAATGATCAGGCCCTATCTCATGGGAATGACAAGGTCTGAGCTGCTTGCCTCCATGACCGGCAGCATGGCATGTATTGCGGGGGGAGTTATGGCAGTATATATTTCAATGGGAGTCCCGGCCTCATACCTGCTTGCTGCGAGCCTTATGGCAGCACCCGGTGCGCTTGTGGTATCAAAGATCGTCTATCCTGAGACTGAGGAATCGGAAACGAAAGGCAAAGTGAAGCTCGAGGTGAAGACAAGCTATACTAACATAATGGATGCAATATCGCATGGTGCAAGCGACGGAATGAAGATTGCCGTGAACGTCATCGCCATGCTTATCGGTGTTATCGCACTTATTGCACTTGTGGATGCGTTGCTTGGTTATTTCGGGCTGTTCCTGGGATGGACAGGCGTATCACTCGACTTCCTTGGACTTAATGTGGATGCTCTCCGGCTAAAGGATGTTGTCGGTGCATTCTTCAGGATGTTTGCTATAATCATGGGAGTGCCACCTTCTGAGTCGCTGCAGGTGGGATCACTCATGGGGACCAAGATGGTCATCAACGAGTTTGTTGCTTATTCAGATCTTTCGCCCATGATACAGCAGGGGCTCCTGAGTGCGAAATCTGTTGTTATAGCAAGTTTTGCCCTTTGCGGATTTGCGAACTTCAGCTCTATTGCAATTCAGCTCGGAGGAATCGGAGTTCTTGTACCCGAAAGGAAAGCGGACCTGGCCAGGCTGGGATTCAAGGCTATGATCTGCGGAACGATGGCATCGTATATTTCAGCAGCTCTTGCAGGTATATTGATCTGATAAAACTCTGTGCACCTCTGTGTTTATCTGTGGTCCTCTGTGTAACTAAAACTTCAGCTTAGCCAGGAGCTCTTCAATGAGAGGAACCTGGGATTCGAGTATTTTTATCTTTGCAGTCCCTGCATCGAACCATCCTGTCCTGTCTACTTCCGGGAAAGCCTGCTTCCTGCCTGATCGGGGCGGCCATTCCAACTCGAAAGTATTGCTTCTGATGCCCTTGGTATCGATGTCTTTCTCAATTGCAAAACAATAAACTGTTTTGCCGCCTTTCTGTTTTACGGGTTTCAGCTCGATGAAATCTCCCCCGATTTCCTTACCCGTTTCTTCACTGAATTCCCTTATTGCAGCATCCACAGGTTTTTCATCATCAGAAAATTCACCTTTGGGTATAGACCAGGCCCCGGCATCCTTTTTAGCCCAGAATGGTCCGCCCGGGTGGACCAGGAAAAATTCGGGTTTAGAGTCTTTTATCCTGTAGAGGAGTATTCCTGCGCTTTGCTTTGGCATATGATAGAGTAAAAGATAAAGGTAAGGAGATAAAAGGGGAAAGTCAAAATTGATACAGATGTAGCAGGACGAGGGGGGTGAGTTACGGAAGTGCAGATGGAATTCAGGGGGGATTACAGCCTCACTTCGTTCGGCTGTGATCCCCTTGGGGGGTCCCTGCAAAACAAATTGCTCCCGATGCGGGTTGCACCAAAAATCCCGCAACTTGCAGTTGCGGGAGCAATTTGTTTTGCGGAGAGAGGGGGATTCGAACCCCCGGTCCTGCTTACGCGGGACAACGGTTTTCGAGACCGCCGCATTCGACCACTCTGCCATCTCTCCTTCGTCTGCCGTAGCTTTAGCGAAGGTGGACCCTCCGAACTCCGAAACTTAGCGAAGGAGTTCTCTTCCTCCAAAGCCCTCCGAACCTTCCTCCGCCTTAGCTTTCTTTGATCGCCATAGCTTTAGCGCAGAAGGCTTTTTCGCCGGCGCACAAAAATAGCAAATTTTATCTTTGGTTTGTTTGATGCCATTCATTATTAAACTTAATTTGCAAGCTTAT
>DATGWQ010000242.1:0-4459 GCA_035299385.1 Bacteroidales bacterium | reverse complement strand
AACCAGCGTTTCAGTCCTGATTTTCTTTGTCCTTAGATCGCATGTTTTGATCACCATTTTTCCGGCAACCGGATCAAAAGTTGCAATGTGAACCGTTTTGAACGGTTTGTTATCCTTCATCACAGACAGGTTTTTCACATCTCCGGGTTTTATCCTCAGAGTATATACAGGATCCTTTTCTGTCTTCTTCATCTCGACCGTGCCCTTCTTTGTGTACCGCAGCCAGAAGACGACTTTTTCCTCGTCATCTTTCTTTGCCTGCCATTCACCGGGCTTCGGATATGACCTCTCATTTGAAGGTGCGATCACCCACGTGCCGGTTACCTGTCCCTTGTCATCCATGTAGATATGGGTGTTGTAGCCTCTCCAGTCGGGCCATTTGAACCAGATGTGAATATGGGGAGGATAATCCTCATGCCTCTGCGGGAAATTATTCTCATATCCTACGGCGGCAGCATCTCCCTTCCCGGGAAAATTCTTGTTGAGATAATTCGTTATATCCCATTCCCTGTATACTTCACGGGCGCCGATTGCATAGGCAATATGCGCAAGGTTCCTGTTTTCATACAACGGCTCCGGGTCGACATACTTTCCGTCGCGGCGCCCGGTCCAGTTCCAGGGGAACTGCACATCGGTCCTGTCCTGGTCGGTCCAGGAGCTCCAGAGATGCCTGATATTCCCTGCCTTCCTGACAAGTGTGATCTTCACCATGCCATTGACCATCTCGTATTTTGCATTTGTCTCGCCGGGCATGATGACCCTTCTGACCTCCATGCCTTTCATATCGACAAGAACGACAGGAGCGCTTCCGTTTGAAGCAGGAACATTTACGGTGAAGTAGTATTCTGCCGGGGTCTCGGCAGTCCAGCCGTCTTCGCTCCTTATGCTGCAGCCTTCGGAATTGCTGAGGAACTGCACTTCAGGGTGAACGAGATTTTTATCTGGTTTTGATTTCAGGATGTCGACTGTAACCGGGATAAGATCAGTTTTCTGGGCATTGGTACCTACGGTCAATAATAAGCAAAGAATAAGTGGTAATATAGATTTCATCTGAAAGATTTTTTTAAACGCAGAGAACACAAAGAAAGACGCAGAGAACGCAGATTATTGCACCACTTCTGCGAACTTTGCGTCTTTTCCTTTGCGAACTTTGCGTTAAAAAATTGTTTGTGAAAATTATAAAACAGTAACTGTCAATGTCTTTACAGCCTTGTCGGCACTGTCAGTCACTCCATAGGTTGAAAGTGTCACAGTGTAGGTACCGGCAGCAGCGTAGGTGTGTGTAACAGCAGTGTTCACCGCATTTGACGTCTTCATGGTTGAACCGTCTCCAAAGCTCCAGGTATAATTCATACCATAGGTACTGGTATTTGTAAACTTGATAAGCTTCGGGTTGGCGCCGTCAGCGACCGAACTGAAGTTTGCAGTAGGTTTCATCATTACAGGATTGATGAGGATTATCGTGGTGCCAAGCCCAATGCTGGTCTTCCTGTCGGGACTTGAAACATTCACTGCAACAGCGTATTGCTTCGTCATATTATTCCTAAGGAAGTCCATACCCAGGACAAGCTCGAACTTGGAGATTTCCTCACCATCCTTCATGCTGACCTCTGTCGGCAACGTGTAAAGGTCCGAAGTCAGGAGCTCGGCAACTGCAGGCAGCTTGTTAATGCTCTTCAGGTATGCGATAGTGTCGTTGTTAACCCCGATATTGACATTGAATCCTCCGTCGTTGTTTATACCTGATCGGTAAACGCCAAGGAGCACCTTGAACTGCCTTGCAACTGTATCGGTGACAAACCTGATCGGGTAGCCGGGAGTAGGCACACTTCCTATTGCCATCGGAACAGCGTCGATTTTGTAGATATTCTGTTTTGCAGTTGGCATGTAGATCATCTGTTCCGGGTACTTTGCATCGACGTAGGAATCATATTCGCATGATGCCATCGATAAGCTTAGTACCAGCAGAACGACGAGTACCTGAATGCTGCATCTGATTCTGTTTTTCATATATTTCATTTTTATGTTTTTACTGTTTTTTACCACAGGGGGTTCTGTATCCAGTTAGTCTGAATATTCAATTCTGACTGCGGAATAGGATAGAAATACATATTCGGGGTAAACACCCTGTTTTCCACATTAACCGGCTGATAGGTGAACACACCCGCAGAAGGCTGGGTTATTTTTACGCCTTTGAGAGGAGAGCTCAGAACAGTTTCTGCGAGCATCCATCTCCTGAGGTCCCATTCACGGTGTCCCTCGAAGGCAAGCTCTATGCGGCGCTCATGGCGGATCTTCTCACGCATCTCTGACTGGCTCAGGCCTGCGGGAATTGCGGGCATATTCACACCGCTTCTTTTGCGCACAAGGTCAACATATGTCTTGATTGCAGCATTGCCCGGATCATATTCGTTCAGGGCTTCGGCATAGTTCAGGTAAATTTCCGCAAGCCTGATGAAGATCCAGCTATGCACACTTGTCTTTCCCTGTGCAAGATCAAGGCTTTCATCCACATACTTTTTCAGGTAATAGCCTGTCTTTGTTGCGAGGGGAACGCCTGCCCCGTCTTTCCCGCCTGCCCATATCTCAACCTTACGGCCTTTATAGTCGCTGTTGTTCCAGATAACGGACATTCCGAACCTTGGGTCCCGTGAAGCATACGGATTAGCCGCATGTGCGGGGTTGCTCCAGTCGAAAGGAACTGCCGTGTTTGCATCGACAACAACCTCATAGTCGTCAATCAGGTTCTGTGACGGGGTTGTGCCGCTGTTCGCTTTATCAAAACCTATCGGGTATGTTGCCTTTTCGAATGAATTTGAAGCGCCGGTCCTGTGAACAAAGATTATCTCGGGATTATTGTAGGTCTGGAAAAGACTGCGATAGTTGGTCGCGAGTGAATAACCTCCTGCGGAGGCGGCATCAATGACAGCTTTTGCTGCATCGGCAGCTGCTTTCCATTTTGCGGCCCTGTCGCCTGTTACTGATATCAGCTCCTTATTTGCATATGAACCTGCCCAGCCAGGATTGTTGAAAAGATCACTTGCAGCATAAAGAAGCACCCGGCTCTTCAATGCTTTTGCAGCGCCGCTTGTGATCTTGCCAAGATAGGTATCGATCGTCTTGGCAGGAAGGTTGGCAGCAGCCGAGTCACATTCGTTTGTGATAAATGTAATACAATCCTGGAGGCTGTTTCTTTGAATATCGCCGAGGTTCGAATTCAGTGTGAGCACTTCGGTTATTATCGGTACACCGCCATATCTTTTGATCAGTTCAAAGTAGAAGTATGCCCTTAAGAAACGGTTTTCATACTTTGTTCTTTTCAGATCGGTAGTATAGGTTTTGTACAGAGCCTGCTGCTGTGCATTAGGATCAAGCCTCAGGTAATCAAGCTCGACACTGTCGGACATTGACAGGAATTTGTTCACATTCCGTATCCCGGTGAAATAGTTGTTCCATGCCGGATCGGGATTGTCGAGAGGATTCCATGAACCATTGTTGAATTTCTGGATTGCGGATGTTTCGAGTGTATGTTCCGCCTCGTCAGAAGCAGAAGCCATCATGGCACCGTCAATATTCAGAAATCCGGGTTGCAGGAAATTGTAAGCCCTGATTCCATGCTGCATTGTGTACTCATACCTTTTCATCACCTGGTCTTCGGTAAGACTGGTCTTCACCTCCTGGTTCAGATCTGTCGATTCGCAGGCAGCAAGGGTCAGCAGCGAAATTGCAGTTGTATATAAATATGCTTTTTTCATTCTCATTTTTTATTAAGATTTTATTACAGCTGAACTCTCAAACCTATACTGTAAGTTCTGACTGCAGGATAACCTGTAACAGTTTCGGGATCTGCAAAGTCGAGATAATCCCATGATATAAGGTTTGTCCCGTTGACATATACCCTTGCGTTGCTGAGCTTTGCTTTCTGCAGCAGCTTTGAGGGCAGGTTGTAACCTATTTCCGCATTGCGAAGCTTGATAAAGCTTCCGTCTCTCAGCCAGAATGATGAACCCTGGAAGTTATTCAGGTTGTTTACCGATGAAAGCCTTGGATAAGCAGCTGAAGCAGCGGTTTCGGGCGTCCATCTGTCAAGAGCTATTTCGGAGATTTTCCCATTATTCTGGAAAGCTTCAAAGTAGTTTCCGCTCAGGTACACATTGCGACCAGTGACTCCCTGGAAAAGCAATGAAAGATCAAAGCCTTTGTATTGAAGACCGGCCTGGACAGATCCCGTGAATTTGGGAATGTTGGTATTCCCTATCGGGTACAGGTCTTCCTGGTTGATAACGCCATCGTGATTCTGGTCTGCAAATTTGATGTCGCCCGGTTTCACCTTGTCAAAGATCTGGACAGGGCTGTTATCGATGTCTTCCTGGTCTTTGAAGAAACCGACTGATTCAAAAAGGAAAGGCTGACCTATCTGTTGACCTGTTCTGTACAGGTATTCATTCACCTGCAAAGC
>DATGWQ010000241.1:0-16045 GCA_035299385.1 Bacteroidales bacterium | reverse complement strand
AACGTAGAGACAAGGCATGCCTTGTCTCTACTGTTTTTATCAGGTACCGTGTTTTTACATGATCCTGCGGATCAGCCTCAATTTGTGAGAATACCCGTTCTTTTCGGGTTTGAAGATCCCCTGGTGATCGATACGGTCTATCCTGACCCTTCCCGAGGCATGAATAACAAGGCCTCTCGATAAAATCATGCCTACATGGGTGATCTTTCCCCTTTCATTATCGAAGAGGACAAGATCCCCCGGTTCTGCAGAATCAATAAAATCGACGTTGATCCCGGCTTCAGCCTGCTCCCAGCTGTCGCGGGGAATGGCAATGCCATGTATCTTGTAAACAAGCTGGATCAGTCCGGAACAGTCTATACCTGAAGGTACCCGGCCACCCCATATATATGGGCTGTTGATAAATCTAAGCGCCGTTTCAGCGACGGGTTCCCTTGCAGATATATGAGATTCACTGAAGTCAGGAGATGTTTTGTATTTATCATTCCCGATGCTGAATGTTTTTGCCTTGAAATCAGGGTCGAAGATCTCACAGCCAGGCTCGAGTACAAGCCTGGTTTCATCTTTCCTGAAGCAGAGAAGCGACCTGTTCAGTACGTGGCCGTTCGAATCAATGTCTTCATCTGAATGCTGAAGATGATCCCCGTCGATCCAGCCTGCGTAATTGTCGAAAGCAGTCCTGACCCTGAGCCAGGAGCCTGATTGTTCGATAATTGAATATTTTTCGCCGAAAAGTACCTGGCTGAGCATTTCTGACTTATGTGAAGGTCCGGAGCGCAGCGGCACAAAAACATTTTCACAAATAAACCTTTCCATAAAGCCCGATTTTGAGCAAAATTAATAAAATTATACTTTTGCCGCACAAAACCTGATCTCCAGGGATAAAGAGGTTCAATGACCAGGAAGGATGAAATAAAAAAAGGGAATGCAGCTTTCTTTCTTGTTGCAGCTGCT
Organism: Bacteroidales bacterium; assembly: GCA_035299385.1. GTDB lineage: Bacteria > Bacteroidota > Bacteroidia > Bacteroidales > VadinHA17 > LD21. The sequence continues at coordinate 15,091 of DATGWQ010000241.1, read as the reverse complement.
TTCGTAACTGCAATATGGCCGTATGGGCACGGGCAGGGCATCAATGAAATTACAGGAACTGTTATTTGTGTATCGGCTTTTTTTTCGGTTCTTTACCTGTATCTTCTCAATTTTTGCCCCGAGATTCTAAAAGTAAATCTCAAAACAGTGTTCCTTCTTATCGTTATAATATCATTCTTCCTTGTTACACGCATAGTTTTGTCGTACAGTTCAGGCAAAACTCTCTTGCTTCTTGTCCCATATGCCCTGGCAGCGGTTGTTGTGAGGACTTTTTATGACGGAAGAATTGCATCTGTGATCCTGCTCGTCACGCTTTTGCTCTCCGGAATTCTGATCCCTGATCCATTTGAATTCGTGACAATGAACTTTCTAACGGGACTGGCTGCTGTTTACATACTTTCCGATTTGCACAGGAAAGGGAAAGCCTTTCTGACAGCCCTTACTGTTGCCCTGGGGAACATGTTAATGTTTGCATCCTTCAGGCTGATGAAAGAAGGTAACCTCGACACTGTTGCTTTATCCGACCTGCTTGTTTTTGCAGGAAACGGATTGCTGCTGCTGCTGACATATCCGCTGATATTTGTTTTTGAAAAAAGGTTCAGGTTTCTTTCCGATACTACTTTGCTCGAGCTTTCAGATACAAATCAGCCTCTTCTCAGGAAGCTTGCAGATGAGGCTCCGGGTTCGTTCCAGCACTCTCTGCAGGTCGCAAATCTTGCCGAAGAAGCCGCACGGGTTACAGGCGCGAACCCTCTTCTGGCCAGGGCAGGAGCCCTTTACCACGATATCGGGAAAATTGCCGGCCCGGCATATTACGCCGAAAACCAGGGCAATGGCACAAGTCTGCATGATTCAATGGATCCTGTCGATAGCGCCAGGATCATCATCAATCATGTGAACAGCGGTATTATCCTTGCCAGGAATTTCAGGCTGCCTGTACAGATCATTGATTTCATAAAGACACATCATGGCACTTCCGTTGCTTTTTATTTCTATAAGAAGTTTACCGAAAAACAGCACTTCAACACGGGACAGGAAAAAGATTTTACATACCCGGGACCAAAGCCTTTCAGCAAGGAAACAGCAATCGTAATGATGGCGGATGCAGTTGAAGCTTCATCGAGAAGCCTGGGAAAGCAGAATGAAGAGAACATAAATGAAACCGTTGAACGCATAATCCTGCTGCAGGAGCAGTCCGGACAGTTCTCGGAGGTTCCATTCACTTTCAAGGATATCTCAGATATAAAGGAGGCGTTCAAGAAGAGGCTGGTTACTATGTATCATGGGAGAATAGCGTATCAGTAATTTTCACGAACTCATACAACGGCCCCCTCTCAGGCGCACACGAACTCACCCCCCGGCCCCCTCTCTAAAGACACACGAACTCACCCCCCGGCCCCCTCTCTAAAGCGTTAGAGAGGGGGTGTCCAAAAGAATGCATTTTTTGATATTATTTAGTCTCCTGATATATTAGATTAATCTATGGGGTTCTGGAACCAGCCCCCTCTTTGCTCTGCAGAGAGGTGGTTGGGGGTGAGTTTGTGGTCAGCGGTTGTCCGACTTGGATTAAATTTTGAAAACTCCGGTTTTATTATTATATTTAATAATATGTCACCTGATGAAAAGATTTTTCTCATCGGATTACAAGCTGATTAAGAAAAGTGCCAGGGAACTGCGAAGGAACCAGACTGATTCTGAAGCATTATTGTGGGAACACTTGCGGGGCAGAAAACTCGGGCATAAGTTTCTACGGCAGCATCCTATTGTTTACAAAGGGGATCTTACTGGATTGAACTATTTTATTGCTGACTTCTATTGTCATGAGACAAAGACAGTAGTTGAGCTTGACGGAGAGATCCATGAACACCAGTTTGAATACGACCAGTTCAGGGATGAGGAAATGAAGCTTAAAGGTCTTAATGTATTGAGAATTAAAAACGAGGAATTATCAGATATACCTGCTGTGCTAAATAAAATATCCGAATTCATCAAAGCAATCCCCGGCCCCCTCTCAGGGCACACGAACTCACCCCCCGGCCCCCTCTCTAAAGCGTTAGAGAGGGGGTGTCCAAAAGAATGCATTTTTTGATATTATTTAGATCCTGATATATTAGATTAATCTACGGGGTTCTGGAACCAGCCCCCTCTTTGCTCTGCAGAGAGGGGGTTGGGGGTGAGTTCGTGAAATATCCGAATTCATCAAAGCAATTCCCGGCCCCCTCTCAGGGCACACGAACTCACCCCCCGGCCCCCTCTCTAAAGCGTTAGAGAGGGGGTGTCCAAAAGAATGCATTTTTTGATATTATTTAGATCCTGATATATTAGATTAATCTACGGGGTGAACCAGCCCCCTCTTTGCTCTGCAGAGAGGGGGTTGGGGGTGAGTTCGTGGACGGTAGAGAGTGAGTTCGTGAAAAGCTCAGTAGATGTTTTTGAGTGCGTTCATGTGATCCGTGCTCTACCTCATATCCACCACCTCAACACCTTTATACTTCTCTTTCTGAAAGATAAATTCCTCATTTGAAGGCTTTTGCGAAAGATCATATTCGGGAACGTTCAGGGTCGAAGTCATTCCGTCCCTTCTCTTGTACTCCAGGCGGATAAGACTGAGCTGCGGCTTGCCTATTGTAAGCCTGATACGTATCAGTTCATTCTTTATATCCACCGGGTACATATCAATGATATAAAGATTTGACCTTTCTTCAATCATCCTGCATTTATAACCGTTTTTATAAGCTGTAAATATTGCAGAGGGTTTGCTCATGAATGAATCATCATCCTTGTCGGGTTTTGTTATTGTGACTTCTTTCTCTGCCGGCAGGTAGCTCCAGGAGCTTTCTCCATTGAAAAATATGATGTTATCCGGCAATTCAAGCCTGTACTTATTTCTGCCGATCAGGACAGATCCGTCAAGGGTGTCGGTTGTATTTTCCACCTGGCTGGAATTGATAAGGTGAAACCTGATGAAGACAGAAGGGGCGGATGATGCTTTTTCCGAAAACTTGTCAAGCACGGAAACTGCAGCTTCGTCAGACTGGGCAACTGCCGTCATGCATGCAACCGTTAAAAATGCAATCAGAATTAATTTCATTTTGGAATATCCTTTATTCCAATTGCTTCAAAATCTGTTCCAAAGCGATGAAATCCTGGCATAAAACGTCCCTGGCTTTGCTTCCTTCGAAAGCGCCTACCACTCCTGCTGCTTCGAGCTGATCGATGATCCTTCCTGCCCTGTTATAACCTATGCCAAGCTTTCTTTGTATAAGCGATGTGGATCCCTGCTGATGCTGAACGATGAGTTTGGCTGCCTGCTCGAACATAGGATCGCGTTTTTTCAGGTCTACCTCCGCAGATTCAGTTTCATTATCATCCATGCACTCAGGAAGATGCATTGCGTCGGGATAACCTCTCTGAGATCCTATGAATTCAGTGAGGTCTTCTATTTCCGGAGTATCTATAAAAGCACACTGCACCCTCACAGGCTCACTGCCGGAGGATATGAGCAGATCGCCACGTCCTACCAGCCTGTCTGCGCCGGTGGCATCGAGTATCGTCCTAGAGTCGATTGAAGAGAAGACCCTGAATGCGATCCTTGTCGGGAAGTTGGCTTTAATATACCCTGTAATGATATTTGTCGAAGGCCTCTGAGTCGAAATAATAAGATGAATGCCGATAGCACGGGCAAGCTGGGCAAGTCTTCCGATCGGCCCTTCAATTTCCCTGCCTGCAGTCATTATGAGGTCGGCAAATTCATCAATTATCAGGACAATATAAGGGAGGTATTTATGACCCTTTTCCGGGCTGAGCTTTCTTGAAATGAATTTTTCATTGTACTCCTTGATGTGCCGGGCCTGGGCCATCTTAAGAAGCTCGAGGCGGTTGTCCATCTCAATGCAAAGGGAGTTCAGGGTTTTTATTACCTTCTGAGTATCTGTTATTATTGCATCCTCTTCACCCGGCAGTTTAGCAAGAAAATGCCTTTCAATCTTTGCATACAGGGGAAGCTCGACCCTCTTTGGATCTATAAGCACAAGCTTGAGCTCAGCTGGATGTTTTTTGAAGAGTATGGAAGAGATAATGGCATTGATACCCACTGATTTACCCTGCCCCGTGGCTCCTGCAACAAGCAGGTGCGGCATTTTTGTCAGATCGATGATGTAAGGCTCATTTGTGATTGTCCTCCCGAGGGCGATGGCAATGTCGTATTTTGTTTCCTGGAATGCCTTTGAGGTAATAAGCGACCTCATCGATACCATTTCAGGGCTCTTGTTGGGAACTTCAATTCCCACAGTCCCTCTTCCCGGTATAGGCGCAATGATCCTTATTCCCAGGGCTGAAAGGTTCAGGGCTATATCGTCCTCGAGAACTTTGATCCTGGCGAGCCTCACACCCCTTTCCGGGACAATTTCGTACAAAGTGACTGTCGGACCGATAGTTGCAGAGATGTTCTTGATGGCAATTTTATGGTCGGCAAGCGTCTTTATTATGTTTTCCTTGTTCTCAAAAACCTCCTTGTTGTCAAACACGCTTGCGGATTTGTGTTCCTTAAGGAGCGAGACCGGTGGAAATTTATAATGCGAGAGGTCAAGCCTCGGATCATAATTTTCCATTATCCTGCTTACCTCTGTCTCGCTCAGTGTTTCGCCGGGGTCAGCAATCGTCACCTCCATACCGTGTTTTTCATCTTTCACGACGGGCGGTTCGGGCTTGTCGAATTCATGAACAATGGAGCCTGTCCCTGCCACGGGTATGGCTTTGCCGTTCAGTCCTTCACTATCCTCAGCTTTTGTCATGTCCCTGATTACAAAGTCAATCTCCTTTTCTGCATCGGTATCCTCAGGCTCTTCAGGCACCTCATCCTGGCCTGCTGAATCAGACTCTTCTTCTTCAGGGTTGTCTTCAGCAGGAAGCACGTCAGTAGCAGGCGATTCTTTTGGTTTCCTCTTCAGAAACCCGGGAAGCTTTATTGAGGAAGGCTTCACCCCCAGTGCAAAGATCAGGTACCCCAGTGTGAGCAGCAGGATCAGGGCTCCTGTCCCGGTCTTCCCCATAAAGGCGTTCATCCATCGTGTGAGCTTATAACCATGAGCGCCCCCGGGGCCGCTTATCAGGTAAGTGTCTGCCTGGCCGAAAATAAAGCTTAGTACCAATGAAAGGATTATGGCTGCAAAAGCAAATTTTGTAATGAGCTTCAGTGGCTTCAGGTTAGGAAAGTTAAGCAGGTACAATCCAAACGCAGCAAAGATGGCAGGTATGAAAAATGCCCCGAACCCAAAGCCTGAGCTTATCAATAGTTTGGCGAGGAAATGCCCGCTCTTGCCTGACCAGTTTTTGACGACAATCTCAGAACCTGAAACAACAGATGCATCGGGAAGGCTCTGGTCGGTCTTCCACCAGACCAGATACGACACACAAGCAAGCAGAAGATAGAAAGCAAATCCGGTTATCAGTATACCGATAAGGAATTTCATCCTTTCATCGGTGAAAAATGATTTTGATTTGCCTTGCGTTTTTCCTTTTCCCGGATTCTTTTTCCCGGCCTCATCCTTAACCTTATTCATCCGGCTAGATTTTTGACAATATTATAGCAGTTTCAGAGCACTCCAAAGGTAATAATTTTGAGATTTTCAAAAATGTGAAGGTTATTCACAATGCAAGCAGACTTTTTAACCTATTGCCTGAGGGATGGTTCCCCCGGGCTTCTCTCAACCATACCGTTCATCAGGGCTGTAATATCTTTCTTTGAAACCCTGAGGTAATGATCCTTTCTTTGAAACTTGTGTTCAGGCACATCTTTGTTGTAGACGGTTTCAGCAGAAAAATGCAGTTCCGAGTTTCCCATAATAAAAAAGAATCTCAGAAGCACACCGTCTACTTCACTGAAGGGAGTGCATTCGTTGGGATTCTCAACATCAATCTCGTCGGTATACCAAATTTCATAAACCTTGTTACGGTCTCTTTCGAAGGTAACCTGGGCGTTTTTGCAGTTGTACCCGCAAATCACAGCTGTTTTTTGCGTCTTTTTTATGTTCATGCCCTTCATCGCTTCGAAACCGGGAAATGTTTCACCCTCCTTGCCGGCGTAATAATACCTTTTCACATTGAAGAAGCTGTAATAAGTATCATAGATTCCCTCCTTGGGATTGGTGAGATTGCTGATTCCGGAATTGCCGATCCCGGTCATTTCAAAAAGTATTTTATTGTCTTTGAAGGATACAATCAGGTTATGGGGAAGAGCCTCTGTCGGATATGTAAATCTGCCGATATACTCTATATTATAATGGATTTCTCCCTGGTCAATGTATTTGTCTCCCTTCCTTTTACAGGAGAACTCACTCATTGCGAAAACCAGCGCAATGAGCAGCACAATACTGGATCTCACCTGATTCGTATTAATTTGAATAACGTAAATGTAGCATAATTTTTTAATTTCATTCTGTATCATTGAATTTTGTGTGCATCAGCGGTTTTGTCCGGATGTGTAAGATGCGTGATAATTCCTAACTTTATACTTTTTAATGCTATGAAGAAGAAATTAGCCGTTGTCGCGCTGGGTGGAAATGCCCTTTTAAGGGGTAACCAGGCAGGAACAATTGAAGAACAGGAAGAGAATACGACTGAAACATGTGAGAATCTGATCTTTCTTCTGGAGGAAGGTTATGATATCGTCATAACACACGGCAACGGGCCGCAGGTTGGCAATATACTGATGAGGAACGATGCGGGCGAGCAGCTGTATAAAATTGCGCAGATGCCAATCGACATATGCGTGGCTGATTCACAGGGAGGGATAGGCTACATGATTGAAAGAATGTTCAGGAATGTCCTGAACAGGCACGGGATAAAAAAAAATGTCATCTGTGTGATCACCCAGGTGCTTGTCGATAAGGATGATCCTGCTTTCGACGATCCCCAGAAGCGCATAGGGAAAATTTATACCAGGGAGGAATCCGAAGATCTTGCCAGTAAGAAGGGATGGATATTCAAGGAGGAAGTGAAAATGGAAAACGGTTTCAGGCGTGTTGTCCCTTCACCTGTCCCGGTTGGTGTACTGAATGAATCGGTTATCGGCGAGCTTGCACGCGAGGGCAACATTGTGATTGCTGCAGGCGGGGGAGGAGTGCCTGTCTATCTCGATGAGAACAACGATATCCGGACCACCGAGGCTGTCATAGACAAGGACATGGCTTCATCACTCCTTGCAACCCAGATCGGCGCTGATGAGTTCTATATACTTACCGATGTCCCGTATATATACATAAATTACAAGAAGCCGAACCAGGAGATAAAAGAATTCCTGAATTATGAAGATACGCTTCGTTATCTCAGGGAGGGCCATTTTGCAAAAGGAAGCATGGAACCAAAGATCCGGGCATGCCTCAACTTCATTAAGAACGGTGGCAGAATGAGCGTGATTACCGAGGCATTCAAGCTTGCAGACAAGAAGTACGGATCGAAGATCACAATGGAGTACGAAGATGACCGCCGGTAATAACAATGTAGAGCGTAGAGCGTAAAGCGTAAAGTATAAAGAGGAGACAGGATTAAAGGTGGGTAAAGATGTTTTTATTAATTTTGCCTCCTCATAAAATATAATACTCATGTCAATCAATCTCCGCAACCGTAACTTTCTCAAGCTTCTCGATTTCACACCAGAAGAGATCCAATATTTGCTCGATGTTGCTGCAAAGCTCAAAAGGGCAAAGAAGGAAGGCACTGAAAAACAGTATCTCAGGGGCAAAAACATAGCTCTCATATTTGAAAAATCATCGACAAGGACCCGTTGCGCATTCGAGGTCGCAGCGTTCGACCAGGGAGCAAATGTTACCTACCTGGGGCCGAGCGGTTCCCAAATCGGCCAGAAAGAGTCAATGCGCGATACCGCAAGGGTGCTTGGAAGAATGTACGACGGAATCGAGTACCGCGGATTCGGGCAGGATATTGTCGAGGAGCTTGCGAAGTATGCCGGCGTACCTGTGTGGAACGGCCTTACGAACGAGTTTCATCCCACACAGATCCTCGCTGACTTCCTTACAATGACGGAACATTCCAGGAAGCCATTGAATGAGATGGCCCTTTGTTATCTCGGTGACGCCCGTTACAACATGGGCAACTCGCTCATGGTTGGTTCAGTCAAAATGGGAATTGACTTCAGGATTGCCGCACCTCCTGCATATCAGCCTTCAGCAGAACTTGTAGCAAAATGCCGCGGAATAGCAAAGGAAACAGGAGCTAAGATCACCATAACGGCGGATGTGAAAAAGGCTGTTAAAGGAGCTGATTTCCTTTACACCGACGTATGGGTCTCGATGGGCGAACCGGATTCAGTGTGGGAGGAAAGAATAAAGCTTCTCAAACCTTACCAGGTAAACAAAGAGGTTGTTGAAATGACGGAGAATCATGATGTTAAATTCCTTCATTGCCTGCCTGCATTTCACAACAGGGAAACAAAAACAGGTGAGGAGATATTCAAGAAATTCGGTCTCGACGGTATGGAAGTGACCGAAGATGTTTTCGAATCAGATCGTTCGATAGTTTTCGATGAAGCAGAGAACAGGCTTCATACCATAAAGGCTGTAATGGTCGCCACACTTGGAGTTCAGAGGGTTACAGTAAAGGGTTTCAGGGGGTAAAAAGCGTAGAGCGCAGAGCGTAAAGGATCAAGAGCCCGAGCGCTCCTTCCCCCTGGGGGAAGGCTGGGAAGGGGGTGAGTTGATTGCCTTTACTTTGCTATCCACTCTTTCACGAAGTAGAATGTCATAACAAACGAGGCTGCCAGTTTGAGCCCAATGCCTGCGAGAAATCCAAGCAGGCTGCCGAATCCGGCTTTGAGTGCATAGTTTATGTCATCCCTGAAGATCATCTCACCAACGACAGCGCCCAGGAAAGGTCCGATTATAATTCCGGCCGGGCCCAGGAAAAGTCCAATAATGAGACCCACTGTGGCTCCCCTGATTCCGTATTTAGTGCCCCCGAACTTTCTTGTCCCCCATATCGGCACAATGTAATCGAGAACTGTAACTACAACAGCTACGCCTCCCAGTATTATCAGTGTTGTGGAAGGGAATTGCCCGAATCGCGAGAGATGGAGCAGGATCAAGCCTATGTAGCTGAAAGGGGGTCCCGGAAGTACCGGGACCAGACAGCCGATAATTCCCAATATCATCAGGAAGATTCCTGAAATGAGAAATAAATAGTCAGGCATGATTTATTCCCGGAGAAGTAAACCTTTAATAACCTACTGCTTGCCGAGGTCTTCGAATTCAATATTGGTGAACTCCTCTGAAGGTGGATTAATTTTTTCCTCCTTTGGCAATACCACGGTGAGTGGTTCGGAAACAGGAGTGATTTCCTTCTCATTGCCGATGTATGTAACGGCATCCTTAAGGCCTTCGGCAAATTTGTCAAAATCTTCCTTGTAAAGAAAGATCTTATGCTTTTCATAAAAAACTTTGCCTTCCTTGCCTAAACGTTTTTTACTCTCAGTGATGGTAAGATAATAATCATCCTTCCTGGTTGCCTTTACATCAAAAAAGTAGGTTCTCTTACCTGCGCGGACGATCTTTGTAAAGATTTCTTCCTTAATGGTCTTTTCCTCCTGTCCGTTAATTGCTTCCTGTAATCCTGCTTCTTCTTCCATTTCGTAAGTCGGGTTAGTAATGGGGTTTTTAATTAATATTGTCAAATGTAGTACTTTTTTTATCAATTCAAAATGAAGCTATATAATTGTAAATATCAGGCTGTTTGCCAAAATGAAGCCTTAGTGTTTTGATGGATGAGGAAAAAGAGTATTTTTGCACCGGAAACTGAGGTTCTTTTTGAATGATAAGCAGAAGATTATTACGAATCAAGGCACTGATGGCATTCTATGCGTACAATCGCAGGGAAGACGACGATCTTGTCCAGGCCGAGAAGGAGCTTATGCTGAGCATCGACAGAACCTATGACCTGTACCATTATCTTATGCTGCTGATCATCGATCTTTCGGATATTGCTTCCGAAAAGATCGACCAGGCCCGCCAGAAAAGAATTCCCGCACCCGAGGATCTCAATCCGAAAAGGAGGTTTATCGATAATCCGGTTATCGAGCAGATAAGAAACAATGAAGCTTTCAGCAAATACATTTCACAAAGGCATCTTTCGTGGGTGAATTCCCATATTCCCCGGCTTCTTTATAATAAGTTGCTGAAATGGGATATTTTCAGGGAGTACATGTCTTCTGAAGAGAATAATTACCTGGAAGACCGGAAATTTGTAATAAATCTCATAACAGTCTTCTTCCTCCAGTCCGAAGATCTTCAGGCAAACCTGGAGGAGCAGAGCATCTACTGGAACGACGATCTTGAATATGTCGCCGCTATGCTTGAAAAAACTGTTAAAAAATTCAAGCCTTCATCTGACAGCAAACTTCCCCTGATGCCGCTTTTCAAGAATGAAGAAGACGAGGAATTCGTTAAAATTCTTTTCAGGAAAGCGATAATCAATCAATCCTCCTCTTCGGGGCTTATAGACAATAACACAACCAACTGGGAAATAGAGAGAATCGCCCTGATGGACATCCTTGTGATGCAACTGGCTATAACTGAAATACTTGAATTCCAGGAAATACCGGTGCGGGTCAGCCTGAATGAGTACATAGAAATAGCGAAGTTTTACTGTACTTCAAAAAGCAGTACATTTGTGAACGGCATTCTCGACAAGATCGTCAAGGAGCTGCGCGACAGCGGTAAACTGAAAAAAACAGGACGCGGTCTTGTCGGGGAGGAGCTTAAGGACTGAATAAAGATTATGAAACGTTTTGCAGGCTTTTATATAGTAATTTTATCACTGCTGTTTTTGCAATGTACCGGGAAAAGCGGTAAAAGCACCGGAACCAGCGAGAACACAGGTACTCCCGAGATGGTATTTGCCGAGTATGAACATGATTTCGGAAAAGTTGCCGGGGGTGAGAAGATTTCGTACCAGTTCAGGTTTGACAACAAGGGTACAGGGGACCTGGTGATCGCATCCGTTATGACGACATGCGGGTGTACGGTCACAAAATACGACCGCAAACCGGTACCCCCGGGTGGATCAGGAACCATCGAAGCTGTATTTGACACATCAGGAAGGGATGGTATGCAGACAAAAACAATAACTGTAAACTCTAATGCCTCTGTGCCTGTTATCCTATTAAAGATAATTGCCGAGGTTGAACAGGAAAAATAATCATTTAATATTTCAACATGACAAATCTTAATTATTTACTTCTGGTTGCACAGCCTGCGGGAACTGCCGGTCAGGCCAATCCCTTCGTGACATTTCTTCCGCTCATACTGGTGTTCGTTGTCTTTTACTTCTTCATGATAAGACCCCAGATGAAGAAGCAGAAAGAGATGAACAGTTACCGCAGCTCGCTTAAGAGAGGCGATAAAGTTATAACAACCGGGGGCATCTATGGCAGGGTGCATGAAGTCAGGGACAATTACGTGATGGTTGATGTCGGAGGCGATATTAAACTGAAGGTGGACAAGAACGCTCTCCTTAAAGACCCGTCTGTTGACGAATAGAACCTATTGTGAAGGGTAGTACCGGAACCCGGAAAAAATTAACCCGCAACTCCAGGGGCATAAACAAGGATATTTTCATCTTTGCCTTTTTCCTTATCCTTTCCTTCTTCTTCTGGTACCTTAACTCTTTGCGGAAGGAAGTGGAAACAACCATTAGGTATCCTTTGAGGTTTACAAATATCCCAAGGGGCAGAGAGGTCACCGCCAGTGATCCGTCAAAGCTTACACTGTATCTGAAAGGAACCGGGTCATCCATTATAAGGCAAAAGCTTTCGAGCAGGAAAAATCCGCTCTCGATCGACATTTCAAAAGTGATTTACAGAAGGCTGCCTGACAACAGGCAGCCTAAATACTATTTGGTATCATCATCGCTGGTGAGAAGCTTCAATGTACAGCTGAGGTCTGAATTTGAGATAATCTCCATTAAGCCTGATACATTATTTTTCACCCTGGAGAAATCAGCATCAGGCGGGGAAGAAAAGAAGTCTTTGTTTGGCAGGAGAAAAAATACGGCTAAGGATGAATAAGGCTGCAATTCCGTTGAAACTGGGAATAACAGGCGGTATCGGAAGCGGAAAGACTTCCGTATGCAGGGTGTTCAGCATCCTTGGAGTACCCGTTTTCTCGGCCGATCCGGTTGCATCCGCTCTTATGGAAAACGATGACAAGCTGAAAAATAAGATCAATGAATTAGCCGGGAAAGATCTGTATACCGGGGGGAAGCTCGACCGGAGCGGCCTTGCCGCGCTGATGTTCAATAACATCGAGGTGCTTAACAGGATCAACTCACTGGTCCATCCGCTCGTTTTCAGGCAATTCAGCGACTGGGTGCTTCAGCAGGATACATCTTATGTTATAATGGAAGCAGCCATATTGTTTGAGAGCGGCGCTTCAAAGCTTGTGGACAGGATAGCGACTGTGGTGGCGCCTGTTGAAGAAAGAATTCAGCGAGTGATCCACCGGAACAACCTGACAAGGGAAATGGTGACTGAAAGGATCCGTAACCAGATGAGTGATGAAGAAAAAATAAGCAGATCGGATTATGTGATAAGGAATTCGGAAAACGAGATGATAATTCCTGCGATCCTTAACATACATTATGAAATTCTGAATCATATCAATATTCAAAATTAGATGGGGATTTTTGGAAAATGGCTTGGGGGAGGCCTTGGTTTTGCTTTTGGAGGTCCGATAGGCGGACTGCTCGGGTTCCTTGTCGGCACCGCAATAGACGAGTCTTCACAAGATTATCCGCAATATTCCCCTGGAAATGCTGCACAGGGTGATTTCGGGATGAGCCTCATTGTGCTTATAGCAGCTGTGATGAAGGCAGACGGCAAGGTTGTCAAGTCGGAGCTCGACTATGTCAAAAGGTTTTTTGTCAGCCAGTTCGGGGAGGAATCAGCCAGGCAGGCGCTTCATGTGCTGAAGGATGTTCTTGGGAAAGATATCCCGGTGCGGGAAGTCTGCCAGCAAATCAAAATGAATATGGATTACTCCTCAAGGCTTCAGCTGCTCCACCTTCTTTTCAACCTCTCGCTTGCCGATGCAGGAGTATCCGCACCTGAACTGGCGATACTTGAAAAGATCTCAGTAAACCTTGGTTTGTCGCAGGCAGATTACCTGTCGATCAGGAACATGTTCGTTCCTGAGACGGATTCAGCATATAAGATCCTGGAAGTGGAACGTTCTGCTACGAATGACGAGATAAAGAAGGCATACAGGAAGATGGCGATGAAATACCATCCCGACAAGGTCAGCCAGCTCGGGGAACAATACAGGAAGGCAGCTGAGGAAAAGTTCAAGAATGTGAATGATGCCTATGAAAAAATAAAGAAGGAAAGAAGTATTGCATGAGAAAATAGAGGCATCATAAAAACGATATCAAATACAAAACTTAAATTTGTAAACTAAATTCACAAAAATGGTATTGAAAGACATCATGGCAATTTCCGGTGAAGCCGGCCTGTTCAGGTTCCTTGCACAGGGTAAAAATTCTATTATTGTTGAGCATCTTGAAACAAAGAAGAGGAGCAGTGCGTACGGATCCGCAAGGGTGAGCTCACTCGAGGATATCGCCATTTTCACGGATAATGAAGACATGCCTCTCGGTAAGGTTTTTGATATCATTCATGAAAAATCAAACGGCGGACCTGCACCGGATCACAAATCAGATCCTGCAAAGCTTACTGCATGGTTTGAGGAGGTCCTTCCCGATTACTCCAGGAATAAAGTATACGTAAGCGATATCAAAAAAGTTGCACAATGGTACAATATTCTTCATAACCTGGGTCTGCTCGTGAAGGAAGAACCGGTGAAAGAGGAGAAAGAGACAGAACAGGCCGCTGAGAAAAGCAGCACTGAGGCTCCTGCTTCAGAAACCGGCGCTGAAGAAAAAACACCTGAAAAGAAAGAGAAGAAGCCGTCAAAGAAAGCTCCGAAAAAAGAATAGCAGCCTTATGAATTTTGGAGGGCATGAAGTTGTTTATGGCTACGATGAATCGGAAATAGTCATTCTGCCGGTACCCTACGATGAAACCAGCACGTGGCTGCGCGGGGCTGACAAGGGGCCCGATGCAATCCTGAATGCCTCCCCAAACCTAGAGTTCTTCGATGTTGAAACAATGTCGGAAGCTCACCTTCATGGAATTTTTACTGCCAGCCCTGTACTGGAAAAAGAAACACCTGGAAAACTGGTCGACGCTGTTTACCTGGGCGTTAAAACCCTTATCACGGAAGGTAAATTCCCTGTCGTAATAGGAGGTAACCATACAGTGCCTATAGGCTGCTTCAGGGCATTTGCAGAAAAATTTGAAAACCTGACCATCCTTCAGCTCGATGCTCATGCCGACCTCAGGCAGGAGTACGAGGGCTCTGAATATAACCACGCCTGCGCAATGGCCCGGGCACGCGAATACGCCCCCATCGTTCAGCTCGGCATCAGGAGCATGTCAAAGGATGAATTGCCTTATTTTGACAGGGAGAGAATGTTTTTTGCGCATGAGCTGTATCATGACAAAGGTTTATATGACAAAGCTCTTGCTTTACTGACAAAAAATGTGTATCTTACTATAGATCTCGATGTCCTCGACCCCTCACTTATGCCTTCAACAGGCACTCCCGAACCCGGGGGACCGGAATATCCTGAACTGATGAGTTTCCTGGGAAAAGTAATAAGCCAAAGGAACCTGGTCGGTTTCGATGTAGTCGAACTGTGTCCTTCAGAGAGCAATAAAGCTCCGGATTTCGTTGCGGCAAAGATGATCTACCAGCTGCTGAGTTACAAATTCGCTTAAGTTACGCAGAGAACCACAGAGAACCACAGAGTTATTTGATTTGGCTCTGTGTAACTCTATGCTCCTCTGTGCACCTCTGTGTAACTGTTTTTTTAATCCAACTTCTTTGCTTCCTCCCAGATAACATTCATCTCGTCGAGGGTCATATCGTGCAAAGACCTGCCTTTCCGTATAGTCTCATTTTCAAGGTGGTTGAACCTCTTGATGAATTTCCGGTTGGTTTTTTCGAGTGCGGCTTCGGGATCG
>DATGWQ010000240.1:0-9432 GCA_035299385.1 Bacteroidales bacterium | reverse complement strand
TACATTCACCACATTGCCATGAGAAACGAAGATCCTGCCAGTCGCCTCATCGACAGAAAGGTAATCCCATCCGCCGTCGCCTTCAACAGGAAACCTGTTAACGATTTTATAACCCTGGGCTGACAGGTGCAGAAACGGGATGAATGAGATCCAGCCGATCAGGAATATTAAACTTTTTCGCGACATTTCTTTGTACTGAGAAAATATTCACATAGGATACAAATCAGTTGCGAATATGTTCATCAGTTCTTAATCCCGATCAAAGGGATAATTAACTTAATCTTAATCGTCAACTATGTGTTAAATGATATTTTCGTTGAAAGCTGACAAAGTACCATCATAATCCTGTTTTCGGTCAAGTAACCTGTTAATCCATCTGCTCTTACAGACTATGCTCTTCAACTCTTTTAATTTTGTCATCTTCTTTGTAATTGTAACAAGCCTCTACTTTGCTCTTCCGCAAAAATTCAGGTGGATCCTGCTACTTTCAGCCAGCTGTTATTTTTACATGGTTTTTGTCCCGGTTTACATCCTCATTCTCGGGTTTACGATTGTCATAGACTATTTCGCAGGGATATTCCTGGAGAAAACACAGGGGAAAAAACGAAAATGGTTCCTTGTTGCCAGCCTCATCGCAAACATCGGTGTATTGAGTATTTTCAAATACTACAATTTCCTCAATGAAAACCTGACAGCCTTCCTTCATGGTGCCGGATATGAGAATCCGATACCTTACCTGTCGATCATTCTTCCCATCGGACTGTCTTTCCATACTTTCCAGGCAATGAGCTACACTATTGAAGTTTACAGGGGAAAGCAGAAAGCTGAGAGGAATTTCGGCATTTATGCATTATATGTGATGTTCTGGCCCCAGCTCGTTGCAGGTCCGATCGAAAGGCCGCAAAACCTTATCCACCAGTTCTATGAAAAGCATGAATTCGATTATGACCGTGTGGTTGACGGCCTGAAGCTGATGCTCTGGGGATTCTTCAAGAAGCTGGTGATTGCCGACAGGCTCGCCATATACGTCAATGCGGTATATAACAACGCAGATCAGCATAATGGTGTTACCCTGCTTACAGCCACGATCTTTTTTGCCTTCCAGATCTATTGTGATTTTAGCGGCTATTCTGACATTGCCATAGGTGCAGCACGGGTTATGGGATTCACGCTGATGACAAATTTCCGCCGGCCTTATTTCTCAACAAGTATTTCGGAGTTCTGGAAGAGATGGCACATATCTCTCTCGACCTGGTTCAGGGATTACCTGTATATCTCTCTTGGCGGGAACAGGGTCCCGGTTCCCAGGTGGTATATAAACCTCATGCTGGTCTTCCTGATCAGCGGATTATGGCATGGAGCGAACTGGACATATGTGATCTGGGGAGGGCTCAACGGTCTGTACCTGGTTTCTGCTGTTGTGCTTCAGCCTTTGAAGGACAGGTTTGACAGGTTCACGCGGCTGAACCGTTTTCCGGTAGCTGACAGGTTAATCCAGATCCTTTTCACATTCACACTTACCTGTTTTGCCTGGATATTTTTCAGGGCAAACAACGTAGACCAGGCTTTTTCCATCGCACGCAAGATATTCAGGTTTGAAGGACCTCTCTACTATGAAGAGATTTCGCTGATGCTGATGTCTTTTCTCTCAATCATATTCCTTGTCGCAGTTGAAACGAAAAAGGAATATTTCGGTGGCAGGATTTCTTTCTTCAACAACAGCAGCTGGGTGGTGAGGAACCTGTCCTACGCATTTCTCATAATAATAATCCTGCTCGCAGGAGTGTTTGACGGCGGGCAGTTCATTTACTTTCAATTCTGACAATGATGAAACTTTTTCCCGGCGCCGATAACAGGAAATACCTGTTATTCATATACAAGCTGATTATCCTTTTTCTTATCCTGTTCTTACTCGATTTCAGTACAGGCAGAATACTCAGGCATTTTTACTTTACCCAGAAAAGCGGAAAATCTTACAGGTCGACGTATTCAATTGAGAACGCGAAAGCAGACTTTCTTGTCATGGGTTCATCGCGGGCAAATCATCATTACAATCCCGCCATCTTTGAGAAAGAGCTGGGGTTATCCTACTATAATGCGGGAAGGGACGGCAGTTATCTCCTGTACCATTATGCGGTCCTCAGGAGCATACTGAAAAGATACTCTCCGTATGTTATTGTTCTCGATGTAAGAAGGGATGAATTTACGTTGGATCAGTTCAGCTATGACGGACTGTCAGCACTACTTCCGTACTATCGTGATCATCCCGAAATCAGGCAGATCGTAGAGTTGCGTGGGCCATATGAGAAGATAAAGCTGATCTCTTCAATATATCCCTTCAACTCCGATTTTTTTTCGATTGCCGCGGGGAACCTTGGACTGAACAGCGATGCCGGCAAAGAGAATAAAGGTTTCGTGCCGCTCACAAAAACATTCAACGGTGTTCCCATGACCGAAAGCCCGGGGATAACCGATGTTGAAACAGACCCGGTAAAGGCGGCTTTTTATGATTCCTTCATAAGGGATTGTATCTCCTCGGGTGTGAGGTTGTTTGTGATATGCTCACCATATTTTGGCGTGAGCCGGGATAATTCATCCATTGACATAGCAAGGACGACGGCAGAGAAATACGGTATATCTTTTTTGGATTATTCCACGGATACTGCTTTTGTAGGCAAACCCGGGTTCTTTGCAGATCCCTATCACCTTAATGAGACCGGAGCCAGGCTCTTCTCGGAAGCTGTTGCCGGTAAGATAAAGGAAAAGATTTTCGGTACCCCGGACAAATCACAATTGCTCAGATCAGAGATTTACAATCCGAAGTAACTCTCGCTTTCTCGCCCTCCTCTTTTTGGCTGCTCAGCCTTTCTTTAACATATTTTCAAGGTACCTGTAGCTGTTTGCTACATTCTCGAGCGGCTTCGGAGCTCCGTCCTGTTCCACGAAGAAGTATTTCATACCAGATTCCCCGGCATTGTCAAAGATCCTTTTAAAATCCACGATGCCTGTTCCGACCTCAGCGGGATTCTTGTTTTCCTTGTCCAGATCCTTAACATGCCATAACGGGTAACGTCCGGGGTGCAGGCTGAACAGTTGAACAGGATCCTGTCCTGCTTTTGTTGCCCATGCGAGATCGAGTTCCATCTTCACAAGGTCCTTGTCGGTGTTGTTAAGAATATAATCAAAAGGGCGCTGGCCTTCGACTTTGTCAAATTCAGTCTGGTGATTGTGATAGGCAAACTGTACACCGTTCTTCTTACATGCCTCACCAGCCTTATTGAAAACATCGACTGCTTTCTTGATTTCATCCATCGAGCTGACAGGAATGCTTGCGCAGACCAGGTAGCTGATCCCTCCCTGAGCGGCTTCATCCGCAAGCTGCTGGTAGTTATCGGTCAGATTTGCCGTGACAGGCCTGTTTTTCAGCTGCTCGGTCATTTTTTTGATCCTCGCTGAGTCTTCGGCAGTCTTTGCCATTTTCATTACCTGCCCCCTGTTGAAAGGGGCGCCTCCGACATGGGCGGAACGCCAGTTCATTCCCATATCTTTAACCATTGTAGAGAATTCTTCAGGGGTAAATCCGTAGTAATTGCCCTTTTGAGACCCGGCACTCTCAAGTTCTTTGTATCCTATCTCAGCCAGGCCCTGAAGGGTTCCTTTCGGATCGGTTACCATCAGGTTTCCCAGGGTGTACAACTGCAGACCTATGGGAGGTGTCTGAGCCTGGTTGATCATGCTGCCGGCAAGGCGTGGCATCATCATTCCTGCCAGGGCAAGCATGCCCGAGCTTTTCAAAAATTCTCTCCTGGTTTTCATAATACCTGTTTTTATATTGTTTATTAAAGCATCTCCAGATATAAACAAAAAAACAGGTAAATAGATCGAATCTGATGAAACAAAAAAATCTCCTGGTCGAACCGGGAGATTTTATTTACTTAAGAAGGAAAATGTTATCTTTCTGCAGGCACCTCTACATTGCCCTCGATCACCTCAACAATTTCATCAGCGACAAGGCCGTGACTTTCACGATGGACCCTGTTTGCAGACTCCTTGTCAGGCGCTTCCACAAGGCAGAAAATTTTCCCGCTCCCGGTATCGTACCAGTATCTCAGATACCGTACATCATAATTTCCCTGAATCTCCAGGTCTTTGGCATGAGCCTGTTCAACAGCTTCCTTTGTCAATCCCGGAACATGCTGGTGTATGTCCAAAAACAATGGCATAGTAACCTCCTTTTTAAAATTTGCAGACTAAAAAATGCTGGCATTCAGATGACTTCACTAAGACAGAAAATGTCAACCGGATTAGAAACAAAATTACTCTGCATTAGGTTCAACAGAAATAAACACTACAGTATGAAAGTATGCGTATACTTCACCATTACCGTCCTGTTGAAAAAGGGTGGAGGTGAAGGAGTTCCGCTCCTGTTGTTAAGTCCCCTGAAATCGTTATATACAAGATAGAAGTCATTTCCTTCCTTTGGATTATACCTCAGCCTGAAATTGGCAATCATCTCATCCTCGGTATTGACATACTGCAGCAGAATCGAAGCAGATAGTTTCGTGTTCAGCATATACAGTGTCTTCAGGTTCACCGAATGAATGTCGAGTGAGTTTTTCCCGTCCCTACCCGGGAATCTTATTGCGTTGAATTCATAAAAGCATGAAACCTTCAGGCTTGAAGAAAGGTTGAGGTCGGACATTATATTCAGCCCGGCCCGCCTGCCATCATAAAACTGTCCGGCCTGGATTTCCGAATTGAAAGAAATCAATTTTGTATTAGGAGTGCCTATACTGATGCCCCCACCAAGGAATGAATATGTACCGGCTTCAATAATGATATCTTTTGCAAGAGGAAAGGGGAACAATACACCTTCTTCCTGGTATTCCAGTTCCAGGCTTCCATGTATACCCTTCTTGGTGTTGATCTCGAATTCAGGTGACACTCTGACCGATTCGAGTCCGCCATCCGAGATCCTGGTGTAGCGATCTCCCCTCAGGCTGACTCCGTAATTGAACAGTTTCGAATTCTCCCCGGGGATCCACCCGTACATCAATCCGCCATTCATTCCCTGCACTCCTTCCATCCTGACGAATCCCAGTCCGGGATTAAATTCCTGTCCTGAATAGAAGTATTTAAAATCATATGCAAAACCCTCCTCTGAACGGCGCTGCCAGTTCACAAGGAGAAATGAGGGATCAAGGGAATTAAGCTTGTTTCCCAGCTCGCTGTCGTATGTCTGCGACCATTTCACATTCAGATAGTCATCCCCGAAAAGCCTGAAAATGCCGTCTGCCCCGTAAGCAAGATTTTGCTTCCCTTTGACATCGATCCTGGATGTGAGAATTCCACCCACGTAACTGTTCTCATTTATCACCTGCCTCCTCATCCTCAATACGCCAAAATTTTCGCCCGGGATCCTGAGATCAGGTTCCTCACCCTGCAAAGCCGTGTTATGAATTGTATGCGTTCCTGTCTGCATATCCATGAAGCCCATATCCCATTTGCCCAGCCTGCCAGTAAGCCTGGCGCCTCCAAGTATCCTTATCTGTTCGCCGTTCGAGATCCCGATGTTTCGGCTGTAAAAAAGATTGTCGGAATGGTCTCCCAGGGCAAAGTCAAAAAGGCTTGATCTTTCCTGGAAAAACATTCTTTTCTCAGGGAAGAAGAGTGAATACCTTGTAAGATTCACCTGCTGGTCATCGGCTTCCACCTGGGCGAAATCAGTGTTGGTGGTCAAATCGAGGGTAAGGTTGCTGTTGATATTGTACTTGACATCCAGACCTGCATTCCATTTATATTCGGGGTACTCTTCATTTTTAACATAGTCCGTCTCAGCCTGGTTCAATATCCAGTCCTGTGACACTCCTCCGATTACATAAGGAGAAACATACACAGGTTTTTTCGGACGTGCTCCTGATATCGAAATTGAAGCGGCCAGTGAAGGTTTGTTATTTGCCAGAAAGCCGTATTTCGGGTCTATGGCCGGGTAAGTGTCTGTCTCATTGTTCAGACTGATATTCCTTGAGATGATAAGGCCCATAGTTGCGATATCGTTTTCGGGTTTGAATTTCAGGCTTGAGAAGGGTATTCTCATTTCCACATACCAACCCCGGTCATCCACAGCAGTCTTAACATCCCAGAAGGTGTTCCAGCTGGTGTTCATGGCAGAATTGAATCCAGGCCCGCCATCCATCTGTGCATCATTGGAAATAGTATAATCTGTTCTCAGTCCTGACGGATTGGTAAAGAAAGCAAGGGCATTTTCATTATCATCGTAGGTATCGAGCACTATTCCGAATGCATCGTAATCGAATAATTCCTCATCACGTTTTTTGGACGGGGAAAAGATCTTAGTGGCATCTTTCATGAAAAGTTTAGCCCCTATCCACAGGTACTCATTATCGTAGCCGATCCTTATATCGCTCAGTTCAGAAGGCTGATTGCCGAAGTTTGGTCTGTGCATTGTAAGCCCGAACTCTGCCAGTGCAGACCATGCCGTCTCCTCCGGGATCCCGTCAAAGCTGATAGTTCCTTCCACCCTTTTTATCATAACCTTTTCCTGTGCTGAAATTCCTGAGGCGGCCAGCAGCAAAAGGAACAATGCGATACCCGTTTTTTTCATCCTGATTAGTTTTATCGTATTTAATTTATTATGAATTCTCATACCAGGCCCGGAAATCACTTATCCTGGCTTTACTGACAAGAACTTTTTCCTTCGTGGATGTTTTCAGATTCACAGAGAGCCTGCTGCCAAACCATATATCAATATCCCTTATAGCCTTTCTTGAAACTATATACTGCCTGTTCGCCCTGAAAAAAGCATTGGGATCCAGCATATCAGTAAGCTCATCGAGGGAATAATCGAAAATGAATTTCCGGCCGTCAGAAATGAAAGCGTTCACAATACCGTTATCGATATAGAAATATGCAATTTCTTCGGCCTGCACCGGTATCAGTTTGTCACCTTTTGTGGGTACCAGGAAAGTTGATTTGTACCTTGGCCTGCTCATGTATGAATCTATCAGCCTGCCAATTGAATTCATGATATCCTGCTTTGCTGAAAAACTCGCCAGCTTGTCCAGAGCATGTTTCACGTCCTGCATTTGCACAGGTTTTAAAAGATAATCGATGCTGTTCACCTTGAAGGCCTGCAAGGCATACTCATCATATGCTGTCGTAAAGATTACAGGGCATTTTATTTCGGCATGCCTGAATATTTCAAAAGCTATACCATCGGCAAGATGTATATCGAGGAACATAACGTCAGGCTGATCATGCTTCCTGAACCATTCAACAGTATCGTTGATTGATTCAAGCTCTACGATCACCCGTATGCCACCTATTTCATCAAGGACATGATGAAGATGCCTGAGCGCAAGGACTTCATCTTCAACGATCAGTGCTTCCATTTCCTGGTTTAATTAAGGGTACTTCAACAATAAATTTGTTCTCCTCCCTGCGGATGGATATATCTTTATCAACAAGAAGCGAGAATTGCCTTGAAAGATTCGTCAGACCTATTCCTGTCCCTTCCGCACCGGTAAGTTTCTGCTGTATGTCATTGGAAACAGCCAGTCCTTCATCCTCAGAAGTTATGATTTCGATAATGAGCGGCTTTCGCCTGCTGATCTCATTGTGCTTGATTGCATTTTCAACAAGGGTCTGAATGGTGAGAGGAGGAAGAAGATGATCCAGCAGCCTGTCATCCAACTTTGTCCTTATAGCAAGATTATCGCCGTATCTTATCCTGATCAGAAAAAGATAGGAGTCCATAAATTCCATCTCCTCATCGAGTCTGACAAGTTGTTTTTCATTGCTTTTCAGGGTATAACGGAGAGCTTTTGAAAGGCTGTTCACGTATTCCTGTGCTTTGTCTGGTTCCTCGCGGATGAGGATCTGAAGGGCAGTAAGCGAGTTAAAAAGAAAATGAGGACTGAGCTGATTTTTAAGTGATTCAAACTGGCTCTGCAATGCTTCCCGTCTCAGTGATTCATTCTCCAGTTCCATGTTTTGTTTCAGGAAAATAAGCCTTACGAACAGCACACTTGCAATTACAAGCCCGGATACAAAAAAATTTATGAAGTCAAATTCTTCAGGACGGCCTCCCTCCCTGTGACCGTTGTGCCGGAGATCCAACACTGAATGAAAAAGGTCATTCAGGATATATACCGAGGCGATTGTCAGAAAGATTGCTGCCACTATCCTGACAACATTGATCTTCGTATGCTTTTCCAGGGGTTTGAGAATGAAAAAATTCAGTGTAAACATCAGCAGGGCCACTAAAGCTGTAATGAGGATATCTCCGGCCAGGTGTGCAAAATCAGGAATGAACCCATGACGCTGGCGCGTATAGTCATCATCCGCAAATATGTAGCTCATAACACCGGGAAAGCGTATCGTGACCGCAATTGACAGGGAGAGCAATAATGCAATCATGACAAATTGTTTCACGGGACTCAGTTTCATTGCTTTGAGAATTTTTATGAATTCTTCATAATGTCAAATATACCCCGTATTTACCTTTCATGATTAAAAAGAAAATCCGAACGGGAAAAAACAGCCTGTGAACCGTCTTTTTTACGCATTGAAGAAGAAACTAAGGTGAACAGACAAGAATTGGCTCAGTTTGCGGGTTTCCTTTGCCTGATATACTTGACCAGGTTATCCAGGTCGTTCACCGGCATCTGCTGCTTTCTGAATGAAGGCATGGCTCCCAAACCATTTCTCACCTGGAACCTGATAAGAAAACCAGGCAGGGGCTTATTGATGATACCGGGTCCGAGTTTTGCTTGCAGGGGCATTTTTCTTTTTGTTAACGGCAAAATTGTTGATGATGCCCGCCTCAGGGTTCACCCTTACAATTTTGTAGCCTACAGGTTTTTCCACTTTTCCCACATTTGGCGACATATCGCCAAACTGGCTTCACCCTGAAAACCGAATTCTTTCGCGCGTGAGAAGTCGAACCCGTTTGAAGCGGAATGCACACCCATGCTCACAACCGGGTGAGGCGGAACTCCGGGGTCTTCAGCGAGGATCCTTGAAGGCATCATGAATCATAGGGCCATCCGTATGATGATCTCCTAAGCTTGGCAATCCTTCAGCAACAGATGATATTTTGCCATCCATGTCAATCTTCAGGATCTTCCCTCCTTCCAGGATGCCATAGCATGAAACAATAAAAGGCAATGGGATAATGCAAAGGAAAAACCTGAGTTTCATCATTTTGTTGTATACAAACTTAACAATGGCTTTGTTAATTTGTTCACACTAACTATCCCCCTCTCACCCTTCTCCTCAGCAAACCAAAAAAGTTCAGTATTGTTATCTGTTATTGAAATTAATTGAATATGTCACGTCCCGGCTCAGGTGACAAATTGCCGAAGTCATGGCTCATTCTGATCCTGCTGGCTTCATTACTGGTTATTACCG
>DATGWQ010000239.1:0-1880 GCA_035299385.1 Bacteroidales bacterium | reverse complement strand
GTTCTTTGATGCAGGGCTGCCCCTGGTTATTGCTGCTATTGCCACAACTCTGGCAATAATTATTCTTTACAGGATTGCTAACCTCAAAGGATTGAATATCCTGGCGGCAGCGCTGGTTGTCTTTTCAGGGACCTGTATACTCACGGAAATGATACTGGACGAATATCTGAATGGCTCAGTTGACCTGCGCTGGTCACTTATAGTCTCAATATCTGTGTTCCCGGTTGCAGCCCTGCTTCTCTTTTATCATTACAGGCTTAAGAAAGGGAACTATCTCGACAGGTTCCTGCATATCTAAACAAGGAATTCCCCCGGGACATCTTTCAACCGGCTAATGTCTTTTATTTTTTTCATTACATCAAAACCCGAGGAGCATTTTACTTTGCATGAAGCACATTCCGAACATGCATTTGCTGTAATACCTGAATTATCAAGGTTATACCTGGCCTGTTTCATGTTCATGTACCCGTATGCATACATATAGCTTCTCATTATTGAAGGGATATCGAGCCCGTGAGGACATTGCGGCAGGCATTTTTTGCACTGCAGGCAGTACAGGCTTTCATGAAGTTCCAGTGAAGCGATATTCAGCTCTTTTTTCTCCTGGTCGGTCATTTTCAGGTCGTTGATCATTGCAATATTACTCTGAAGCTGCTCCAGTGATGTCATTCCTGAAACAATGGAGGCTAGGCCCTCATTCTGCAGGACCCACTTCAGGGCAGCTGTTGTACCGGCTGCTGAGCTGTTACGTCCTCCTGCAGTCGACTTCATTGCAACAATCCCCATTCCTGCTTTAACGGCATTTGAGATTGCGGCATTAAGCGATACAGGATTCTGAACTTTGTGATTATAGGCTATCATGGCAATGTCGTAAACGCCTGAGCCTGCAGCGGCACTCAGTGCTTGTTCGGTGTCGCTGTGTGAAGCAATGCCGGTAAACCTTGCTTTTCCCTGTTTTTTCAGCTGTTCAAATGTCTTGAGTACCGTCTCGTGGAGGACAGTCTCTTTTCTCCCTGCGTAGGGCAGCAGGACGATATCGATATGGTCGATGCCGAATCTTTTAAGGCTGCTTTCAGCTGTCTTCATGAATGAGGCGGCGCTGAAGGAAGAGGGGAGAAGCCCGGTTCTCATGTCGATCCCTTCAGGAATTGCTGCAGTCCCGATAACATATGAATCTCTGGGATAATTCTTCAATGCTTCTCCAACGAGGATCTCGTTGTTCCCTTCCCCATAATAGTTAGCCGAGAAGAACAACTTCACCCCCTTTTCATAAGCTGCTCTCACCAGTCCGGTTGCAGTGACACCGCTTGTTCCAAAGCTTAAAAGCGGCGTTTTGATGCCTGTTTTGCCGAGCGTACGTGACGGCAATACGGGTATGCTATCTATAGGACTCGCCAGAGCTACGGCTTTCAGATCGGATGAAATAAAGGCAGCACCGGATATTCCGATGATGCTTTTTCTCAGAAACTCACGACGGCTGTTGTTTTTCATTTTCGTTGCTGATTAGGATTAAACAGTAAATTTAATAAATCCCTGAAATTGTATTTTAATCCTCTGAGTCTTCTGAGTTGCCTTGCATTCACCTGATGTTTCGTTCCTGATTTTAGCCGCTTTGATATTCTGTTATTTTGCTGTCAACGGACAAATGCCCGATCCCTGGCAAATGTCCTCATTCATTTTTTAGTGGATAGCTCATCCCTTCATCATAGTTGAAAAGAGCATATCCTTCACCTTCCATGTAGCCGGGGACGTCCTCCTTCTGGTTTTCAACTGCGGCATCAGATACCGGAGTCGAGAACGGCATTTTGCCTGAAGGATTGAACTTACCGGTAACGATATCCAGCAGGGCATCAGGAGTTGTGCCAAAAGTGGCGAGGACA
>DATGWQ010000238.1:0-22159 GCA_035299385.1 Bacteroidales bacterium | reverse complement strand
ATTGGGGACGTCAGCCATTATCAGGAGGCCAAGCTTGTCAGCCCAGTATAATTTTCTGGGTATCTCAACCTTGATGTGGATCCTGTTCCCGTTAAGTCCGATCTTCTTGGAATTCAGAATTTCATTTTTCATGAATTCATCGGAAGGAAAAGTATAGAATCCGTCGGGATGATAGCTCTGGTCCAGTGTGAGCTGGAGATATATGGGCTTATTATTAAGCGTGACATATGCATAGTTTAACCCGTAGAAGCTGATCGTCCCTATTTTCCTCATACCAAAGTAAGAGGTGACCCTGTCAGTTTCCGCGTTTTTTTCCAGGAGTGAAACATTAACATCATAAAGGAAAGGATCATCGAGATTCCACAGGTGCATCTTTTCAACCGGCACAGTAAACGAGACTTCTGTGCTTCCCTTTTTTACTTTTTGGATGAACTCGGATCTTATCTGCCCTCCATTCAGGAAGTTTAGCTTCACCGCAACATCCGATGAAGCAGGGGCATTCAGGTATGCCCTTGCGGTAACCGTCGATTTGTCTATATCGGGAGTGAAATGCACATTCCTGAACCATAGCTTTCCCCGTGTTTCAAGATAAACTGTCTGCCAGATACCTTTTGCTTCACCGTAGCCCTGCTTGCCTTCAAGCTTGAACGGATGAGGGGTATCATCTACCCTTACGACAAGGGTCTGACCGGAGCCGCTTTTCAGAAATGGCGTAAGATCGAATTCGAAAGGCGTGTAGCCGCCCTGGAACTCACCAAGAAGGTTGCCGTCGAGCCATGCTTTTGTTTTCCAGTCGGATGCTCCGAAAACAATGAAAACCTGCTTGCCCTGCCAGTCTGCGGGCACCTCAATTTTCCTCGAGTACCATGCTATGTTCGCTTCATTTGCAACCCCCGACAACTTTGACCCCCAGGGGAAGGGCACAAGGATCTTCTTATCGAATGAAGGATTGGAGAACCATTTTTCGTTCTCACCTGCATCCGGCTTGTCGAAGCGGAAATCCCACTGCCCATTCAGGTTCATCCATTGCTCCCTCATAAAATCGGGACGGGGATGTTCAGGTAAAGGAATAGTTACTTTTTCCTGGCTCCGGGAAAGAGTGAAGATTAAAAGAAAGGAAATGAGTGAGAATAGTCTTTTCATGATGGAATTATTTCTTTTTAAACGCAAAGGACGCAAAGCTTTACGCAAAGGACGCAGAAGCTTGTGCATGGAACATCGTTTGCGTTCTCTGCGTTAAAACCGGATTACAGTAAAATTATAAAAACTATTTGACTGAGAACCTATATATAGTTCTGGTAGTCTTTGTTTCTCCGGGATTAACGATCACCGACGGGAAATCCGGCCTGTTTGGGCTATTCGGGAAATGGTCCGCTTCCAGGCACATTCCTGTCCTGTGATTGTAGGCAATCCCGCCATGCCCTTTATCCACACCGCTCAGGAAATTTCCCGAGTAGAACTGGATACCGGGCTGGTCTGTGATGATCTCCAGCATCCTTCCGCTCTGGGGATCATACAGTACAGCATCAGGTTCTTCATTATTGTCAAGCACAAAATTATGGTCATAACCTTTCCCTGCGATAAGCTGGTCATAATCCTGGCCGATGCGCTCACCGATAACATGAGGAGTGGTAAAGTCAAACGGAGTGCCTTCTACAGGACGGTTCTCAGCCAGCGGGATCATAACGGAATCCACCGGTGTGAATGCTGATGCTTTGATCGTCAGCTCATGATCGAGAATATCGCCATTACCTTCGCCATGCAGGTTGAAATAAGCGTGATTTGTCACATTGACAACAGTTTTCTTGTCTGTTGTGTAAGTATAATCCATTACTATTTCGTTTTTGTCGGTCCAGGTGTAGACAACTGAAACATTCACATTCCCCGGGAAGCCCATTTCCATGTCGGGGCTCAGGTAGCTGAATTTTACTGCGGGTTCACTGCCCTTTAGAATTTCTGCATCCCAGACCACACTGTGCCATCCTTTAGGTCCGCCGTGAAGAGTGTTCGGACCATTGTTCAGGGGTGTTGTGTATTCCACTCCATCGATCGTGAATTTTCCTCCGGCGATCCTGTTGGCAAATCTCCCCACGGTGGATCCGAAGGACATATTGCCTTTAAGAGTTTCATCGAATGTATCGTAGCCGAATGTGATGTTATTCCTGTTCCCGTTTCGGTCAGGAATTTCAATCCAATTGATCTTTGCTCCGAAATTTGTCAGCTTGAGTATATTGCCTGCTTTATTTGTCAGGGTAAAAAGGTACACTTCTTTGCCGTCGTGGTTGCCCCAGGCTTCTTTTGCAACTTTTTCAGGACCCTGTTTGCATGAAATCAGAACGGCTGAGATCGTAATTAATGAGATAAACAGTTTATTTTTCATGGGTGTTTTATTTTGCTCTAAAATACTAATTTGATCAGAATAAATTCATTTATTTTTTTCTCCCTTCTGAAGGAACTTTCATGGGAGAACCTGTTGCGGCAGGTTCTCCGAACTGCGGCATACCGTCATTCGAAAATGTAAATGGCTGGGCACGGGGGGATCTGTATCTGCCGCAACCCTGCCCGGGGGATGGGTTTGCATGATACAATATCCAGTACTCATTTCCGTCAGGTGATTTGAAGAAACAGTTATGTCCCGGGGAGTATGCGCTGCTCTCAGGCTTTCCCCTGAAAACAGGTTCCGGATTCTTTTTCCATGAAGCAGGATCAAGGATATCTCCTTTCCCATCATAAGTGAGCAGGCCAAGGCAATAGGAATCCGTCCAGCAGCCGCTTGCCGAGTAAACTATAAACAATTTCCCTTTATTCTGAAGCGAAACCGGCCCCTCATTCACATTCACGTGCGGAACATCGTTCGGGTTATTCAGATCGCCGATGGTCTCCCAGGACAATTCAGGAGTGGAGATCTTAACCCTCGGACTATCAAAAGTCCAGGGATTGCTCATCCTTGCCAGGTAAATATTCTGTGACCCATTCACATCGCCTTCCCAGCCCGACCAGGCCATGTACAATTTACCGGAGTACTCAAAGACAGAGCCGTCGATCGCCCATTTATCCGAAGGATCAGCGATCTTACCCTTGAATTCCCAGGTGCCGGTCGTCGGATCTTCTGCCCGGTTTTCCAGCACATACATGCGGTGATTCATGTTCTTACCGTCATCTGCCGCAAAATACATGTACCAGTCATCGTTGATGTTATGCAGTTCCGGCGCCCAGAGCTCCCTTGACCAGCTCGTCCCCCGGGGAGGTGTCCAGACAGTGATGCTTTCCGATGCCTTAAGGTCATCGAGGTTCTTACCTTTCCTTATATACAGGCCGCCTCCCCCGGAGCCTGAATAATAGTAGTACCCGTTATTGTAAGTCACCCAGGGATCCGCCCCGGAATTGAACAGCGGGTTCGTAAAGGTGCGGCTTTCATTATCGATCAGTCTTGATGTACACGACTGCGTTACGATGATGATACTGATGAATAGTGCAATTTTTTTCATGGTCAAAGTTTACCTTCTAAGGAAAGTTTTCCGAGTCGTGCAAATATTTCAAGCATCGCTGCCTGGTCTATCAGTGTCTTCCGTGAACGTCTTCCGACAAGCCCATTGACATCCTTCTGAGTTGCCCATATCCTTTCTGCATCATCGGCAAAAAACTTCAGCCTCTCATAATTCCCGTCAGCTTTCGAGAGCTCTGCAAATCCTCTGAGCATCACTGCATTGAACCAGTAATTATTCGGTAGCTTCCCGTTTTTATAAAAGTGTTTTTCGGCAGACAGGGCTATTAATTCAGCTTCTTCAAGATATTTCCTATCGGTTGTCAGGAGATAGAACAGGACGTTTGACTGGAGCATCGTTCCTGTATTATAGGTGTAAGTCGCTGAATCAATCTTCATTGTCTTCACTTTCAGGGCATCATAGTAGATCCCGCCAGGCGAGCGCAGATATTTGTTTGTCCAGTTGTAGATCTTTTTTGCATTCTCAAGATATTCCTTTTTGTGTGTGAACTGGTATAATCTCAGAGCCAGTATTATCCCGGGTCCGTTTGAGCACGTATTTTTTGTCGTGAAGTCTCCTTCGCGCCAGTAGATCCCGCCTCCCGAAATGGTATCATAGCCAGTCATCATGAAGTTGCAGATCGTTTTTGCCAGCTCCTGGTATGATTTCTCCCCTGTCCTGGCATAAGCGTCTGCAGCGGCAATGCCTATCCACTGGTTATCGTCATAATACCTGGTATCTTTTCCTGCAGAAGACACATAAGCCTGGTAGCCGGGAGCAGGCTGGGAGGGATCATAATAATGGCTGATGGTCCTGAGTACCGGCGCAAGACAATCGTCTCGCCCAAGCGCCTCCAGCTCATTTTCGGCCTGCATCAGTGCACAAACCGGCCACAGGTAGGAATATGGATTTTTATCCCTCGATGTATCCGTCGATTCAATGAAAAGATCCGGATCAGGTGACCTGAACCCCAGTAAAATATTTTTCTGTATACTGTCGCATCTGGATTTGTAATCTGTTTCCTGGCATATTACCTGGACTGTAAAGGCCTGTCCAAAAATCAATATAGCGATACATGAAATCTGACGTAAACTCATACTTGCTGTTTTCATGCATAAATATTAGAAAATTAAAACTGAATTTCAATGTCTGTTTCCCGAATAATCCTTTCGTTTTTATCCGGCATTTCATGGAATCGTGAAAAATCCTACATTTAAAGAACAAAAATTGACCTGAGACCTAAATGCGCAAATGATGACCCGAAGAGAAGTTATTAAATGTGTGCTTGACGGGAAAAAACCTCCGTATACTCCTTGGTCCTTTAAATTCACACTCGAAGCAAAGAAGCTTCTTTCGGATCATTATGGTGTTGATGATCTTGATAATGTCATCAATAATCATTTCCTGCTTCTTGGCAATGACTACGGATTTTTTGACCGGATCGGCCCTGATTTATACCGCGATGTCTTCGGTGCCGTCTGGGACCGGAGCATCGACAAGGATATCGGGAACATCACCGGAAGCCTGATCGGTGAGCCCTCGCTCAGGAATTACACTTTCCCTGATCCTCTCGATAAAAGATTTTATGAGGATATAGAAACTTCAATAAAGAAAAAGCCCGATATGTTCAGGGTGTTCCAGATCGGGTTCTCACTTTATGAACGGGCCTGGACATTGAGGGGAATGGAGACACTGTTAATGGATTTCATGCTCAATCCTGGTTTTGTTCATGAATTCCTTGCGGCAATCGCCGATTACAACATAGCCCAGTTAAAAGAGGCAATGAAATATGATATCGATGGCATTTACTTCGGCGATGACTGGGGCCAGCAATCAGGGCTCATAATGGGATATGATCTCTGGAAAGAATTCATCTATCCGCAGCTTAAAAGGATGTACGATGTGGTGCATGATCATGGGAAATATGTATTTATTCATTCCTGCGGTGATGTTGATGAGCTGTTCGACGACCTTATCGGTATTGGCCTGAATTGCTTCAATCCTTTCCAGCCGGAGGTGATGGATGTCTTCGGGTTGCTGGAGAAATACAGGGGAAAGCTGTCATTTTTCGGAGGCCTCTCCATGCAGAGGACACTTCCGTTCGGGACACCAGCCGAGGTAAGGGCCGAATCGGAAAAGCTGATAAAGGCCGGGGCCATGGGATCATATATCTTTTCACCTTCTCATTCGGTTGAAGGTGATACTTCACTGGAAAACATGCTGACATTCATTGACGTTGCGAACAGTCAGATAAAATAAAAATCAGAAAAGCTTCATGGAAAAAAATAAAATCAACACCAGGTATGTATTATTCCTGTCAATAGCTGCTGCCATGGGCGGATTGCTGTTTGGTTATGACTGGGTTGTGATCGGCGGCGCAAAACCCTTTTATGAAAGGTACTTTGACATAACCTCCTCCCCTGTATACCAGGGAATTGCAATGAGCAGCGCACTTTTCGGATGCATTGCCGGAGCAGCAGTCGCAGGCGTGTTCATGGATAAATACGGCAGGAAAATACCACTGCTTTTCTCAGCTTTCCTTTTCATTTTCACTTCGATCGGAACAGGTCTTTTCAATTCATTCAGCGCTTTTATGCTCTTCCGCATACTGGGAGGCGTCGGAATAGGCATCGCTTCAAATGTCTCTCCTGTTTACATAGCTGAAATAGCACCGGCTCACATGAGAGGAAAGCTCGTAGCTGTCAACCAGTTGACCATAGCCACGGGCGTGCTTGCAGCACAGCTTACCAACATGCTTATCGCCCGCCCGGTCCCTGAAGGTGCAACAGATGCACTCATTGCGGCATCATGGAATGGCCAGGCCGGGTGGAGGTGGATGTTTTGGGCCTGCAGCGTTCCCGCTACCGTGTTTTTCATTTCGATGTTCTTTGTTCCTGAAAGTCCCAGGTGGCTGGTAAAAGCCGGCTTCAGCGACAAGGCAGCTTCAATCCTGAAAAAGATAGGAGGTGAAAGTTATGCGAGGAATGAAACAGCAGAAATTGCAGTAACTGTGAAATCTTCTGAGAACATATCATTTAACGTTCTCTTTTCCCGGACGATAATGCCTGTCGTTTTGCTTGGCATATTCCTGGCCGTATTCCAGCAATGGTGCGGAATAAATGTGATCTTCAACTATGCCGAGGAAGTGTTCGCAAGCGCAGGTTATGGGATATCAAGCACACTCTTCAACATTGTTCTGACAGGGACTGTGAGCCTGCTGTTTACTGTAATTTCGATGTTCATTGTCGACAGGTGGGGACGCAAAGGGCTCATGCTTACAGGTGCAGGCGGACTTTCCCTGGTCTATGTAGTAATGGCAACCGGCTATTACCTTCATATCAGGGGATTTTTCATGCTGTTTACAGTTGTGACGGCAATCAGCATCTACACCCTCACGCTCGCTCCGATCACCTGGGTATTGCTTTCTGAAATCTTTCCCAACAAGGTAAGAGGCCAGGCCATGTCTGTCGCCACGCTGGCACTATGGACAGCATGCCTCATACTCACTCTCACATTCCCGATACTGAATAAAACGCTTGGACCATCTGGAACCTTCGGCGTTTATTCGGCAATATGCTTCTTCGGATTTTTTTATATGTTGAAAAAGCTTCCGGAGACAAAAGGAAAATCCCTCGAACAAATAGAAACGGAGCTTACCGGTTCATCCCGTCACCGTGAAACTGAAACATCCGTAGCATGAATGTAAAACCATTGATGATTGCCTCTTTGGCTATTCTCAACACAGTAAAGGCCATTTCAAATGACAGGCCCAACATCATCCTTATACTCACAGACGATATGGGATTCAGTGATGTAAGCTGTTACGGGGGGAAGCTGATACCCACCCCGAATATCGACAGGATGGCCTCAGAAGGAATTCAGTTCTCTCAATATTACAGCGCCTCTCCCATCAGCTCGCCGTCAAGGACAGGTATTCTTACAGGAATGCACCCTGCAAAATGGCACATCACCAGTTATTTACAGACAAGGAAAGGAAACCGGGAATGCGAAATGGCGGACTATCTCGATTCAAAAGCCCCGACCATCGCCAAAGCGATGAAAACCGCAGGATATGCAACCGGTCATTTCGGGAAATGGCATATGGGAGGCGGCAGGGATGTAGACACGCCTCCGGGAATAAAAGAGTACGGATTCGATGAATACTCGAGCACATGGGAAAGTCCTGATCCCGACCCTCTTCTCACATCGACCGACTGGATATGGGCTGCTTCGGACAGCATAAAAAGATGGGACCGCACAGCCTATTTTGTCAACAGGACTCTCGATTTCCTTAAAAAACATAAAGGACAACCCTGCTATGTGAATCTCTGGCCCGATGATGTCCACACCCCGTGGGTGCCA
Organism: Bacteroidales bacterium; assembly: GCA_035299385.1. Taxonomy (GTDB): domain Bacteria; phylum Bacteroidota; class Bacteroidia; order Bacteroidales; family VadinHA17; genus LD21. The sequence continues at coordinate 14,312 of DATGWQ010000238.1, read as the reverse complement.
GGCCAGGAAAGACTTGGCATTTATCCGAAAGGAACTTCGGAACAGAAGGACCTTAAAGAGGTGCTGGGTGAATACGACAGACAGATCGGAAGACTGTTCGATGGATTGAAGGAGCTCGGAATCGATGAAAATACTATGGTGATATTTACCAGCGACAATGGCCCTCTTCCTGCATTCAATGGCAGCAGGTCGGGAAATTACAGGGGATCCAAGCTTTCGCTTTACGAGGGAGGGATCAGAATGCCGTTCATTGTCAGGTGGCCTGCGAAGATCAGGAAAGCTATGAAAGATGATGTCTCAGTTCTTTCCGCCGCTGATCTTTTCCCTTCATTCTGTGCACTGGCAGGAACAAAAATGCTTTCTGGATTTTCATTTGACGGAAAGGATAAAAGCTCTGTTCTAGGAGGAAAGCCATCAAAGGAGAAAAGAACCATTTACTGGGAATACGGCAGGAACAATACTTCATTTGATTATCCAAAAGGTAAAGACAGAAGTCCCGGTCTCGCCATCCGGGAGGGGAACTGGAAATTCCTGATGAATGCTGACGGATCAGACATCCAGCTTTATGATCTCGGAAAGGACAGCAGGGAAACGATAAATGTGGCTGCTGAAAACAAGGAGATAACCGAAAGATTAAAAGCGAAGCTGCTTAAATGGAGGGGGTCTCTTCCATCGTACGGAAATTGATTGGGCCGAACATTCCTGCCGGTAAAAAAGAATTACGTAATTAATTCAGTAATTAATTACGTAATTCTTTCATTGAGGGACCTCATCCTCCAACTCCCTGGTTTGTCATGCCCGGGGCCAGGAGTGGTGTTTACCTCACCGAAAACCTGTAGATCGTCTGCGTCTTTACAGTCTGGCCCGGGTCGATGGTCGTAGTCGGGAAACCCGGATGGTTCGGGCTGTCGGGGAAATGTCCCGATTCAAGGCAGAGACCCGATCTGAACCGGTAAGGTATATTCCCGTGGCCTTTTTTCGTTCCGTCAAGGAAATTGCCGGTATACAGCTGCATGCCGGGCTGATCGGTTATCACTTCAAGCACTCTCCCGCTCTGCGGATCGTAAACTGTGACATCGACCTCCTCCTTGTTATCGAGCACGTAATTATGATCGTATCCCCTGCCCTTTACCAGCTGTTCATAATTTTCATTGATCCTTTCACCGATTGCATGCGGAGTGGTGAAATCAAATGGGGTGCCTGCCACAGGGCGGATCTCGCCTGTCGGTATCATAACCGAATCCACCGGAGTGAATGCCGAAGCTCTGAGGGTAAGCTCATGATCGAGAATATCACCGTTACCTGCACCATGCAGGTTGAAATATGCATGATTAGTGACATTTACGACAGTCTTTTTGTCTGTTGAATATGTATAATCCATTATGATCTCATTCTTATCAGTCCAGGTGTAAACCACTGATACGGTAACTGTCCCCGGAAATTCCATTTCCATGTCGGGGCTGACATATGTGAATCTGACCTTAGCCACATCTCCCTTCAGGACATCTGTATCCCATACCACGCTGTGCCATCCCCCCGGACCTCCATGCAGTGTATTCGGGCCGTTATTTATCGGCGTATGGTATTCAACACCGTCAATCGAAAATTTACCGTTCGCTATCCTGTTGGCGTACCTGCCCACAACGGAACCGAATGAAATATCACCATCGAGTGTCTGCTCGAAGGAGTCGTATCCAAAAGTGATATTGTCTTTACTTCCGTTTTTATCCGGCACTTCGATCCAGTTTATTTTTGCCCCGAAATTTGTGAGCTTGATCACATTGCCGGACTTGTTTGTCAGGGTGAGCAGCCAGACTTCCTTGCCATCGTGCTTTCCGAATAATTCTTTTCTGATCATATCCTTATTTTTGTGTAATTGACATCCTGTTAAAGCACCCCCTGTAAGAACGAGCAATATTAACAGCACTTTTTTCATTTTCTTTAATTCAACAGGTTATAAACCATTTTGATCGTTCTTTATTAACCCCCTCATTTACAGGATACTGGCCCTCCCCTTATAGTTTAAGGGGAGGGTTGGGAGGGGTTATGATGCAAGCCCTAAAGTAGTTTCAGTGTGTAGCTGAAAGTTGTTGGAATTGCATATACGGTGTACTGTGGAAGCGGCCTCGGCCCGCATCCTGCAGTTCCGACGCCGAGTGTCTGGTGACTGATACAGAACACGGTTTTATTCACCTTCGGAAGGTCAACCCTGTATTCAACCTTATCCAGATCCTCATCGCTGTAAGGGAGCATGGAGACCTGCAGCAGCGACCCATTCGACTGCGCCATTATCCCTAGCCCTGATGCGTCAGTCACTTTCGCCCATCTCACATCCTCGTGGTTACCTCCTTCCATCGGCTTCTCGTACGGTGTGAGCTGCTCCGTTACAGGGCTCTCATACACTCCTATGTCGAAACCGCGTTTGCGGTCGGCATAATTTTCAAGCGGCCCGCGACCGAAGTAAGATGCATGATCAAATCTTTTGTCCAGCATCATCCGCACTCCCATCCTTGCAAGCACCTGTTTCGGTTCGCTGGAGGTGAAGCTGTTGTCAGCCCTGATTGTTCCGTCGCCCGATATGGTGTAAACGACATCGTGATTCACAGTGAAGCCATTTTTACCTTCACCCAGAAGCTTCACTGATATCTTAACAATCCATGGCTCTGTCTGTTGCGCAGTTGCCGACTGAACAGTCCATTTTATCTCGCGCAGGCCGTTGTTCACCCAGCTTCTGTCTGCCCACATGTCGTCGTTCCTGTGCGGAGCCCTCCACAGATGCAGCCTCGGACCTCCGTCTTTCTGCAGGATGTTTGTTCCGTTCCTGACGAGGTGCGTAAATGTGCCGAGTGTCCTGTCGAACCTAACTGTGAATCCCTTTCCGATAACTGTTATCCCGTTTTCAAAATCACTTAGCTGGACATTATCGATCTCAGATGCATTGACTACAGGGTTAACATTTGAAGGGATGCTGAACTGTTCGGTGACCATCTCAAATCCTTTTTTGGCCCACAGCTGATCTTTTGCAAGGCTGAAGTTAACCTTCAGGAAGTATTCAGCGCCCGGAACAGGATCTGATATCCTGAATGGTATAGTTACAATGGTTTCCTTCCCGGGGCCGATTGAAGGAACTGCAACATCGCCACCCGATATCTCCTTCCCGTTCTCAAAAAGGTGCCATGAAGACGTGAATCCTGAAAGATCGACGAACTGGTACTTGTTATGAATAAGGAACTTACCTTTTGAAATGTCCTCGGGAGTGACTTTTATCCATTGATAGACTTTCTTCATTTCCGGGTAATGTGGCTTCAGCGACCTGTCTGATGCAACGACGCCCTTGTGTATGAAGTACCTGTCATTTGGAAATTCACCGAAGCCTCCGCCATAGGCTATGATAGGATGGTCCGGATCCCTGCGGTTATAAATGCCCTGATCCTGCCATTCCCAGATCGCACCGCCGAGAATCTCAGGGTATTTGTCGAACAAATCGTTGTACTCACCTATTGCTCCCATCGAGTTGAACATGGCATGAGCATATTCGCACATGAAGAAAGGCTTTTTGTTTGCAGTGTCATTAGCGATCTTTTCCACCTGGTCGACTGCAGTGTACATGCGGCTGTCGACATCGGCGGGATTGTTCTTTCCCATACCGAAGCCTTCGTAATGCACGGGTCTTGTCCCATCGATCTTTTTGATCTCTGCCAGGGCAGCCCTGAAGTTCGAGCCTCCCCGTCCGTTCTCGTTACCGAGCGACCACATGATCACAGAAGGATGATTCTTGAAATTCTGGACGTTTGCGACATTCCTGTCTATGATGGCGGCTTTCATCGTTGGCTCTTCATCGAACCTCCCTGAATAGCCATGGCATTCCACATTCGCCTCAGCCACGAGGTATATCCCATACTCATCGCACAGCTCATACCAGCGCGGATCGTCGGAATAGTGTGAAGTCCTCACCAGGTTACAGTTACCCTGCTTTATCAGCTCAAGGTCACGTATCATCTGATCCTCCCTTACTGCATGCCCGACATCAGGCCAGTTCTCGTGGCGGTTGACACCTTTGAGCTTCACCGGGACACCATTTACAAGAAAGATCCTTCCCCTGATCTCAATTTCCCTGAATCCCGTTCGAGCTGAAACTATTTCGGTTGTGTTCTTGCCTTCAGTCATAGTCAGGACCGTTGTATAAAGATTTGGAGTCTCGGCAGTCCATTTTTCCGGATTGCTTACTTTGAAGGAAAGTCTTACAAGCCCATCCTCTCCTCTTCTAAAAGCACGATAGTCTGCAGTAGCCACAGCTCCCTCCACAGGCTGGCTGCCCTTGTAAAGAGTCGCATGTATCTTTCCGGCTTTGGAGGTCTTAATGCCATAGTTCCGGATCCTCGCGATGATTTCAACGTTAGCGTCACGGTACTCTTCATCGAGATCGGTTTTGACGAAAAAGTCGCTGATATGTTTTTGTGGCGCGCTCCATAACGTAACATTGCGGAATATGCCGCTGAGCCTCCACATATCCTGGTCTTCGAGCCATGTGCCTGAAGTGAACCTGTACACCTCCACGGCAATCATGTTCTTCCCTGGTTTCACGTAATCAGTTATATCAAATTCAGCTGCATTCCTGCTGTTGACGCTGAACCCGGCTTTTTCACCATTGACCCATACAAAAAAACCTGCATCAACGCCGTCGAAGGTGAGGAAGATCCTTCTCCCGTTCCAATCGGCAGGAACTTCGAAATCGCGCCTGTAGCTTCCGACAGGATTCCTTTCTTCATATGCAGTGAAGTTTTTGGGAGGCATGCTCATGACATGAGGAAAGTCCTTCCTTATTATATAACCCAGGTTTCGGTAATACGGTGTACCGTAGCCAAGAACCTGCCAGTTTGAAGGCACAGGTATTTCTTTCCAGGATGAAACATCGTAAGATGGTTTATAAAAATCAACGGGACGAACCTGGGGCCAGTTGACATAATTGAATTTCCACATCCCGTTGAGCGATTTGCAGAAAACCGAGGAATGTCTTTTCAAGGCGAGGGCCTCTTCAATCGTCTGGTAAGGCATAAGCGTGGCATGAGCCGGAAGCTTGCGCATTCCGGTCAGCTCAGGATTTTCTATTTCAGGGGGCACAGGTGCTCCTCCCAGGGAATCCTTCGGGGAGGTGTACTGGGCAAAACCTGAAAGAGTCAGGAAGAATGCGGAAATAAATAGAAATGCTGATCGTATTCTTTTCATGGATTAGAACATTAGGTTTCAAAAAGGAACATAAATGTACTGAAAAATTCTTAATGCCGGATAGAGCTTCCGTTATGCTTTCCGCCGAGCCAGGTGTTCTTTAAGAATGTGCTTCCGTTATCCTGACCGCTTACATTATGGCTGCCAATAAAAATGTTGTGCGAAAATTCAAAATCGCTGTGCTTTGAATCAGGTTCGAAGCTAATGAGCGGGGCCGATGAGCTGATAAAGAGGTTATGGCTTATTTTGCAGCCGGAAAGCTGAGTGCTGTCAGCTGTTCCGTTCCAAATGAAAATACTTCCCGCACCCCGAGTCGTGGTGGCATCGTCGATACTTATATTGTTTCGTATAATATTGTCCTTCCACTGCGAAGCTCCGGCGTATTGGAACAGGCCGAAACCGGCTCCCTGGTTTCCAAAGGAGAGGCAATACTGTACGACGGAATTTCTCACACCGCCGTCAAGGTCAAACCCTCCGCCATCCTTTGCACCCTTAGAAGTTTTGTTCTGGTAGCTCATGCAGAACTGGATTTTGACGTGACTGCTCTCCCAGGTCCATATGCCGACCGGGCCATTTCCCGTCCTCGGCATATCCCAGCCGTTGTTGGTCGCTGTGCATCTTTCAATAGTCACGCTGTCCGATACGCCAACGAGGATTCCGTTCCCTGAGTGATTATCGAGGTTGGACGGGTCGCCTGCATTGTTCCCGGCCCTGGAATCGATGATAAGGATCTTCCCGGACTTTTCACGTGAAGAGCCCATGACATTGATGCCAGAGAAGCCATTGTTTACTGCAGTGACATTTCTTACGACCACATCGCGGCAATCGAACAGATCCACACCCGATTTCCGGAAACCTTCAGCTCTCACATACACTATGCGGCTGCTGGTTGTGTTCTTCAGCGAAAGGCCATTGGTCATATTTCCGTCTTTTCTTCCGTTACCTTTCAGGCGAAGGCTTGAAAAGACAATGCCCGAGCAATCCTCGATCCTTATGGCTTCATTGTTCCCTCCGTTTATTGTTGCCCGTTTTCTGCTGGTTGAAGTAATTAATATCTTTTCGTTTTCTTTTACATGAAGCTGATTGAGGATGAGTGTACCATCATAGACCTGTCCGCCCATGAAGTAGATATTTGAAGATTTGGATTGAAGACGGGAATTAAGTTCTGAAATGGTTTTGATGGGTTTGCGGGCTGTACCGGGATTGGAATCGCTGCCGATTTGATTGTCAATATATATGGAATTGTTTTGTACTGTGCAGCCTGCAAAAAAGATAAATAAAAATATAAATTCTGGTTTTATCATGACATCAATAAAATAGTCTCCCCTCCTTTCGAAGGAGGGGTGCCCGAAGGGCGGGGTGGTTGATTCAATCCTTGCAAAATTTCTTTTTTATTTCATTAATGACATACTCAGGGTCCTGAAAAACATATCTATTCTCAAATCTCAGTATTTTCAATCCAAGACTTTTGAGATAATTTTCCCTGATCAGATCCTTTTCTATTTGAATGGTACTTCCATGGGAATCACCGTCAAGTTCAATTATCAAGGTTTCAGATGGACAATAGAAATCAACAATATAATTACCAATGCTGTGCTGGCGTCTGAATTTTCTGCCTTCCAGTTTCCTGCTTTTAATTAAATTCCAGAATGCTATCTCAGCTGATGTTGAAGATTTTCTCAGATCTTTTCGTTTATTCTGAAGAATTTTTTTATTGAAAATTGTACTATGATTTTTCATAATAATCTTTCAACATTATTCTTTCAACCACCCCGGCCAGAAACAAAATTTCACATTTACATTTGTTTTTAGTCTGGCCACCCCTCCTTCGAAAGGAGGGGAGACTTAGAACATCAATGCACTCCACTGACCAGGTCAAATTAGCTTCATTCAACTATCCATTCATAAATCCCGCTCGCGAAATCCTTGTTCAGCTTCACTTTGATCTTGATGGATTTTGTTTTAACAGGATCAAAAGAGAGCTGATCCCATCCGTCTTTAGTTACTTTATACGGATTTTTATTCTTTACCGGCTGCCATATGTTCCCGTTCAGGTAAAGTATCTCCCATTCATCGGGAATGCGGCATCCGCCATGCGGTCCGTCATCGAACCAGTAGACTCTTGTTTTTGATACAGTCTGAGGTTTATCGAAATCGTACTGCACCCACTCCCATGAGTTCTTGTCCGGCCACCAGTGGTAGTAAGAGACCGAATGATCGTTGGAATTCGAAGGTTCGACCTGGTCATTCACAGCCTTCAGGTCGCGCGTTGGTTTGCTTGCCTTCACAGTGCTCCTGAAAGCAACCGTCGGGGCAGGCAATGGTCTTGCAGACTCAGGAGCAGTCGGCATCCATACCATCATCTGGCCGGGTCCGCGATTGTTCCATAAAGCATAAGGGATCATTGTTACGGGTTCTTCAGGAAGCAGTTCGAGCTTACCATCAAGTGTCTTTTTTACCCCGGAACCCGTTGTCGTTATAACCTGCGTGCCTCCAAGCAGATCCTGCCTGAACCCGGTAGTTGCCGGTGCATCCCTGTCTAATACAAGATCGAGAACGTTTCCTGAATTGTTATCGGGCCATTCGGCGCAGAAGATAACCGGACCTCTCTGGAATGCGATCTTCTTCTCATCGGCTGTTATCCTGTCGTCTGCAATAACCTTGCGGACAGGCATTGGCAGGTTCAGCTCCACTCTATCTCCCTTTTTCCATTTTCTGTTTATCAGTGCATAGCCGTCCCGAATGTCCGCATTTGATAGCATTTCACCGTTGACAACAATTGTGACTGTTTCAGGATTCTGATCGACAAAACTGTAAAGCCCGCCGGGTATAGCTTCATTCCTGGCCCAACCGGGTATTCTGAGACTTAATGAGAACCTGGCTGTAGCCTGCGGATTGATGGTTATTTCAACTTTCCCGTCCCATGGGAAATTTGCCGTTTGAGTGATGTCAACGGTATCCTCTCCCAGAGCTATTCTGCCTTCATTTGAAATATATAAATTTACATAAATGTCTTTACCGTTTTGTGCATAGATATAGCCCGGGATGGCGGGAACGAACCTGGCTACATTCGAGGGACAGCAGGCACACCCAAACCATGCCTGCCTGTTATGCTGACCGTTGGATTCGAGAGGGTTCGGATAGAAGAACCTGTCTGCTGAAAGCGACACACCGGAGAGCATTGAGTTGTACAGTGTTTTCTCGAGGATATCTATGTATTTTGCTTCACCGTGAAGCAGGAACAACCGTTCATTTGTGAAAATGTCGCCGATTGAAGCGCATGTCTCGCAGTAAGCCGACATATTCGGGAGATTATAGGGGCCGGCGAAGCCTTCGTTGCCCCCCGATGCCCCTATTCCGCCGGTAATGTACATTTTCCTGTAAGTCAGGTCTTCCCATATTCTTGTAATTGCATTCAGGTAAGCCGTGTCGTGTTCAATTGCGGCAATATCAGCCATACCGGAATACATGTATGTCGCTCTTACAGAATGCCCTACCGCCTCTCTCTGGTTAACGGGTTTAATATGTGCCTGGTTGTACTGCTGCCCTCCGGGTCCGCGATAATCCAGGAAGAACTTTGCAAGATCGAGATACTTCCTGTCGCCCGTAACCCGGTAAAGCTTCACAAGCCCCATTTCTATCACCTGGTGACCGGGCCAGACCTTCAGCCTGTCAGGGCCGAAGTCTTTCGCAACAAGATCAGCCGACTTAAGGGCAATGTCGAGGAGCGTTCTTTTTCCTGTTGCCTGGTAATAGGCTACAGCTGCTTCATACAAATGACCCATGTTATACAATTCATGGCTCAGTACAGAATCCATCTCCCACCTGTTTTTGCTTGCCCATTCATGCAGGCCTTTGCCGCCGTGCTTCTCAGCTATGGTTCGGTTTGTATAGAGATAGCCATCGGGTTCCTGGGCACGACCGATTTTATATATAAGAGTATCTAGGTAACTTTCCAGATTTGGATCGGGGTATGTCTGCAACGAGTAGCTTGCACCTTCGATGATTTTGAAAACATCCGAGTCATCGAAAGGGTAGATCGTCTGGAATTTGCCGGTATCAAGCCCCGCGGCAATCTCGAAATTCTTAACCCTTCCGGTGGATTCGCAATATCCGAATGCAATTGGTATTGTAACTGTTGCATTCTTTTTTATCCTGGGCGCCCAGAAATCGTCTGTCAGCCTGACCGAGGTAAAAGGAACAGGCTGAATCGGATAATCATCAACCTTCTGTTTATTTGAACATGCTGAGAACAGCAGGAGGATTATTGCTGAAGCTGAAACAATTAGCCGGATATTTTTCATTGTGAAAAATTTACTAATCCTTAGTGTACCTTTGTGAAAACCTTCGTGTCCTTCGTGGTAAAAAAGGTTTAAACACTAAGGGCACAAAGGTAATCACTAAGGGCACAACGGTTTATTATTTTGTCATTTCAATCACAACCACCGATTTCGACGGCATATTGATCGTCAGCATGCCGTTCTTATAGCTGAAGTCTTTGAATGAAGCAGGTTTAACGGCATCGGGATTTTCAAATGTATTGAATGAATTCATTTCCGGTGCGGTAAGAACTTCACCTGTTAAATTTTTATATGCTTCCCCTACTATCGGGCAGGTGACGGTCACAGCCTTGTTCGGATTCAGGTTGGCGAGCGATACATGGACTTTGCCCTCCTTATCCATTGAAGCAGATGCTGAAATTGAGCTGATTCTCTTATTATTATATGCATAATCTTCGCATCTCAGATCCGTATTCAGCAGCTTTGCGTCATGGTGAACGCTGAACATCCTGAATACATGATAAGTGGGGGTAAGCACCATCTTATCGTCTTTGGTCAGGATCACAGCCTGAAGAACGTTGATCATCTGCGCGAGATTGGCAACCTTCACCCTGTCGGCATGCTGGTTGAAGATATTGAGATGAATTGCAGCTGTCATGGCATCCCTCATTGTGTTCTGCTGGTAAAGAAACCCAGGATTAGTCCCGGGCTCCACCTGGAACCAGTTCCCCCATTCGTCGACGACAAGACCCTTGGTTTTCTGGGGATCGTAGCGGTCCATAATGGCTGAATGGCCTTTCAGAAGATCATCCATCTGCAGGTTCATCCTCATTGTCTCGAACCATTCCCGTTCATCGAACTTTGTGGCTGAACCTTTGTAGCCCCACCCGTCCACAATCGAGTAATAATGAAGGGACACACCCTGGAACCTGCCCTGTGCCCCCCTGTCTTTCATAAGAGTCTCCGTCCAGGCATAATTGAAATCTGACGGGCCGCAGGCTATCCTGTAGAGCCGGTTATCCGCATAATTATTGAGATATGTGGAATATTGCCTCATGACATCGGAATAATAATCTGCCGTCATGTTGCCGCCGCAGCCCCAGTTCTCATTGCCGATGGCGAAGTACTTGACCTTCCAGGGCAGGTCCCTGCCGTTCTGTTTTCTCAGGCGGGTCATGGGGCTCTCCGCATCTGAAGTGAGGTATTCGATCCATTCAGCCATCTCGCGGACTGTTCCCGAGCCCACATTGCCGTTGATGTAGGCATCACAGTCAAGAAGCTCGCAAAGTTTCATGAACTCATGCGTGCCGAAAGAATTATCTTCAGTGACGCCGCCCCAATGAGTATTGACGATTGAGGCTCGCTGGTTCTGCGGGCCGATGCCGTCTTTCCAGTGGTAAGTGTCGGCGAAGCAGCCGCCCGGCCAGCGCAGGTTGGGAATTTTCATCTGGCGAAGTGCAGCAACCACATCGTTGCGGATGCCGTCTGTGTTTGGGATCTTTGAGTCGCGGCCCACCCAAATTCCGCCATAGATGCAGGCACCCAGGTGTTCGGAAAAATGTCCATAGATGTCCTTGCTGATCGTAACACCAGGATGATTTGCAACTACTACCAACTGGTTCACAGCGGGGGTGTTCTGTGATTGAGAAGCAAGGCAAAAAAGAAAAAGGAAACTGAAAAGGAAACTTTTTTTCATAAGATTGTAATTTTTTGTTTCACAGAGGGTCACAGAGGAGACACAGAGTTGCACAGAGGTTCTCTGTGGTTCTCAGTGCTTCTCTGGTTCTCTGTGTAACATTTTTATAAATTCCGTTCAATAAATTGTCCCAGTTTCACATACCTGCTAAAGAGGGCATTATACTTCTTAGCTCTTTCCTTATCAGGCCTGTACTCCCTTTCAAAACCGTTTCCCATTGCTTTCTGCGCGGCTTCAATATCCTTGTAAATGCCTGACATCACTGCTGCTGCCATGGCCGATCCCAGTGCGCATGTCTGGTCAGACTTCGCAACTTTGATAGGCATATTAAGGACATCAGCCACGATCTGCATCACAAAGGGATTCTTTTTTGCAACGCCACCGATCGCTATCACTCCGTCGATTTTTATTCCCTCAGAGATGAATCTTTCATTTATCATCCTTGAACCAAAAGCCGTGGCCTCAACCAGTGCCCTGAAGATCCTCGGGGCATCTGATCCCAGGGACAATCCGGCAATTGCTCCTTTCAGAGCCTGGTTGGCATCGGGGGTGCGCCTGCCGTTCATCCAGTCGATTGCGATCACTGACGATTCCCCGGGAGATATCTTTTCTGCCTCTCTGCTCAGTCTTGAGATAATTTTATCAGAAGTTTCCTCCTCGATCCTCTTTCTGCTCTTTTCATCGAGCCAGCTCATGCCTGAAACGATCTCATTAACAGGCCACATGAGCAGTTTGCCGAACCAGGCATAGATATCGCCGAATGCTGACTGGCCTGCTTCGAGGCCGATCATGCCGGGAACGATTGATCCGTCCACCTGTCCGCATATGCCGGGAACAAGCTTATCGCCGATCTCCTTATGAGGAGCCACGATCATATCGCAGGTTGAAGTGCCCATTACTTTTATAAGCTGGTATGGCCTGATCTCTCCTCCAACTGCCCCGAGGTGAGCATCGAAAGCTCCGACTCCGACTTTAACTCCATCCGGCAATCCGAGTCTCTGTGCCCATTCTTTCGAGAGTGTACCAGCAGCCACATCGCAGGTGTAAGTATCCCTGTACAAACGATCTCTCAATCCTGCGAGTGCCGGGTCAAGCTTCTTAAGAAATTTTTCGTCGGGCAAACCTTTGAATGCTTCATGCCACATGGCTTTATGTCCTGCCGCACACCGGCTTCTTTTGATTTTCAGGGGATCGGTTTCACCGGTTAGCAGGGCGGGTATCCAGTCACAATGTTCCACCCACGACCAGGCATTATTTTTCACCTCCGGATTTTTCCTTAATGTGTGAAGGATCTTTGACCAGAACCACTCCGATGAATAAATTCCCCCTTCAAACTTAGTGAAGTCAATGCCACCCCATGAACGTGCCTTTTCATTTATCTCAGCTGCCTCGTTCACTCCCGTATGATCTTTCCAGAGGATGAACATGGCATCAGGATCATCTTTAAACTCAGGCTTAAGAGAAAGAGGAGTTCCCTTCCGGTCGACCGCAACAGGTGTCGACCCGGTTGTATCGACGGTAATACCTGCGATATTCTTAATGATTTCAGGAGACAAACCTTTCAGGGCGCCCTTTACGGTTTCCTCGAGACCTTCGACATAATCGAGAGGATGCTGACGGAACCGGTTGGCTGCAGGATCGCAGTAGAGACCTTTTTTCCACCTTGGATATTCGAAAACAGCCGTGCCGGAGATTTCACCGTTTGTCGTATCAACCACAACCGACCTTACCGAATCGGTTCCGTAATCTATCCCGATAACATATTTTTTTGCCATGTTTTATTTTTTTTGACCGTAATATGAATCACGACCGTGTTTTCTTTTGAAATGCTTGTCGAGAAGGGTTTTGTCGACAGGTGTAAGCCTGCCTAGTAAAAAGGTGTTGAAAGCCATTTTTGCAATTTCCTCAAGAGCAATGGCATTATAAACCGCTGTTTCGGGATCAGGTCCCCAGCAGAAAGGGCCATGACTGTGCAGGAGCACGGAAGGCACTGCCACCGGGTCAATTGACCTGAATGTCTCAATGATTATCCTTCCTGTATTGATTTCATAATCCGTGTTTATCTCATTGTCTTTCAGCATCCTTGTGCACGGTACATCTCCATGGTAGTGATCAGCGTGTGTTGTGCCGTATGCCGGTATTGACTTGCCGGATTGTGCCCAGGATGTTGCGTATCCGGAATGTGTATGGACGATACCACCGACTTTTTCCCACTCCTGATAAAGCAGCAGGTGAGTGGGAGCGTCGGTCGAGGGCTTGTAATTTCCTTCAACGATCTTTCCCTCGGGATCGAGAACTACCATATCATCAGCCTTCATTGTCTCATAACGCACTCCCGAAGGTTTGATGACAATGTACCCGGTTTCCGGATCCCTGCCGCTGACGTTACCCCAGGTGTGGATCACAAGGCCATGCTTCACCAGGTCGAGATTGGCTTTGAAAACACGTTGTTTGAGAGATTCCAGCATAATAAATAGAGTGTATAATGAATAGTGTATAGTGAAGAGTGTAGGAGTTTAGTTAGTCAATGATCGATTAGAATTTTGTTTGGCTGTCCTGATTGATGATATCAACATTTTGAGTAATTCCTGATTTTCAGAAAATAATTCAGTGGCAGTTTCTTCAGACATAAGATCTGAATCCCTCAGAAGACTGATCCAATATTCAGTTTCATTTGATTCCTTCAGAGCGATATTCATCTTAGAAATGAAATCTGCCTTTGATTGAGCAAATTCAGCTTCCCTGATAAGTGCACCGATAGAAGTTCCCGAATCAAGGAATTGCTTGCTTAAAACAAATTCCTTCTTTTCGGAAATAATCTGTTTATAAGCTTTAATCACCTTAAGTGCAAAAGAATAACTCTTATTTTTTAAAATACTTTCAGCCATACTTTCACAACCTCAATATCCCAACTTACACTTTTTATTCTCTACTATTCAATATCCACCAATCACTATTCACTATCCAATGTTCACTATTCTATTCACTATTCACTATTCACTATTCACTATTCACTATTCACTATTCACTATTCACTATTCACTATTCACTATCCACTATCCACTATCCACTGTCCACTGTCCATATTCACTATCCACTATCCACTATCC
>DATGWQ010000237.1:0-4307 GCA_035299385.1 Bacteroidales bacterium | reverse complement strand
GCTTTACATGGAAATCAGCAAAGTCTTTCCCGATGCCTATCTTGTCCCGGACATAATCAATTTCCCGGAGCTGAATAAAAATTAGCCATGAGCGACAGTGTAAAACATGAATGCGGCATTGCGATGATCAGATTGCGCAAGCCGCTCGAATACTATATTGAAAAATACGGTACCTGGAGCTACGGCCTCCAGAAAATGTACCTTATGATGGAAAAGCAGCACAACAGGGGACAGGACGGCGCAGGAATTGCAGGGATAAAAATGAATGTCCAGCCCGGCTACAGGTACATATTCCGTCAGCGTTCAAACAAGCAGAATCCCATCCGCCAGATCTTTGACGCCATATACGAGGACATCGGCAATCTTGAGAAGCCGTCTCCGTTGTGGTATAAAGACCCAGATTACATTAGAGCCCGCGTTCCTTTCGCCTGCGATATTTATCTTGGTCATCTGCGTTACGGAACATACGGAAATTACAACATCGACTACGTTCACCCGGTGAGCCGCGAAAATAACTGGAAATCGAAAACGCTCGTTATGGCAGGCAACTTCAACCTGACAAATGTGGGGGATGTTTTCAGGAGCCTGGTGGAACTCGGGCAAACGCCGGTTGATTTTTCAGATACCGTAACGATTCTTGAAAATATCGGGCACCGGCTCGAAGAGGAGAATGAAAGGCTTTTCAGGAAATTCAAGGATGAAGGCTTTTCAAAAAAAGATATCTCTCCTATGATCGAGAAGAACGTCGATGTTGCTTCAATACTGCGGAAAGCCTCGAGGAACTGGGATGGCGGCTATGCAATGGCCGGCATGCTGGGGCATGGCGACGGGTTCGTTATGAGGGATCCCGCAGGTATCAGGCCTGCCTTCTACTATATGAACGATGAAGTGGTGGTGGTCGCATCAGAAAGGCCGGTGATCCAGACAGTTTTCAATGTGAGGACGGATGACGTTACAGAACTCCCTCCCGCACACGCAATAATAATCCGCCACGGGGGTGAAACCACCATCGAAAAGATAAATGAGCCTGTTGAGCCGAAAAAATGCTCCTTCGAGAGGATTTATTTCTCCAGGGGGACAGACAAAGAGATTTACAGGGAACGCAAAAAGCTTGGTGAGCTGCTCACAGTACCGGTTTTGAAAGCAGTCGATTACGATCTCGACCACACTGTTTTCTCTTATATTCCCAATACTGCAGAAAGTGCGTTTTATGGTTTGGTCAAAGGAGTTGAAACTCACCTGAACAATTCAAAAATCGAAAGGATACTCCAAAGCAGGGATAGCCTCGACAGGGATTCCCTCGAGAAGATAATAAACCAGCGGCCGAGAGTTGAGAAAATAGCAGTAAAGGATGCCAAGCTGCGCACCTTCATAACAGAAGACAAGGAACGCGAAGACCTTGTCGGTCATGTTTACGATGTTACTTACGGTGTTATAAAAAGAGGAGTTGACAATCTTGTTGTCATTGACGACTCTGTCGTAAGGGGCACAACACTGAAGAAAAGTATCATAAAGATCCTCGACCGTCTCGATCCGAAAAAGATCGTGGTTGTTTCCTCCTCCCCACAGATCAGGTATCCCGATTGTTATGGCATCGACATGGCTAAGCTCGGGGATTTTATTGCCTTCAGGGCTGCAATCGGTCTTCTAAAGGATACGGGAAGGCAGGAGCTCATTGATAATGTATTCAGAGAGGCTGTTGCAGAACTTAGAAAGCCTGTTGAAGAACAGCGGAACATGGTCAAGGAGCTGTACAGGCCATTGTGTCCCGATGATGTTTCTGACAAAATCGCATCGATGCTTAAGTCCCCTGAAATAAATGCTGATGTGAAGATAGTCTTTCAGACCATTGAAGGCTTGCATGAAGCCTGTCCAAACCACCTTGGCGACTGGTATTTCACCGGGAACTATCCGACACCGGGAGGCAACAAGGTAGCCAACCGTTCATTTGTAAATTTCGTCGAAGGTAAAAACGTCAGGGCTTATTAATTCCCGTGAGAGAACCATGTGAGCAGGAAATCTTTCTTATATGAAGACAGGTGCCTGTTTATCTTTTCGACATAAATGTCACGCAATGTGATCATTATTCCGGTTTCCTCCACATTTCCGAAATGATGGTTTATGAAAGTGCCGAACGTTCTCATCGTCGGAGAGAGGCCCATGTAGGCATTGATGAGGGGAGGTATGTTCTCTCCCAGGTTCCTTACCTCATGGGAAAGGATTTTATAATCTTCCTTGTATCGCCAGCCTGTAAATACTTTTTTCATCTCTTCGGGATGAAGGTCAATATTAGCCGGTTCTTTTGGAACAATGAGGTCATCAGGATCACTGAAATGTTTTTTCAGGAAGTAGAGGATCATTGTCCTTGCCCTCTGGTTAAAATGAGGGTACATGGTAACTTTGCCAAAGAGATATTTCAGATGATGGTTGTCGAGAATAATCGCTCCAAGGCCATCCCACAGGTTATCAAGGGCATACAGGCTTTTCCTTCCCATCGTGCGTGACTGGTAGTCGGGATGAACGAAAGACCTGCCAAGCTCCATCATGTGCGGAAAGTACTTTGTAACGAATTTTTCCGAGAAGTTGAAATATGAAGAGGAAGCAAGCTTGTCAATTTTGCAGTCCGTGCAGCCTTTCGGAGGGAAGTAGATCCTGTAACCGCCAACGAGCTCATAGTTTTCCGGGTCCCACACTATGAGCTGCTTTTGAGGGTCCTCGGGATCAATATCAAACTGATCGATGTCTATTTCCTTTCCGGTGCCGCCGCCTGCATGCCTGAATGTAAGCTCCCTGACCCTCCCTACTTCCTGCATAAGCACAGGCGAACTGTTATTATCAAAGAGATAAACCTCGTTGTTGCCATTATTGGTCCTGCGAAGTAACCTGTCAGGTGTTAATTCCGCAATTAACTGTTCCTTAGGTAATTGGGCTACAACTGGTTTCATCGTATTTCACTATTTTCAAAAAAAGCAGCGTGCAAGTTACAACATTTTAAACATGTTGTTTATATATTTTTCCTGAGACCGTAACATTCTTCCTTTACCCACTCTGCCCATTCAGGATAACTTTTTTTGTTATCAAATGTTTGCCATGGAATCGGTTTTCCGAAGGTCAGTTTGAGTTCCGTCCCGATCTGGCGGAACATCTCATCGGGAAGATACAGCATTTCGATGTTTGCCTTTATTCCCGTTAATTTCCGGAGATTGGCCAGGTTATAGAAGAAGTCCGAATTCCTGCCGGAGAAATATGCCGGTACAATATCTCTTTTGTACTGAACGGATTTTGCAACAAAGCTTTTGTGCCAGGGAAGGTCCCTGATCACGCCTTTCTTTTTCCTCGAACACAGCCCTGCGGGGAAATACAGGATCTGTGAATCGGATGCATAAGCTTCTTCGATCCGCTTTGCCGCTTCACGACCCTGTCCGCCGTGCTTGTTCACAGGAAGGAAGATCCCTGAAAGGTTTTCAATGTATGTGAGGATATCGTTGACGGGGAATTTTATTTCCGGGAAAATCTTTGAAAGCTGGTTAATGAATACAACTCCGTCGAGGCCCCCCAGCGGATGGTTGGAAACGAAAATGAATCTTCCCTGGCGGGGTATGTTTTCCAGGCCTGTTGAGGAATACCTGATGCCAAAATGCTGCAGGAATGCTGCGACCAGCTCAGCATCCCTGTGATATGCATATTTTTCGAGGAATACATTTATCTCATCCTGATGAATTACTCTTTTAAGGTAATTGATCACAAAACCGGGGACCATCATGGCAAGCGACGGATTCTTCGATCTCAGTACGTTCTCAACATCGATCGTACCTATTTTATTTTCTGGCTTTCCGCTCATTTATTATGAGAAAGTGACAAAGGTATGATAATTTGCAAGCACATGAAATCACGCGTCATAAATGCGGACAGCCAGTGCTGAAACTTATTATGGCCTGATGATCGTACCGTCACTCTTTCTTACTGTCCAGTTGGATCTTGTTCCCATAGGGTACTTTGCAGCTTCCTTCTCATTTATGTCCACGCCCAGGCCAGGTGCTTCGTTGATGTACATGTAACCATCTTTATAGGTCGGGCAGCCGGAGAATACAGCCTGTGCTTTTTCACTCCAGAAATGAGATTCCTGGATCCCGAAATTCCATACGGCCAGATCGATATGGCCGTTGGCTGCATGACCAACGGGAGAAACATCCCCCGGTCCATGCCAGGCGGTCCTCACATTGAACCATTCGCCGAGCCTCGCTATCTTCATTGCAGGTGTTATTCCCCCGATCTGTGAGATATGAACCCTGATAAAATCAAACAGC
>DATGWQ010000236.1:0-1804 GCA_035299385.1 Bacteroidales bacterium | reverse complement strand
GGCCAGCTGGAACAAATGGGATGTCATATTCTCGGCTTTGATCATTGTTGTTATCGTCTGGTTCTATATTTATTTCTGGTAAAATCATTTAAACGCAAAGGGCGCAAAAGGAAGTGCGTTCTCAGCGACATGCCGGTGGCATTTTGCGCTCTCTGCGTTAAAAAATAAAGAATATGGAAATATTTAAATCAAAGGAAGTCTGGTTTATAACCGGCAGCCAGCATCTCTACGGGCCGGAAACTCTTAAACAGGTTGCTGAAGACTCAGCCATGATAGCTGCTGCACTCGGCAAATCAAAAAAAATAAGTCAGAAAATTGTCTTTAAGCCTGTTCTGACCACCCCGGATTCCATTACCGAAATCTGCACCGAAGCCAACAGCTCAAAGGATTGCATCGGCCTCATTGCCTGGATGCACACCTTCTCTCCGGCCAAAATGTGGATCAGGGGACTTTCAATCCTCAATAAACCATTGCTTCATCTTCATACTCAGCTGAACAGGGATATCCCCTGGAAGACCATCGACATGAACTTCATGAACCTCAACCAGTCAGCGCATGGTGACCGTGAATTCGGTTTCATCGGCACACGGATGAGAATGAACAGGAAGGTAGTCGTCGGCCATTACCAGGATGAGGATGTAATCGACAAGATTGCCGTATGGATGAGGGTGGCGACTGCTTTTGCAGATGCTCTCGACATGAAGGTCGCAAGGTTCGGCGACAACATGCGTGATGTTGCCGTAACTGAGGGCAACAAGGTCAGCGCCCAGATTCAGATGGGTTATTCCGTATATGGTTATGGTGTGGGCGACCTGGTGAAAGTGGTGAACGGAGTAAGCGACAGTTCCATAAAGAAGCTTATCTCAGAATATAAGGATAAATACCAGC
Source organism: Bacteroidales bacterium (assembly GCA_035299385.1). Lineage (GTDB taxonomy): Bacteria > Bacteroidota > Bacteroidia > Bacteroidales > VadinHA17 > LD21. Next base: position 916 of record DATGWQ010000236.1, on the reverse strand, counting down.
TTACGAAAGAGGTTGAAAATTCTGAAACACTTAAGGAAGCTGCAAGGATAGAGCTGGGAATGGAAAAGTTCCTGACGTCAGGGAACTTCAAAGCTTTCACAACAACATTCGAGGATCTTCATGGTCTGAAGCAGCTTCCGGGCCTGGCAGTTCAGAGCCTGATGGCCAAAGGGTTCGGCTTCGGTGCCGAAGGCGACTGGAAGACCGCCGCACTGGTCCGTTCGATGAAGGTTATGGCCATGGGATTAGAAGGGGGGACTTCATTTATGGAAGATTACACCTATCATTTCGATCCCGCCGGCATGAGGGTTCTTGGTGCACATATGCTGGAGGTCTGCCCGTCAATTGCGCTCGGAAAACCGAGGCTTGAGGTTCACCAGCTGTCAATCGGAGGAAAGTCAGACCCTGCCAGGCTTGTGTTCAAAACAGCTACAGGTAAAGCCATAAATGTCTCAGTTATTGATCTGGGCAACCGTTTCAGGATGATCGTCAATGATGTTGAAGTGGTCGAATGTCCCGACATGCCGAAACTACCGGTTGCCAGCGTTCTGTGGAAACCTCTTCCTGATCTTAAAATGGGTGCAGCAGCATGGATATTAGCCGGCGGAGCCCATCACACAGGCTTCAGCAATGTTGTGAATGCAGAATACATGGAAGACTTTGCGGATATGATGAATATCGAATTCGTTCATATCGGTGAAGGATGCAATCTTTCAGAGTTCAGGAAAGAGCTCAGATGGAATGAGATTTATTATAAATAGTGAATAGTGGATAGTGGATAGTGGATAGTGGATAGTGGATAGTGGATAGTGGATAGTGAATAGTGGACAGTGGACAGTGGATAGTGGATAGTGGATAGTGGATAGTGGATAGTGGATAGTGGATAGTGGATAGTGGATAGTGGATAGTGGATAGT
>DATGWQ010000235.1:0-2842 GCA_035299385.1 Bacteroidales bacterium | reverse complement strand
GCCCTGTTTGTGTTTCAGCAAGGTTCCCGCAACGCCTTGAATAATAAGCGGGAAGAGGAGAAATTCAGGAAGCACTACTGGCGCTTGTTCAAGTTACGGTTGCCACACCTGGACACGGTGCACCGTGTCCTTCCGGTGAGCCTGCTTGACTACCAAAAAATTTATGGTTGAACCGAATCCCCTAAAACCAGTAGCATCGCGCCTCCTTTATTTTGGGTTGATTCCCCGCCGCCACCCCGATGAAATCACCGCCTGACGATGTGAAACTCAGCCGCGAAGAAGGCGATGCCTTGATTGAGCGGCTGCAGGCCAACACGGTAACGAGCGACGATCGGCGGCTGTTGGTAAGACTCATTCAGCTGTATTTCTGGTTCACGTTTGCCCTGCGCGAAACCAAGATTCGCCTAAAACGCCTGAAGCGGGTGTTATTTGGGGAGGACAAGCGCCGGCCGCCACCGCCACCTGGCGGGGGTGAGTCCTCGGCCGGTGAGGCCGTCGGTTCGGCGGCGGCGGGTCGTGCCACCCCGCCAGCGGGGAGCGCGGCCACCGTCGAGGATCCCGCGGCGGCAGCGCCGGAACCGGCGGCGGCGCCTCCCCAGCGGCCACCGGGGCATGGGCACCAGGGGGCAGACGCCTATACCGGGGCGGCGTGGGTGATCTGCCGGCATGAGGAGTTAGCGGCCGGTCAGCGCTGTCCAGCCTGTGGCCGGGGGACGTTAGATCCGTTACCGTCCGGGGTGGAGATTCGGATCGACGGCAACGCCCTGCGGTCGGCGATCCGCTACGAGCTCGAAAAACTCCGCTGCTCGGCCTGCGGTGAAGTCTTTACCGCGCCCCTACCGACGCCGGTCGGGGCGGAGAAATACAGCCCCCAGGCCCGGGCGGTGATCGCGCCGGGTCGCTATTACTTGGGACTGCCGTTTTACCGGATCGAACAGTACCAAGCCTTGGTCGGGGTGCCGGTGGCCGATGCCACGCTGTGGGACTTGGCCGAGCGGGTGGCCGATTGTGCTTGGCCGGTGTTTGAGGCGTTATGGGACCTGGCCGCCCAGGGCGAGGGGATGTTTCAAGACGATACCCACGTGCGGATTCTGGCGTTACTGGCCGAGAACCGGCGCGCTGACATCACCGGTGAGACCCTGGAACGGCGAGGGATGTTTCCCACCGGGTTGGTAGTGCAGGTTGAAAAACGCGTGATCTGCCTGTACCGGTCGGGCCGGGCGCACGCGGGCGATAACCTGACCGACTTATGGGGGCGGCGTGCGCCGGGGTTAGAGAAACCGATCGTGATGTCGGACGCCCTGGCGGCCAATCAACGGGACGACGACGACACGTTGATTCGGTGCCACTGCCTGGCCCATGGTCGGCGCCAGTTCACCGACCTGGAAGCGGTCTTCCCGGCGGAAGCTCACCACGTGATCACCGTCTTAACCCAGGTCTTCGAGCACGAGGCCGCGACCCGAGACCTGGCGATGACACCCACCGAACGGTTAGCGTATCACCAGACGCACAGTGGCCCTCTACTGGAAGGGCTTCATGACTGGCTGGAACAGCAGTTCCAGGACCGCGCGGTGGAACCCAACAGCAGCCTGGGTAAGGCGTTCACTTATCTGCTGAACCGATGGCAGACGCTGACCCAATTTCTGCGAGTCGAAGGTGCGCCTCTCGACAGCAACACGGTGGAACGGGCCCTGAAGTCGATCATCCGCCAACGGAAGAACAGTCTGTTCTATGCCAGCCCGCACAGGGCGCAGGTCGCCAGCATCCTGACCAGCTTGATCGCTACCTGCGTGCCGGCCGGCGTCAATGCCCTGGAGTACCTGGTCGCCTTACAGGCCCATCGCTCGGCGGTGTTCCGTCAGCCGGCGGCGTGGCTCCCGTGGAACTATCAGGATAACCTGGCGCCCGCTTAAGCGACTTGGCGCCAGTCGTCCGCCATGGCGGCCTGGTCGGGGCAGCCATTCCAGAGCAGGACCTGGAGCTCGCGGGCCGCCAGCCGCACGGTGGCGCCGGGCGCCCGCGGCCACCACTGCAGCCGTCCGGCCGAGAGACGCTTCGTGCACAGCCAGTAGCCCTGGCCGTCATAACAGAGCACTTTAAGGGTTGTGCCCGTGCGATTGCGGAAGACGTAAATCGCTCCATCCAGCGGATTCTGGCCGAAGGCGCGACGGCATACCGCCGCCAGCCCATCGATGCCTTTGCGAAAATCCACAGGGGCCAACGCGACAAAAATCCGACTCTGCGGGGTCAGTTGCAACATGGCGCCACCTCGAGAAATGCCCGTAGCACCGCCGCGCGGGGTGGCGCGTCTCGATAGTGTAGTCGGAGCCGGACGCCATCTGGGTGTTCGACCTCAATCAGCGTAGCGCTGGGCGCCGCCGCGGCGCCGAACGCGTGGGTCGTGACTTCAATAAAGCCGGGGTGAGGTGAGGTCGCTTCGGCCACGAGGGACCCCTGCCGTGCCAGGCACTGCTTCTTCAAATCGGTGGGACTCAGGCGGAGCCGTTTCGCCCCCTGGGAACACGGCAGCATCGTCGTGAGCACCACCGCCTGATCCCATAAAGGCGGTGGAATCCGTTCTTGCGCCGTAGCGCGAGTCCGGCGCCACCGTTCAAACTGCTCGGCCAAATCCGCGAGCGCGGGTTCAGCTTGTAATAACGGTTCGGTCACCTTTGGTTCCTCCCAGGAAGATCAACATACTGGGCAAGAACCTTACTCAAAGAAACCAGACCGCGTCACGCAGGCCCACCGGAAGCTCACGTTGGTTTGTTGGGTTTCTTGCCTTAACTTGAGCGGTGATCGCACTAAACACGCGTTGCGTCATCCAAGACAGGTGCCTGCC
>DATGWQ010000234.1:0-6270 GCA_035299385.1 Bacteroidales bacterium | reverse complement strand
ATTTTTATCTCCAGGATCCCTTCCGGAAGAATATCGGCAATCAGCTCGGGCCATTCGAGGAAGCAGTATGTTTCGCCCGTAAGATATTCCTCGATGCCGAAATCGAAAACTTCATCCTGCTTTTTAATCCTGTAGAAATCAATATGAAACAGGGACTCGCCGTCCCTTGTTTTATACTCGTTTACAAGGGTAAAGGTCGGGCTGCTTACAATATCTATTGCCCCGAGCTCTGCACAGACGGCTTTGATGATGGTTGTTTTGCCGGAGCCCATCGGACCATAAAAGGCAATTATCCTTTTGTCCCCGGCTATTTCAATGATCTCTTTTGCCGCATGGGGCAGTTGTTTTTTATCCTTTATCTTCAATTCCATTGTTCAGCTGTTCTGTTTACACGGGTTCCAGCACCGCCAGGGGAAGGATTATTTCCTGCATGGATACGCCTCCGTGCTGGAAAGTATCTTTGTAATATGAGGCGTAATAGCTGTAATTGTTCTGGTAAACAAGGTAATCGCGGTTAAGAGCAAAAATATACCTGGAGCTTATGTTCGATTTCGGGAGCATTGCCTTTTCAGGATTTATTATTTCAAAAACCTTCCTGGAATCATAGTCAAGGTTGCGGCCCATTTTGTAACGGAGATTGGGAGAAGTTTTGCGGTCGCCGATTATTTTGACAGGGTTCTGAACCCTTATGGTTCCATGGTCTGTTGTGAAGACGACCTTTACCTTGTGTGAAGCAAGCATTTTCAGAAGATCATACAAGGGTGAATGAATAAACCATGATCTTGTTAAACTGCGGTATGCTCTTTCGTCGCTGGCCAGGTCGCGGATGACGTCCACTTCAGTCCTGGCATGTGAAAGCATATCGACAAAATTGTACACAAGTATGTTAAGATCATTCTCGAGCAATTGCCTGAAACGGTCGTTTATTTTCTTTCCCTCGGGGTTGCTGCTGATCTTGCTGTAATGCCATTTGTACCTCAGTCCCTTGCTTTTCAGCTGGATTCCGAACAGCTGCTCCTCAAAATGGTTCTTTCCTTCTTCCTCGTCGTCGTTTACCCAGAGCTCCGGCAGCTGTTCTGCAATTTTATTCGGCATGAGCCCCGAAAATATTGAATTCCTGCTGAACTGTGTCGAGGTCGGAAGTATGCTGAAGTAAGTATCCTCACTCACTATCCTGTACATTCCCGTGAGCTCGGCAGCGATAGTTTTCCATTGGTCATACCTCATATTGTCTATCAGTATGAAAAAAAGGCTCTTGCCATTCTGCACCAGCGGAAAGATCTTTTTTGAGAAGAGGGAAGGGGAGAGCAGGGGCTTTTGTGTATTCTCGGGCCTGAGCCAGCTAAGGTAACTGCACGTGATGAATTTAGAGAACGAATTGTTTGCTTCTGTTTCCTGTGTTTTCAGGATTTCATCCATGCCTGAATCGGGAGACTTTTCCAGCTCCGATTCCCAGAAAACAAGCTTCCTGTATATCTCGGTCCAGTCTTCATAAGTGGAAGCCGTGGAGATCATATTGCTGATCCTTCCGAAATCCTGCTGGTAATCAGTTGTGGTTTTTTCCGTTATAAGCCTGCGCTGGTCGAGGATCTTTTTGATGGCGATGAGAAGCTGTTTGGGTTTTACGGGTTTAATGAGATAATCTGAAATTGCAGATCCTATAGCTGTTTCCATAAGATCTTCCTCTTCGCTCTTGGTCACCATGATAACTGGAATGTCCGTCCTGAAATCGCGAATCTGCATAAGCGTTTCAATGCCACTGAGCCCGGGCATGTTTTCGTCGAGGAAGATCAGATCGTAGTGGTTTTGCTTAATAAGGTCAATAGTATCGGTCCCGTTGGAGCAGGTATCAATTTCATATCCTTTTTCCTGGAGGAAAATTATATGAGGCTTGAGGGCTTCAATCTCATCGTCTGTCCAGAGAATTCGTACTGTTCTCATTTAGGAACGAATTAATTCACAAAGGTAATGATTCCTAAAGAACGCACTCTCCTACTGTTCCTGAATTGACACGAACTCACCCCCTCATGTCCCCCTCTCTGCTAACGCAAAGAGGGGGATGCCTAAGTAATTTGATTCTCTCGGCTCCCCCTCTCTAACGCATTAGAGAGGGGGCCAGGGGGTGAGTTCGTGATGAAGTCATCTCAGGAAATTCTCCCTGAAGAACAGCTCATAACGTCCGGGGTCTTTGTCATCGCGCAGTCTGGCAAGGTTGTCGCTGCTGATAACGAACGACATGAATTTTGCACCTGTCGAATTCCTGACCGGGCTTGAAGTAAGGAATTTTTTATAATATGAAAGGGCCTGGCTGAAGTTCGGGAATCCGTTGACGGTGATAAGAAGGAATTTCTTATCGACCAGGAAGCCTTCGGTTTTGTAATTTTTGTTTGTGAAATAATCTATGTTATAGCTTATTACGTCGAAGTTCGCCTGGTTCAGGTTGAATGAGGGATCGGGAATGATAAGCACAAATGTCCTGGCAGACGCGGTATCGGCAACATAAATTTCTGCAGCGATCACTTTATCTTCCTCGACTTTTAGCTCAGGAACTTCCTGGTTGATATGAGCGATGAGCTCCTGTGCCTTTTTACTCTCAGGCGTTCCCGGCCACTGTTCAGTCAGTTTCCTGAGGTTTTCCTTGAAAGTTCTCTCGTCGGAAATCCTGGCAATACTATAAGCCCTGAGGAGCATGAACTTGGGCGAGAGCTCATTTTTCGGATACGTGCTCAATGCATAATCAGCCCTGGAAACCGATTCATTGAATTTCTCACCGGCGTAAAGATCATATGCCTCCTCGTACAGCTTCTCAGCAACCTGCATATCCTGCACCCTCTTTTTATAATAAGCCGGGTCGGACAGTATCCTTGCGAATTCGCTCTCTGGATATTTCCCGACCAGGAGCTGACGGTAGGCTTCGGCTTTGGTTCTGTTGCTTTTTTCGTGGAGCCTGTAAAGATCGTAGAGCGCTTCGGGGATCTCAGGACCCGATGGAAATCTTTGGATAAGCGTTTCATAGGCAGATGCAGCCTTCAGGGAATCATTGATCTTTTCTGCATAAGCCTTGCCTGCGTTGAGCAGGGCCAGCGAGATCCTTTCATTGGAAAGCATCAAAAGGGAATCAGTGAGCGGCAGGTCCTTCATATAATACAGAGGATTCCGTTTATCATTGATTGCAGCAGTTGTGTCTTTAGGCGCCTTAGCCTTGTTATCCTCACCTTCCTGGAGTATTTGCTGGTTTGCCACGGTGGCCTTGTTCGCCCTTCTCCAGTTATCCTGCAGCTTCCTGTCACCCCATCTTCTCCTGAACTCTGTCCTCCCGAATGTCATGGCCGACTGGTTGTAAAAATACCATTTGCCTTCCTGCTCTATGTTGCCCTGGAACCGCCTTTCATTTTCATAATACTGACCTATGTTGTACCTGTCGTTGTAATCGGAGGTCTTTCCCTGGGTTTCAGCTTTGGAAACATCGGCAATAATTGTTTCTATAAGCCGGGTTCGCTGACTTTCAGGCATCAAGGCGACCCTTTGAAGGCTGTCTTCCCTTTCTATGATCGTCAGTTGTGAGACCAGGTCGTTGAGGTTCCTCGATTTTGCTTTCAGGACTGTATATTGAGGATAACTTTCCTCAAGAAAGAAAACTGCACTGTCGAGATATGAGCCTGCCTTTATGTAATCGGAGTTTTTGTAGAAGTAATCCGAAAGTGCGAGATACGATCTTCCTTTCTGATTTGGGTTGCCCCCGCGGGATGCGGCGGACTTCCTGAAAAATTCAAGTCCTTCCTTTTCATTGCCTTCTTTCATCGAAAGGTTTCCGAGTGCAAAATATATCTGGTCCTGGAACTCCTTGTTTTTAGAATCGCGCAGCATGCGTTCGAGCTCTTTCTGAATTTCACCCGGATTGCCGGAGTTTATATCGAAAACACCTGCAATATTTATCCTGGCGTTGAATTCAACCTCATAGGGAGGATTCATATTGACAACCTTCCTGTAGTAAGTGCCGGCAAGTTCGCTGTTGTTCTGCTGCTCATAAATCTGGGCCAGCAGGTAGGTGAGCCTGTATTTGTTCCTCTTGCCACTTACCAGCTCAATAGATTGAGCAAGCGGTTCTGTCGCACCGGAAAAGTTTTTCTGGCGGATCATGATGTCTGCCAGTGTTGTGTAATACATGGCTTTCAGTCCTTTCGAAAAATTGTCTGCCGGAGCAATTTCCTTAAGCAGCCTTGAAGCTTCTGCAAAATCACCTTTTTCGGTTTTCGTGCGTGAAAGCCAGATGGTTGCTTCAGTTTTTATATATGGGTCGCTTGCTTCATTTATGCAGTAATTCAGAACCGTTTCAGCCTCACTATATTCATGCTTGTAGAACCTTGATTTTCCTATGAGCAGGTAACTGTCGTCCACCCATTCATTGTATTCTTTTTTGTCGAGAAGCTTTTTTTCGTGCTCCGAGAGATCACGCTTGTTCTTGATTTCCGGTTTGGCAGTAATGGATTTAAGGGAAATGAGCTTTGAAGCTTTTTGTATGGCTCTCTCGAAGTCGGAAGTTCCCATATTCTTTGTTGCAGGGTCCGAGTAATCGAAAACATTCAGGAGCTCGGCATAATCATCCCTGTGGCCGTTGCCGACTTTTGCAACACCGGCTTTATAACTCTCATACCCGTTAAAATAGATATTGAATCTTGCCGTAAGGCTATGATAAAACCTTGTTGTTTCGGTATTCTTTTCGACCGAACAGGCAGCAAGGAAGCATATTCCTGCAACAAGAAAAAACTTATATGAACCTAATTTTGAAGACAATAAGACGCCTTTAACACTATAACTTAATCAGGAGCATTATAGTATTTCAAAGGTAATAAAAATGGCATACGCGAGCCATTTTGTCAGGAGGCAACGACTTTCTTTATTTCCGGGACCTCTTTAAGTATTGCCTGTTCGACACCGGCTTTGAGTGTCTGCATGCTGAAGGGACATCCGTGGCAGGCTCCCCTGAGCTTTACTTTTACCGTAAGATCGTCAGTTACGTCGACAAGATCGATATCACCACCGTCTGACTGAAGATAGGGCCTGACTCTTTCAAGAGCCTTTACAACACGTTCCCTGATGTTTGAATTTTCCATAATGCTATTTATAATTTTCTCTACGCTTTACGCTCAACGCTCAACGCTTCTCACACCTCACACCTCACTCCTCACCACTAAGCCTTACCCCTTCGTCACCTTTACCTTCATCGTCGGCATCATCTCCCTGTTGCGCTGGTCGACTTTCACGATCACTTCGGCAGCAAGCTCCATGAAAGCATTCCCGGTAACGGAATCATTCAGGGCAACAGGCTCACCGTTGTCGCTGCCCTCGCGGATGCTCTGAACAAGCGGGATCTGACCGAGAAGCGGAACATTCATCTTTTCCGCCAGCTGCCTGCCGCCATCCTTTCCAAAAATATAGTATTTGTTATTCGGGAGCTCGGCAGGAGTGAACCATGACATGTTTTCGACGAGCCCGATCACCGGGACATCTATCTTATCGCTCCTGAACATTGAGATTCCCTTTACGGCATCGGCAAGAGCCACATCCTGTGGAGTCGTAACGACGATCGCGCCCGTAACAGGCACTTCCTGGACGAGCGTAAGGTGAATATCACTTGTTCCCGGCGGCAGGTCGACAAGAAGAAAATCGAGCTCTCCCCATTCACCCTGGTTTATGAGCTGCTTCAGGAATCCTGATGCCATCGGGCCCCGCCAGATGACTGCCTCTGCAGGATCCACGAAGAAGCCGGTAGAAAGAACCTTCACCCCGTATTTATTCATCGGAACTATCATGTCGATCCCGTTGGCACTTTTGACCTCGGGACGGTAATCCTCCGCTTTGAACATTTTTGGCACCGACGGGCCGAATACGTCCGCGTCGATAAGTCCCACCGACAGTCCCTTGCGTGCAAGAGCGATGGCCAGATTGACAGATATGGTCGTCTTTCCGACCCCGCCTTTTCCCGAAGAAACAGCGATGATGTTCATTACACCAGGCAGGACCGGCCTTTCTTTTTCCTTCTGTTTGCCGACCACCACCTTTGGCTCTATTTTTATCTCGTCGATAACTGTATCAGGACCGAGTGTATCTTTCAATGTGCGAACTATGTTACTCTTCAGGGAAGAGAGAAAGGGGTCATTTGATTTTTCCGGGGTGAGAACGATCGAAATACCTTTTTCACCGTTCTTTATATCTGCCACCATTCCCATTGATACAATATCTTTCCTTGTATCGGGGTGGATGATCTTT
>DATGWQ010000233.1:0-30105 GCA_035299385.1 Bacteroidales bacterium | reverse complement strand
GTAGCGCAAAATGAATCAGCTGTTTGCCCCGGAAGGCCGTATATGAAATCCAGATTGATGCTGAATTTGTCATTTTTGCCCTTCAGGTAAGCGAAAAGCTTTTCAGGCGTTATGCGTGACGGTGTCCTGTTGACATTCCTGAGGACATCATTGTTGAAATCCTGAATGCCGAGGCTGAAGCGGTTGAAACCCGCAGACACAAGCTCATCGATCGAGTCAAAACTCAGGAATTCAGGATTGCATTCAATTGCTATTTCCGGGTTTTCAATCAGCCTGAATTCCCTGAAAAACATTTCATTCAGCTCATTCAGAAAATTAATATCTATTGAGTTTGGGGTACCTCCGCCGTAGTGGATCTGTGAAACCGGACGTGTTTTATCAAGCAGCGGGGAGATGATGGCAAACTCCTTTTTCAGGGCATCGATATATGGTCTTACCATGCTGCCGTTCCCTGTTGCACACGAATTGCACCCACAATAGTAGCATATTTTTTTGCAGAAAGGGATGTGCACGTAAAAAGCAATGTTCTCAGGCTTCCCGTCGTTTGAATCATTTACGAGACTGATGAAATTACCGGCTCCAAAATCCGTTGTGAAGTGATTGGCAGGCGGGTAGCTCGTATATCTTGGAACTGCGCCGTTGTATTTTTTAAGAAGGCTGTCGGGAATTTTCATTTGCATCTTTTTTTCCGAATGCATAAAGAAGAATTAAGAATGTGAACACGCAGAGCATTATTTCAATGGTGAAGAACTTTTTGTAACCGAGAAGATCTCCCAGTTTTCCGCTCGTCACCGCAATTATAAGGCTGCTGAGGTGTGTAATGACAATCTGGATCGTAAAGTCGGTGCCCTCACGGCCTTTGCGGACAATGTCCATCGATGTCGTGTACACTGCGACCGTCGAAAGTCCATATGCACACCATAAAAGACCGGTAGCGGCATAAATGGCAGGCAATGAAGGCGAGCCGCCTGCGACAAAACGGAACATCAGCGCTGCAAACAGGCTCAGGACAAGGAACAGGTACATCGATGTCTTCCTTCCTGCTTTCTTCACGATTAACCCGCCGGCAAAGGAAGAGACGACTGCAACCGACGTTCCGAAGATCCCTGAGATGAAGCCGATCTGCTTCACATTATACCCGAGATCGACGAGGAAAGGCTTCAGCAGCGTCAGTATGCCGATTATTCCCGAGTAGTAGAAGACCAGGACAAGAACTCGCCTTCCTTTTCCTTTTTCACTGAAGAAAAGAAAAATGTCCCTGAAAGAGATCCTCTGCTTCTGGCTGATCTCCTTGCTTACAGGCTTCCTGTACAGCAGGGCAGGAACGACTGCGAAGAGTACAAACAGCGAAAGCAGGAGCAGGAGCGGAGTCCATCCGAAGTAATGGTAGGCGATCAGCATCACCCCCGTTCCGAATAGGGTGCCAACGAAGCTTCCTGCAGACTGCATGCTGTTGCCAATGCTTCTTTCCGATGGTGCCAGGTGAAGTATTGCGAAAATATCCACTGCAATGTCCTGGGTGGCCGAAGCAAGGAATGCTATCACCATCAGTATTACAATTGTCCTGAAATCTGTCTGAAGGTTGAAAAAACCGATGCTCAGTATCACTGCGGCATAAAAAAGCTCTGAAAATAGTATCCATCTCCTGAGCTGTGAAGACGTCCGCGCTTTGTTGTCGATAAGCGGCGCCCAAAGGAATTTTATTATCCAGGGAAGCTTGATAAGCTGCATAAGGCCGATCGATTGAAGGGAATATTTCTCCTGCCTCATGATTACCGGCACCACCGTTGAGAAGAAGCTCATCGGTATGGACTGTGCGATGTAGAGACTGAAGAGGACCGGGTATTTCAGCCAGTTTTTTTCTTCCTTCATATCAGAATTTTACAGAAAGATTAACTCCGAACTGAGCAGGCTTTCCTTTCTGAACATACCTGTTGCCAAGAGCTACAAACGAGAAAGAGTAATAATCGGCGCTCAGCATGTTTTTGGCCCAGAGATCAAGTTGGAGTGGCCCGCGGTAGAATGATACCTTGCCGTCGAGCAATCCGTAGTACGGCTCTCTTGAGGTGTTTTTCTCATTCCAGTAAAATTCTCCGGCACCCCTGTACAATGCTGAGATCTTTATGCTGCTCAGCAGACTTTTATTGGTGAGTTCGATAGTCTTGGATGCCTGTGCAGAGACCGTATTCCTGGGCACATAGGGCAAATATTTGCCTGAGTAGTTTTCAGCATCGCTGTAGCTGTAATCAATGAACCAGGCATCAGTAAGACCATATGAAAACATGAGTTCATAGCCTTTCACCGGCGCGGTCCTTACTGAGATCTCAGCTCCCCTGCTTGCAGATCGTCCCGCATTATCGAGATAAGAGCCCCTGCCGCTGGGTGATACCCGGGAAACCTGCTGGTGCATCCAGTCAATGTAGAAAAGGGAAACGTCGGCATACAGCTTTTGGTTGAAAAATGAAGTTTTTATGCCTGCCTCATAGTTCCAGCTGTACTCGGGTTCAAAGGTAAGGTCCTGCGGACGTTCAAAAGTGGAGTTGAAACCGCCGGTTTTGTAACCTCTGGCAATAACCGCATAAAAGCTGTTCGTACCAAGCTGGTAGTTAACAGCAAATTTCGGGATAACCTGCAGGGATTTCAACGCAGGATAGAGAGTATCTGCCAGGACTGAATATTTGCCTTTCTGGGTCATATCATAATAATAATCCATGGCATCCCTTTCCATATCAATCCTGATGCCTGCCGTAAGCGTGAAATTTTTAAGGGGTGTTACTGATGACTGATGAAAGAAAGCAGCTCCCTTTATGGTGTGATCATAAGTCTTGAGATAATTCAGTTTCGAAGCCCAGGCATTCACATCCACATCGTTGTTGAATTGTTGGAGGAAACCGTATCCGCCAAACAGCCATTTGTACATCCCGTCGCCCTTTGACCTTGCAACCAGCTCCTGTGAGAACATGTGCTGATTCTGGGTCTGATCTACAAAAAAGAGCGAATCGGCCGTGAAATCCTGGTCGATTCTCTGATCATCGTCAAGGAACTGGTACGAAGTGGTCGACATCAACTCGAAGCCGCTTCCATTGTACCTGGCAATAAGGGCATCGGAGAAAAGATTCCTGTCATAAGAGCTGTACTGGTTGTAATTGATCGGTTTTGCAGAGTTCAGGGAATCCACAAAAACTGCATAGGGATATCCTCCCTGCTTGCTGAGCTCGACACCTGCAATGTTCTCGATCGTGAACCTGTCCGAGAGCTCATATATCAGCCTGTTCCTCAATCCGTAGGAGTTCAGCTTGTCGACTTTCTTTCCCGTATATTCATTGGTGTAAAAGCCGTCATTGTGAAGCGCATTGCCTGCAAGCGACCAGGCAAGCTTTCCTGATTTACCGTAGTGACCGGCGTTGATTGACCTGGTTCCGTAATTCCCTCCTGTAATACTCAGATGATTCCCCTGGTAGTCGACAGGGGACGTTGTTACAATATTCACGATTCCTCCCATGGTATTTCTTCCAAAGAGAGTTCCCTGGGGTCCGCGGAGCACTTCGATACGCTTTACATCGAAAAAATCGAAATCGAAAGCTGCCTTTTCGAAATATGGCACGTAATCGACATAAAGGCCAACAGCAGGAGAATTTATTTTCGAGCCGATACCCCTTATGTAAACAGGCGATGTCAGCTTTGATCCGTAATCGGACATGTAAAAGTTCGGCACGGTGCTGGTTATCTCGTTCAGTGTTTTGATTTCGTTATCGTCAATTAGTTTAGATGAGATCACTGAAACCGATGCCGGAATTGTCTTAAGCGTCACATTATCCTTTGAAGCCTTGATGACAACTTCACCCAGCTCCCTCGACATAAGGCTTGTATCAGGTTCCATCGCAGCATCCTGGGATAGGGCTTTTGAAAGCGGTATCAGAAAAAGAAAAATCAGATATATATATTTTTTCATAAAAATGGTTCTTACAAGATTTCCTAAATAAATCTGTGTCAGTATAAAAACATAATCTGTAAAATATCCGGAAGATCCCGCTAACGGACGGGAACTGACGTGAAAAATTACGCTGATTATGACGGGAGTTATGAAAAAAACGAAGGAGGAGGCCTGGAAAAGGAGAAGTTGCAGTAACCGGAATAAGCTTTTTCAGGCGGAATCTCAATTATTTTGCAGCAAAACCATTCCGGGGGCCTGAATGTATTATTTATTTTTTCGGAACTGATAATATCCTGAATATCAGTATAATAAATAATATTATTTGTCGGTTGATCTGCCGAAATCTCACCGGCTCTTACAATAATTTCCTTATCCTGTGAAGTTTCGGTCGCAGGCTTTATCCTGTTCAGGGCAGAGGCACAAATAAAAAGCGCATATGCGATTGCCAGAACAGAAAGAGGTATGATAGACGTTATTGAACCGAAGGGTAGCATTCAGTAAAATATTCGCAAAGATACAAATAAAGAATCTATGATCGGACTTTCAGGATCTTTTTTGACGGAAATTCCTGGTAAATAGGATCATCAGCAAGGCCGAAAGCAGGGCCATCCCCGCTCCGAAATAGAATGGCACATGCGAGTTTATTTTATCATACATCATCCCGGCAATCAGGCTGGCGGGAAGGAGGGTTATGCCAACCAGGGCATTGTATATGCCCATCCCGGTCCCTTTTTTATTCCTGTCGACAAGGTCCGAAATGAATGCTTTCTGTATGCCATCCGTCAGGGCTGAATAGAGACCATAGAAAGCGAACAGGAAAATAATTGTCCAGGTGTGTGTTGTAGCCCCGAACCCCCAGTATACCAGGGCATATAACAAAAAGCCTGCGATCAGCACTTTTTCCTTCCCGATGCGGTCCGAAAGAGAACCTGCAGGAATTGCCGAGATCACTGAAACAAGATTCATGACAAGGTAAACAAGCGGGATGAATGCCACTTTTACTCCGACTTCATTAGCCTTGACAAGCAGCAAAGCGTCAGTCGAGTTCCCCAGCGTAAAAATGAAAATTATTCCGAGAAATACATAATACTTCCAGGGCAGCTCCCTGAACCTGAATTTTCTGAACAGTTCATAATCCTTTTTTCCTGCTTCACGGATGCCAAAAATCAAAACCAGGATCCCCAGTACCGATGGGATGCCTGCAAGCAGAAAGATAAGCCTGTAATTGCCCGGAAGCACTGAAAGCAGGATGAAAGCAGCCAGCGGTCCTGCAATGGCGCCGCTGTTATCCATGGCTTTCTGAAGGCCGAAGCTTCTCCCTGATTCTCCATTCAGGACCGATCCGGCAATAAGGCTGTCACGGGGCGCCGTGCGGATACCTTTTCCGAATCTTTCAATAAAACGCAGGACAAGAACCTGAAAAGGGCTGATGACAAGAGTGTACAGGGGAATAATGATCGCGGACAGCCCATAGCCCACGATCATGAAAGGTTTGTTCCTGCCGATCCGGTCGCTCCAGAATCCTGAAAGAGCCTTTATTACGGAAGCAGTACTTTCGGCAATGCCTTCGATAAGCGAAAGGCTCGTTTTGCTTGCTCCCAGCGAAAGAAGGAACATCGGCATTACCGAATATACCATCTTGACTGAAGTATCCGTGAGGAAGCTCGTCAGGCCCGTGAAGAAAATATTCCTGCTGAAACCAAAGAATCTCCTGTAGCCCTGCTTGTTGTTCTTCATCCGAAACGCTAATCTTTAGGAGCTTAAAGATAAACTTTATTCGTCGTCCATCTTTTCCGTTATTTTCTGCACCACCCTGAATTCCTGGAAAAACTCCCTGGCAATAACCCTTAGGACGGTAAAAGCCGGGACAGCCAGCAGCATACCGGGAAATCCGGCAAGGCCACCGCCCATGATGATAACCAGGAATATTTCAAGAGGATGAGATTTCACGCTCTTTGCATAAATGGTCGGCACCAGGATGTTATTATCGATGAACTGCACAACAACGACAACACTGAGGATCTTGAGGACTACAGGCAGGAGGGCATTGATATCGCCCGATGCAAGCACACCTGTGATACCAAGCGAAAGTCCTATCACAGCTCCCAGAACAGGTCCGAGGTATGGGATAATATTCATTATGCCGCCGAAGAAACCGATGAGAAGGGCATTTTTTATTCCTAGTATCCAGAGCCCCAGTGTAATAAGGGTGATGACGGATGCAAGCTCCACAAGGACCCCGATGAAATAGCGTTTCAGAAGAACCTTGGAATCGGCGATCACCCTGCGTGTGCCTTCTTCATTTTTTTCAGGGACAATAAGGAGAACAGCATTCTCGAACATGTTTTCATCTTTCAGGAAGAAGAAGGTAATGAAGAATACAGAGAACATTCCGAGGAAAATGCTGCCGGCAGCGCTTATGAATCCTCCTACAAAAGAACCGATATTATCCAGGTTCATAATTGACCGCACTCTCTCTGAAAAAAAATCGGTGAGTGTCTGCCCTTCCTGTAATGTTCCAGATGCTCGGAGCTTGTTGTCCAACCATTGGATCGGACCATGAAATTTCTCACCGACCTGGTCCACATCAATTTTTGACAATGCCTCTGCCTGGCTGATTATTAATGGCACAAGAATGCCTATCAGCCCGGCGATAAAAAGGAAAATAATGAATAAGGCCAGCAGGCTGCTGAGCCAGTGAGGTATGAAAAACTTTCTTATATGAACCTTATCGAAAAACCTGACGAGCGGTTCCCCGACAAACGAGAGCACGGCAGCTATCAGCAGCCATCCTATAATATAATAGAATTTATAGATTAAAAAGCCGATAATAAGCAGGACAAGTATGTACCCGGTGTACTTGAGGATTTGTCTCATATGCGCTCGTCTGTTTAACTATAAATGCAACAGAGGCGGTTAATGTTCAATGAGAGACAAATTATTCTTTAACTTTCAGGAAAGCTTCTCAAATTCGATCCCTGTTTTCCGCAGGGCGTAACCATATTCCTTAAGGTAGTCGCCATAACCCGAGATCCAGTGGAATCCCGGCATCTTTTCTGCGAGCACGGTGCTTTCGAAAGTGAAGCTGACATCTATCTGCGACCGGCATATGTCAAGGAATGGGTTATCATGCACCTTTCCCGTGAATCCCACGTTTTTCCTGAACTCAAAATCAGGGATGATATTCGTCAGGACCTGTCCGGGTGTCATTTCAACTTTTGGAGCAGCTCCGTAATCCGATTCAAAATGGGTGAGAAGCCTTGCGGGTTCGCGCTTCAGGCCATCCATTCTCCTCGGGGCGGTGCAATGTGCAAGCGTGATGATGCCATCGTGAGGATATGTGGGATCATTCAGGAATACGGGTTTGCCCGATATATGGGCAAGCAGGATCCCTGCCGGGATCACTACAAAATCCGATTCGCAGAAAGCAAGGTATCCTGCATCGTTAAGAAGGCTGAGGGTAAGGCATGCGGTTGTTTCCGACATCGGCATTATCGTCGACATGCAGTTGTTTATTGTCAGTGCCCTGCATTCAAATTTCTCCATGAGCCTTACGAACACATCTTCGAGGAGAAAGCAGTTCTCCACGTACTCGCGCTTTGTTTCGAGCTTCAGGGAAGTATCGGAAAGGTATTCTGCCGCCCTCTTTGCTGCTCCTGCAATGGCCTGCCTGTCTGATTTTGCCTGTTTTATAAGCTCTCCAAGATCATCATAGTTAATTGTGACTATGTCGAGCCTGAATTTATCCCTGGCATAGTCAGGGGCTTTGGGCTGGCTCCAGCCGCCTGCTCCCCCGATTGCAAGAATTCTGGAGTTCATTGTGTTTTTAAGCCCGCATAGCGCCCTGAGCTTCCAAAGGATCTCATCCTGGTTGTCCACAACAACGTCATGTTCGGTTATCCCGCTCACTGCAAGTTTGTCTGTATGGCTCCTGAGGTACCTCGGGCTAACTATTTCATACCACAGGTACACCGGCCCGGACCTGTGGCGAAGAAAGAAGAGGATGTTCTTTCCGCTCTTGTTCAGCCTGTCGAAGATCTTCGAACTGCCGCCGGCGGCATAGATCAGTATTACATCAGCCGAAGCGATATCGCTCACACCGTCGAGAGCCGCATCGGATTTCACTGAGCTTACCGGTAATATCTCGAGCGGGAAATCCGATCTTTTCATTAAAGCGCCGAGCTCGCCGCTTATCTTCGACTTTTCTTCCTCTGCCTGCTTTTCAGTCTGAATTCCTCCCCACTCACGCCAGCTGGTTTGCTTCCCTGGCGAGGGCACGGCATACGTGAGGATGGGTTTGACAACAACGGCTTTTCTTTTCAGGTCAAAATCCTGCACCGGTGCGATTGCTGAAAGTGCGGACCAGGTCAGTCCCGAAAAAGCAACTGACCCCAGAAATGATTTGCCCGTAACTCCCACGAATTTCCTTCTTGAGATGTCGTTTGAATGGAGGTTCCCGCCGCAGCATGAGCATTCGGCAGTGTGGAGATGAGGATTTTTTTCCATTGGACAGGGTATAATCTAACCAAGTTACAAAAAATCCGGAAATAAAACAATTTTACTTCAACCCGAACCTGTAGCTGAACTTGATCAGAAACACATTATGCGGTTTCTCATCGCGGGTGCTGAACAGGTCACCAATGTCATCGAGGAACCTGAGGTTTCCTGAATCATTTGATCCGCTGCGGGTCTGGCTCCAGACAAGATAAATTGATGATCCGGGATTGTACTCCCACCTGACTACGAGATTGGAAAGGAATTCCTGGAAATTGAAGTCGGGTCTTTCGAAATCATAATCAGCTGTTCCGTCCGCATTCTCGTCGATATTGAAGCCATCCCCGTCACTGTTCGGGTTTATCTGCGAAGGAGTGAAGACATGATACCTGTCGCTCTGCCGGCGTGCCATTGGATCAGTTATGTATTTGTAATCAGTATATTTTCCTGTCGCAATAAAAGGCTGTCCCCAATACTGGAATGTAAGATTCGGGCTGAGGTTCAGGTTGACCCTGAATGAGGCATTTATGGTTTTCCTGTCGATGCTGCCGAAGATATACCTGTGTTCATTATTGTATTCGATATCGTTTGTTACATATTGAAGATCAGAAGAAGATTTGCTTATTCCCGGGTTCAGGCTGAGGGTAAGGTAATTTGTTGGCTTGTACGACACCTCGAGGTTAGAACTGAGGTCTTTTGAACTGTTTTCAAATCCCACAGAGTACATTGTGAAAATACTAAGCTGAATTTTTTTCCGGTTGTCGGAATTGAATCCTCCCCTGAGATTCAATGAAGCCGGCGTCTTCATCATGGGTCCTCCCCTCAGCAATCCTGTGGATTTAGACGTGGTCTGAATATTACCTCCGGTCCAGACGCTCCAGAAATTCTTCAGCCCCATGTTTGCATTCCATTCATAGGCATAAGCCATGCTTTGCCCGCCGAAATTCCAGAAACCGATAACATCATTGTTGAGGTTGTAATTGCGATAGATACCTTTTGGTTCCCACTGGCTGTATCCGCACCATAAAACCGTAAGCAGCTGGTCAGCCTCCCTTATGTACCCGATATCATTCGTTTCAAATCCGGGCGTTTTCCAGAGGGTGGCGCTGATAAAGTTGAAGTGACCGTTCATTTTGGATATCTGCATTTTTCCGCCTGAACCCGCCAGGGAAGTCCTGTTGGTGTCAAGCATTGCATAATTCTTATCAGGTCTCTGGTAATAGTGAGCCGATGATCTCTGTGTATTCTCAATTGCCGACCTGGTACCCTGTACAAGGCTGAATGCGGTGTTCAGGTTGAAACTCCAGCTCTTGTCCTTAAAGTACTGGGTGAAGTCAATACCCCCCGTATAAGCTGCTTTATGCAGGGATGAAGCAAGGTTGGCGTCAAGATCGCGGTTTGTGCCTGTAAAGATGCCTCCGATGATGGTATTCCCTTCATTTATATCTTTCTGTACTCTTCCAACCATGTAGTTGGTAAGAGGTTCGACTGTTTCATACTTTCTTCCGTCTTCGGTAGCGATCTCTGCCTTTTCCTCAGCGGTGACTGCCTCAATAAAGCCCAGCGAAAGTCCTTTCTGCGTTTTACCTGTCAGTTTTGCAGCGCCAAGGATGGTAGTCCTTGAAGGAACATCAGCGTACCAGCCGTCCGGGAGGTCGAGGTCCCGCTGTGGTCTTCTGCCGATCCTCCGGGAGTAGAAAAGGTTATCATTCCCGATGCCTCCGTCGCCGATGCCGAGTGAGAAGTTGGTGATGTTATTTCCTTCAATGAAGAAAGGCCTTTTCTCCCTGAAGAATGTTTCATAAGCAGTAAGGTTGACTTCTGAAGGGTCTGCCTCGACTTGTCCGAAATCGGGGTTGATAGTCAGGTCCATTGTCAGGTTGTTTGTGACTCCGATCTTTGCGTCGATACCACCGTTCAGTCCGGCCAGCTTTCCGTTCTTGCGGAAAGGATCCTCGGGAACAGCCGTAAAGGTCTCGGCCTTTGCAACTCCATAAGGCGTCACGTCAAAAATCTTCCTTGGCATTATCTTCTCGAGTCCCGTTAATTCGCCCATCAGGTGGATAAATCCGGGAGCATCCTTTGGGATATGCTGCCAGAAATCAGTTTCATTTTTCCTGTAAAGGATCCTCGCATACTGCAGTCCCCAAAGGTCGCCTGAATTCTTTTCAAAACGAACCTGGCTGAACGGGATTTTCATTTCAGCAATCCATCCTTCACTATTAATGGATGTCTTGGCCCACCAGTTAGGATCCCATGTCTGATCCTCGTTTTCACCGTCATTTGAAAACATCTGGTCAAATTTTACTCCGGAGGAGCTCACCCCGAACATAAAGCCTGTCCTCAGGTCGTGATAGCTGTCGAGAATTATGGCAACAATGTCGCCGTCAACCTGGTCGCGCCTCGTGAGACGGTTGACGATACTGTCGGGGGCCGTGTCATATGCCTTGATGCCAACGTACAGGTTATCCCTGTCGAACAGTACGGCAAATTCAGTTTTCTGTGAAGCTTTTCTGCCGTTATAGGGTTCGTGCTGTACAAAGTCATCGACGAATGTTGCCTGCTTCCAGATGTCTTCATCAAGAAATCCGTTTATAACAGGGGGGGTCTGGATCTCTTTTGCTTTATACTGTTTTTTCTTTTCTGCCGGCTGCTTCTCGGGAGATTGTTTGTCTGCTGTCTGTCCTGAAATACCTGATAACCAAAGCATAAGCATCAGGCAGGAGGCAAATATCTTTTTCATTCGTGACTTGTTTTCAGCCTAATGACGGATCAATATGCTTTTTGATGCAGGAAGGAGGATAAATTTTAACGCAGGGACATGCCATGGAATGTCCCTGCGCCGTAGATTCAATCTTCATACAATTTTAGATACTCGTACGAGGCCCCGATGGAATCGAGAAATTTTATCAGGTCAGATTGTTTGATGACGAGTGTTGCGGTATTTACATTAGGATGAAAAGCGAGCCTTTCAGATTCCTTCAGCTTTTCATCGATGAAAAGATGAACATTCTTCTCTTTATCATTCAGCAGTCCGAACGGTGAAACAGAACCGGGCTCCAGGCCGAGCCTTTCCTTCAGCCTTCTGTCGGATGCGAATGAAAGCTTCCCCTGCTTCAGCCTTTTCTCAAGGTCGTGTATGTCGAGCTGCCTCAGGTGTTCGAGGACAACGAGGTAATGACGGTTACCCTTGTGATTCCGGAAGAAAATATTTTTGCACCTACCGGATTTGTAATCCCTCCAGTGCTCCAGGGCGGCTTCTATAGTGGCGACAGGGGGATGCTCATGATATTCGAAATCAATTGACAGCTCTCTCAGCAATTCATATAATTCCGGCTGACCTCTCATTCAGTTCTTTTCTATAAATGTAAAAGGTATTTCGGCAATGTTTGAAATATCTTCACCCGCATCCTTCAGGTCATAATCGCCATGCTCGTAATACCATTCGATTACGACAGGCATCCCGGAAGCCGCAATATTTTTGAGCTCGACAAGTATGTCGTAGATGAATTTGGCGGATGATGAATTGAAGTAGACAAGATCCATTTTCAGGGTTACCGGTTCCCCGGCCGATGAATGTTTATTCTCGCTCAGCATGGTGGCAAATGCCCTGAACCACTCGATTACAGGATAGTACATAGCCCTGACGTCCTCCGGTGATGAAGTTCCGCGGATAAGGAAAAGATTCTCCTCTGGCGAGAAGTTAATCTCGGGTGTATTCCGTGTCGGACTGATGTATAGTTTTTGCATAATGCTTATTTTCTTTCAAGATAAAGCATTTTTTTGATCTTCAGGGTTATACCCGGAATCTTCCTCGGGATTTGGACCGAAACAGGCGCTCACGGCGAGCCTGTCGCACAGCTCATTCTCCCTGTTCGCTGCATGGCCCTTTATCCAGACGAACTTCACATTATGTTTCCTGTAGATCTTGAGGAAACGCGTCCACAGGTCGGCATTCTTCTTGTTTTTGTAATTTTTTGATTCCCACCCAAAAAGCCAGCCTTTGGTGACTGCATCTGCAACATACCTCGAATCGGTATAAACTGTCACATTGCTGCCGGGGATCTTTAAGGACTCGAGCCCGTCGATCACCGCCATCAGCTCCATGCGGTTGTTTGTGGTAAGCCGGAATCCGCGCGACTTTTCAAGCCTGTGTTTACCTGAAATGAGGACCACGCCATATCCTCCCGGGCCGGGATTGCCGCTTGCAGCCCCGTCGGTATAAATTGTCACCTCACATGCCATGCGGTAGTCCCAATCCTGTATTGGTGAGAAACAATTTGATGGCGATTGAAAGAAGAATGACGCCGAAAACTTTTTTCAGGATCTGGAGCCCGCCGGCGCCGAGCACTTTTTCAAACACCGTGGTGAGCCTCAGGACCAGGTAGATTATTACCATGTTCAGAAGCAGCGCGAGTAAGATGTTTATTGTCTGGTATTCAGCCTTGAGCGACAGGATTGTTGTGATGGACCCTGCTCCGGCAATAAGCGGAAAGGCTATCGGGAAGATAGCCCCTCCATGTACCGAATCCTGCTTGAAAAGCTCTATTCCAAGTATCATTTCCATTGCAATGAGGAAAATGATGAACGATCCTGCAATTGCAAATGATGAAACATCGATCCCGAAAATTCCCAGCAGCGGGTTGCCGATAAAAAGAAATGCTGCAAGTATGGCAAACGACACCAGTGTGACTTTCGATGCTTTGATATTCCCGCTTTTTGCCTTTATATCGATTATTATCGGAATTGATCCGGGTATGTCGATTATGGCAAAGAGCACCATGAATGCGGCGAGTATTTCAATCAGGCTGAGATGCATTTCGAAAAAGGTTACTTATCGACGATTGTCATCTCTTTCACGAGATGGCCTGCCCCGGCATAAATGTCCATTACCCAGAGCACGCACCTGACATCAACCGCTATCGTACGCTTTAATTCGGGATCGAATGCAATGTCACCGCTCATCGACTCCCAGTTGCCGTCGAAAGCAAGGCCGATGAGCTCGCCATTTGCATTGATGACCGGGCTGCCGGAGTTGCCTCCTGTGATATCGTTTGTTGTGAGGAATCCTACCGGCATGTAACCGGCCGGAGATGCATATCTTCCGAATTCCTTTTTGTTGTAAAGGTCTATCAGCCTCTGTGGCAGATCGAATTCATAATCGCCCGGCTTGTATTTCTCAAGCATGCCTGCCATGGTAGTGTACTGCTTGTAGGTGACACCATCGCGTGGATCATATGGCTGTATTGTGCCGTAAGTAAGCCTCATTGTTGAATTAGCATCCGGATACTGTATCTTTTCCGGCGCCATTTCCATCAGGGCTGCCATCCACAGCCTCTTTCCTTCTGTGAGCTGCGGATCGAACTGGCTGAGCTGTTTAGAGATGTCAGCAGATATCCTGTCAACCGATTTCGAAGCAAGATAGGCCGGATCATTCTGAAGGGCCTTAAGTGAAGGTTTGGCCAGGAATGCCTTGAGCCTGTTGGTATCCGGAAGAATTGATTTTGCAAACATATCGTCTACGAACCTGTCAATGCTGCCGCTGTACTTTTTATCGATGATGCTTTTGAAGAAATCGGGATGGAATTTTGCCGGCACATCTGTCCTGTAAAGTTTAAGCATAGCCTTTGTGGCCTTGAGATCGGTGGGAGCATTGTAATCTTTGTATATTTCACCAAGATTATCCTTTATTCTTTTTGCGGCATCAGTTATCCTGGACTGGTCTCCTGCCTGGAGCGCAGCCTCGAGCGTTGAAGCGATAACATCATAAGAAAATATTTCACATCCCTGCATGCATTCGGTAAGGTACTGCATGGCGTTGTAATATTCAGCCCTTCCTTCTGTTGCGGTCCTGATCATGTTAAGCGCTTCTCCGTATTTCTCTTTTGCCTGGGGGCTGGAAGCGATCCAGCTGTCAAACTGCTTTTCGAGCTCCTCTTTCTGCGAAAGCACATTCAGCCTTTCAAGTCCTCTTTTCTGGCCGATGGAATATTTCCAGTAGTTTGATGAGCCGAAATATTTTGCTGAATACTGTATATTCACTTTCGGATCTGCTTTCATGTCTTCCATCCAGACATCCTGCTTGATGCCGCGGATTTTTATCCTGTTCGGATGGGTTATCTTAAGCAGCTCGTTGACCTCCCATGAAGTCATGTACCTGTTCGTCCTGCCCGGGTAGCCAAGGATCATTGCATAATCGCCTGGCTTTAAGTCTTTTATTGAAACAGGAAGCCATTTTTTCGGATTAAGGGGAACATTGTCCTTTGAATAGGGAGCCGGCTTGCCATCAGGTCCCGCATAAACCCTGAACACACTGAAATCGACTGTATGTCTTGGCCATTCCCAGTTGTCAGTATCTGATCCGAATTTACCGATTGACTGTGGCGGTGCGCCTACGAGACGCACGTCATTGTACCTTTCATATTTGAGAAGGTAGAAATAATTTCCGCCATAGAAGCTTGCCACGGAGATCCTGTAGTTGTTTCCTTCAGCTGCTTTTTTCTCGAGTGCAACCCTTGCGGAGTTGACTGCTGCAAGCCTTTCACTGCCGCTCATTCCGGGTTTTACATCGGCCAGCACCTGGTCGGTGACATCCTCAATGCTGACCAGGAATGTTACCGAAAGCCCCGGGTTCGGAAGCTCTTCTGCCCTTGACATGGCCCAGAATCCGTTTTTGAGATAATCATGCTCGACCGTGCTGTGTGCCTGTATCTGGCCGTATCCGCAGTGGTGATTGGTAAGTATCAGGCCCTGTGAGGAAACTATTTCACCCGTGCAGCCTCCACCGAAAATTACAATGGCATCTTTGAGACTGGGCTGGTTCAGACTGTAAATGTCTTCTGCCGAAAGCTTAAGGCCCAGCTGGGTCATCTTACCGATATTAAGCTTTTCGATCAGGGGAAGAAGCCACATGCCCTCATCAGCCCTGGCACGGAATCCGAAAGTCAGGATCAGGATTCCAAGGATTGACAAAAATCTTTTCATATTTTGATAAATGTTACTGTTAAAATTGATAAGCGGCAAATATACAAATACCGCCTAAATCCCCCAAATGTTCTCCGTCAACCTCTCCCCCGGCCCCTCTCCTGAAGGCGAGGGGTGCCTGTGGAATATGAATCTTTAAAGGAGTATTGAAAGAGCCATCGGTGGAGGAAATTTAATTTTATTACTTTTATTCACTTTTAAAACCTGACCCGCAACAATGGAAAAAGCCCTTTCAGCTAAACGATGGTACCGGCTCATACCGATCGCTTTTATTACCTACAGTCTTGCATATCTGGACCGTGCTAATTTCGGATTCGCTGCAGCAGGAGGGATGGCAAAGGATCTTAATATCACAGCGGCGATGTCATCATTGCTCGGGTCGCTTTTCTTCCTGGGATACTTTTTTTTCCAGATACCGGGAGCCCTCTATGCATCAAGGAAAAGTGCAAAAAAACTCATTTTCTGGTCTTTGATCCTTTGGGGACTGCTCGCGATGGCAACAGGAATGATAGGCAATGTAAAAGCTCTGATCGTCATAAGATTCCTGCTCGGTGTAGTTGAAAGTGCGGTTATGCCGTCGATGCTGGTTTTTTTAAGCATGTGGTTCACCAGATCTGAACGCTCAAGAGCCAATACTTTTCTTATCCTTGGCAACCCGGTCACCATCCTGTGGATGTCGGTTTTATCAGGTTATCTCATACATTCTGCAGGCTGGCGGTGGATGTTCATCTGGGAAGGAATGCCTGCAATATTATGGGCTTTCATATGGTGGAGGCTTGTTGTCGACAGGCCTGCTGATGCCGGCTGGCTTACACAGGACGAGAAGGATGACCTGCAGGCGAAGCTCGATATCGAGCAGAAGGAAATAAAGCCTGTAAGGAACTATGCAGTTGCTTTCAGATCGAGGATCGTCATCCTGCTTTGCCTTCAATATGCATTATGGTGCATAGGGGTATATGGATTCGTAATGTGGCTGCCATCCATAATCAACGCTGCTCCCGACTCGGATATCGTGAAAACCGGGTGGCTGTCATCCGTTCCCTACCTGCTGGCCGTAATCGGCATGATCACTGCATCATATTTCTCTGACAAGACGCTGATGAGGAAAACATTCATCTGGCCTTTTCTGCTCACGGGCGCCCTGGCTTTCTATGGTTCATATCTCATAGGCACCAGTAATTTCTGGCTGTCCTATATCTTGCTCGTGATAGCGGGCGGTGCAATGTACGCACCTTATGGCCCTTTCTTTGCAGTCATTACCGAAGTCCTACCCAGGAATGTATCTGCAGGGGCAATAGCGCTGATCAACAGCCTTGGCGCATTAGGTTCATTTGCAGGAGCTTATGTAGTGGGTTATTTAAACGGCACGACCGGTGGTTTTGGCGCATCATACATATTCATGGCAGGCTCGCTGCTTGTTTCTGCCGTTCTGACGATCGTTGCAATAAAAGGGAGGGACTGAGGCACGGATTGTAAATGTTAAGCTTTACGCTCTACGCTTTAAGCTTTACGCTCTACGCTTTCCCTAGTCCTCCAGCTCGAGCTCGAGCTGGGTGTCGCATATGCCGAAGGTTTTCCGGTGGAACGGAGTAAGACCGTATCTGAGGATAGCGTCGCGGTGTTCGGGTGTCGGGTATCCCTTGTTGGTGTCCCAGCCGTAAATAGGGTAATCATTATGGAGCTTTTCCATGTACTCGTCACGGAATGTCTTTGCCAGTACAGAGGCTGCAGCAATCGAGAAATAAGTTCCATCACCCCTGATAATGGTTTTGTATTTAAAATCTTTGTAGGGATAAAACCTGTTCCCGTCGATAAGAAGGAATTCGGGAATGATCTCCAGCCCTTCGATCGCTATGTGCATTGCCTTGATCGAAGCCCTGAGAATATTTATCTTGTCGATCTCTTCATTGTCGACAAATGCCACTTTCCAGGCTATGGCCCTGTCCATGATCTCAAACTTCAGTTCATCGCGCTGCTTTGCCGTAAGCTGCTTTGAATCATTGAGTACCGGGTGCTTGAACCTTCTCGGGAGAATTACTGCAGCTGCTGCCACAGGACCTGCCAGACAACCTCTTCCGGCTTCATCACAGCCGGCCTCTTTCAGGTTAATGTAGCAGCACGATTTGAGCATTATGTTGATCAGGGTTTCCACCGGCAAATAAAATAAATATTTGATCGTGCTGTATAGAAGAATCAAATTTTTGGTGAAATGTTCAAAAATTGTTGGATGAGGTCGTCTTCGACATTCTCCTGAACACAATTATGCTGAATACCATCGCTGCAAAAATTCCCAGGAAATTCCCGGCCAGGTCCCTCGGGTTATACGTCCTTCCCGGGATAAATTTCTGGTGCAGCTCATCAGCAACGGCAAAGATTAACAAGAGAATAGTTATGATTGAAAATTTTTTAAGCGAGACGTCAAAGAACCTGCCTGCAAAAGCGAGGTAAGCCATAAATGCAAGAAAGCCGTATTCACAGAAATGCATGAAATAATCCAGGCGGATTTCCGATTTTGAGGTGTGTATCTTGAGAACAGGCAGATTCGGTGTTGAAGAGACCAGGATGATGGTTATCATCCAGAGCAGCAGAAAGTAAGCCGAAACAGGCCGTATTATTCTGATTAGTTTGAGCATATCACATAATGATTCTGCAAAATAATATTATTCCTGCATCTTTCATTTCACCCGCGCAGATGTTTTATAAAAGAGTATTTTTGTGCAAAACTGTTAAAATGATCACCAACGAACAGATAAAGGCCTTATCGGAACGCCGCGATGCGTTGAGGAGGTATCTTTGACATCGACGGGAAGCTTATAGCAATTGCCGAAAAGGAAGGCCTGTCACAGCAGCCCGGTTTATGGAATGATCCTAAAAAAGCAGAAGACCTGCTGAAAGAAATAGCCAGGCTGAAATCATGGACAAATGATTTTGCAAAGATCAGCACTGCGCTGGATGATCTTTCCGTTATCTATGATTTTTACCGCGAAGGCGAAGCCGCCGAAGAGGAAGTGGAAGATCAGTATAATTCGTGCCTTGACATGATTGAAGACCTGGAGGTGCGAAACATGCTGCAGAAGGAAGAAGACCAGCTCGGGGCAATCCTGAAGATCAATTCAGGAGCAGGCGGGACGGAAAGCAACGACTGGGCTGCAATGCTCATGCGTATGTACCTGCGCTGGGCTGAAAGAAATAATTATAAGGTAAAGGAGCTCGATTTTCAGCCCGGGGATGAAGTCGGGGTGAAATCGGTCACTCTCGAGATCGACGGCGAAAGAGCGTTTGGCTATCTCAAGGCTGAAAACGGTGTTCACCGGCTCGTGAGGATTTCCCCTTTCAACGCACAGGGGAAACGCCAGACCACATTCGCTTCGGTCTTTATCACCCCGCTCGTTGACGACAACATCGAGATCGACATAAATCCTGCAGACATCACCTGGGAGACATACAGGTCGAGCGGCGCCGGCGGTCAGAATGTAAACAAGGTTGAAACAGCCGTAAGGCTTCGTCATGCACCCACAGGCATAGTGATCGAAAACCAGGAAACGCGCTCCCAGCTCAACAATAAGGAAAATGCCCTCAGGATACTGAAATCACAGCTGTACGATCTTGAACTTAAGAAGAGGCAGGAAGAGCAGGCAAAAATAGAAGGCCAGAAGAAAAAGATCGAGTGGGGATCGCAGATCAGGTCCTATACGCTTCATCCATACAAGATGGTTAAAGATCACCGGACAAATGAAGAGTCGTCAAATGTCCAGGCGGTACTCGATGGCGATCTTTCGGAATTCATCAAATCATTTCTTATGGAATTTGCAGGAAAGGAGTAGCTGCCCCTCTAAATCCCCACTGACGCTCCGGTCAGTGCTAAAAGCCCAAATGGGAGGACTTTGATCTCAGTACATTCGGAAAATCAATTCAATTCTGAAGTTTTTCCCCCTGCCAGGGGGAAATGTGTATGCCATGAGCGATGGCAATTTCATGATAAAACTCAGAATTCCTTTGAGTTCTAATCCTTTATCTTTGCAGGACATATAGTTAATGATGGTGAAGAAGGAAAAACTCTTTGGAAAATTTCCTCCTGTTTCAACGGAAGAGTGGATGAACAAGATCCATTCTGATCTTAAAGGTGCCGATTTCAGCAGGAAGCTTGTGTGGAAAACAAATGAAGGATTCGATGTGATGCCCTTTTACCGCAATGCCGACATCGCTGATCTCTGGTTTAAAGATACTCTCCCGGGTGAATTTCCCTATGTGCGGGGAACGAAGAAAAAAGACAACTCCTGGCTCATTCGGCAGGACATAAGGGTGGAAGATTATGACGAGTCAAATAAAAAAGCCCTCGACATCCTTATGAGGGGAGTAGATTCCATTGGCTTCATTATTGTAAATCCGGAGACAATAAACAATTCTAATTTTAAAAGGCTTCTCGATAAAATTCACCCCGAAGCCGTCGAGCTTAATTTCCTCAGCAACGGGAAAGCCGTTGAGATACTCGAGTCGCTCTCGGCTGTCCTTTCAGAACGGGGACTGGACAATACTGTACTCAGGGGAGCTGTTGAAGCTGACCCACTCGTAAGGTTGCTATCAAACGGAACACTTTGCATTCCCCCTGGAAAGGGATTTGATTACCTGGCAGGACTCACCTCGAAAGCTCTAGAATTTCCACACTTCCGGACGGTGCATATCAAAGCATCGCATTTCGGCAATGCGGGGGCAGATATTGTCCAGGAGCTCGCTTTTGCTCTTTCAGCCGGAAATGAATACATGTCACGGCTTACTGACAGGAAAACAGATCCATTGCACGCAGCCGGCAAGATCAGGTTCAGCTTCGGCGTGGGCTCAAATTACTTTTTCGAAATTGCAAAGCTCAGGGCTGCAAGGTTATTGTGGTCGGCAGTGCTGAGAGGCTATATTAATAAAGGTGTGGTTCCGGGGATGGAAATGCATTGCACCACATCAGGATGGAATAAAACGGCATATGATCCATATGTAAATATACTCCGCACCCAGACCGAAGCCATGGCTGCAATTCTCGGAGGTACAAATTCGCTTACCGTTGAGCCATTCGATATTTCGTTCAGGCAACCCGATGCCTTTTCTGAAAGGATTGCCAGGAACCAGCAGCTTATCCTGAAAGATGAAGCACATTTCGACAAAGTAGCGGATCCGGCAGCCGGATCATATTACATAGAAAAGCTCACGGAAGAGCTTGCTGACAAGGCATGGAAGCTTTTTATCGAAGTGGAACAGGAGGGGGGCTTCCTTTCGGCAATCACAAAGGGTACCCTGCAGGAAAGAATCAGTGCATCAGCTTCAAGGAGGAAGAAGGAAGTTTCAACACGGAAAGCCGTTCTTCTCGGGACGAACCAGTATCCCAGACCCGGTGAAACGCTGCCTCCTGATGCGGACCTTTCTGTTATGTTCGATCACAAGGCTCCGGCAGGAACCGAAGTGAATCCCGTTAATGCATTCAGGGGATCTGCAGAATATGAAAAGTTACGTATGGCTGTTGAGAAAGCAGGAAAACAGCCTGTGGTTTTCCTTTTCACAACGGGCAACCCTGCAATGAGTAAAGCCCGGGCGCAGTTCAGTGCAGGCTTCTTCGGATGTGCCGGTTACAGGGTGATCGATAACCAGGGTTTCTCATCCCTTGAAGGAGGAGTAGTAGCAGCGCTTGGCTCAGGAGCAGATATCGTCGTCATCTGCAGCTCTGATGAGGAATATGCGTCAGTTGCGCCGGAGATCTTCAAAAACCTTAAAGACCATGCGATAGTTGTCATCGCAGGCAATCCCTGTTGTGCAGATGAACTGCGATCGGCCGGAATCGAGAATTTCATTCATATAAAAACAGACGTAATCGAGACTCTTAAATACTTTAACCTCAAATTGGGAATTACGAAAAACTAATCTCTTGCCCATGTGCCGTGAACCCCATGCCATTTGACCGATAATTATGAGACCGCAATATAAATACGAAGACCTCAGAAACTTAAAGATAAACAAGAGCAGCCCGGATAAGGACGAAATCAGCTCCTGGAAGACTCCCGAGCTGATCGATATCAAAAACATATATACCCGGAACGATCTCAGGGATATGGAGCACCTTGACTATGCAGCAGGGCTGGCTCCTTTCCTCAGGGGACCTTATTCCGGGATGTACGCCATGCTTCCCTGGACCATCAGGCAGTACGCAGGATTTTCCACTGCTGAAGAATCCAATGCTTTTTACAGGCGTAACCTTGCAGCAGGTCAGAAAGGCCTCTCTGTAGCTTTCGACCTTGCAACTCACAGGGGATATGATTCCGACCATGAAAGGGTAAAGGGCGATGTCGGCAAGGCCGGTGTGGCAATCGATTCAGTGCTCGACATGAAAATCCTTTTCGACAGGATACCGCTCGATAAAATGTCGGTTTCAATGACAATGAACGGGGCGGTGCTGCCGGTTCTGGCTTTCTATATAGTTACAGCGCTTGAGCAGGGTGCAAGGCTTGAGGACCTGAGCGGCACTATCCAGAACGACATCCTGAAGGAATTCATGGTGAGGAATACATATATATATCCACCTGATTTTTCAATGAGGATCATTGCCGATATATTCAAGTACACTTCCGCTAACATGCCGAAATTCAATTCGATAAGCATTTCGGGATATCATATGCAGGAAGCAGGCGCAACAAGCGACATCGAGCTTGCATACACGCTCGCCGACGGGCTTGAATACCTTAGAACCGGGGTAAAGGCAGGTCTCGATATCGATGCGTTCGCACCCAGGCTTTCGTTCTTCTGGGCAATAGGTATGAACCATTTCATGGAGATTGCCAAAATGAGAGCCGCCAGGATGCTCTGGGCAAAGATCGTGAGCGGCTTCAATCCTAAAAACCAGAAATCACTCGCACTCAGGACGCATTGCCAGACATCGGGATGGAGTCTCACTGAACAGGATCCTTACAACAACGTGGGGCGTACATGCATTGAAGCCCTGGCGGCTGCGCTCGGGCACACCCAGAGCCTTCATACAAATGCTCTCGATGAAGCAATTGCTCTTCCCACGGACTTTTCAGCACGAATTGCACGGAATACCCAGATATACCTCCAGGAAGAAACACAAATATGCAGGGAAATCGATCCCTGGGCAGGTTCATATTATGTCGAATCGCTGACCCATGAGATTGCCCACCGCGCATGGGAGCACATAACAGAAATTGAAAGCCTTGGAGGAATGGCAAAAGCCATCGAGTCAGGTATTCCCAAGATGCGGATCGAGGAAGCTGCCGCAAGGACACAGGCACGGATCGACTCCGGCCTGCAGACAATCGTCGGGACGAACAAGTACCGGCTCGGGAAAGAGGAACCGCTCGAAACACTCGAAGTTGACAACACCTGCGTGCGTGATGCGCAGATAAGAAGGCTTGCACAGCTCCGCTCCGAAAGGAATGAAGAAAACTGCAGGAAAGCCCTCGATGCAATTTCAAGATGCTGTGAATCGGGTGAGGGGAACCTGCTCGGGCTTGCGATCAATGCTGCTGCAGCGAGGGCCAGCCTCGGTGAAATTTCATCTGCATGTGAAAAAATAGTTGGGAGGTATAAAGCCGTGATTAGTTCAATTACAGGAGTCTACTCGTCCGAGTACAGGCAGGATGATGACTTCAATGAAGCCAAAAGACTCGTTGCCGAATTTGCAAAAAAAGAAGGCCGCCAGCCAAGGATCATGATAGCCAAGATGGGACAGGACGGTCATGACCGGGGTGCAAAAGTTGTTGCAACCGGTTATGCCGATATTGGTTTCGATGTAGATCTGGGGCCACTCTTCCAGACACCGGCCGAAGCTGCAAAACAGGCCGTCGAAAATGACGTGCATGTCCTTGGCGTCTCGAGCCTCGCAGCAGGCCATAAGACGCTCGTGCCCGAGGTCATTGCGGAACTGAGAAAGCTCGGAAGGGAAGATATCCTTGTTGTCGCAGGCGGTGTAATACCTGTTCAGGATTACCAATTCCTTTATGATGCAGGCGTCATGGCAATCTTCGGTCCCGGCACCTCCGTGTCGAAAGCCGCAAAACAGATTATGGAAATACTGCTGGAGGTAGTCTGAATTCCCTGACTGATTTTCACCACTTTTCTGTTATTTTCTTCACAACAACTGCTGTGGCTCTATTTCTCCGGGCTGCCATGAGTTTTTCATGTTTTCTTAACAGATGTTATTATTTAAAATTAATCTATATAAGGGTTTAGGAGGTTGATAATTATCATTTTCATCTGTATTCCCACAGTTCTTACAATATATTTAGTTCTTCAGGGATCCATTAAAATTTTAGGTGGTTGACAACTCTTCACAGGAGAATGGGAAGCAGGATTCTCTGAATTCCAGGTTCTTTTAGTTCGAAAACATTCTTACAGCATTCTGATTCTTAACATACCTAATATATCAGGTAAATGAAACTTAATGTTCCACCTCAGATACCCCGGCTGGCTTTAGCTTTTGCCATATTCATTATTTTATTTCTGATTGCAAGGCATTTTCTTGTGCCGGAAACATTTGGCCAGTATGGTCATTACAGGGGAGAATCACTGAATGACAATGCAGCAATGGAAATCAGGTATGCAGGGCAGCAGGCCTGCATCGAATGTCACGAGGATATACAGGAACAGAAAACAGCCGACGTTCACAGTGATATACATTGTGAAACTTGTCACGGTCCGGGTCAGAAGCATTTTATTACAGGCGACACGGCCGATATAATGAAGCCGCATGGCAGAGCAGCCTGCGGAATCTGCCATGAAAAGAATGCGGCTAAATCCCGGAATGTCATATTCCAGGTAGACCTCAACGAGCACAATCCAGGGAAAAATTGCACTGAATGCCATAATCCACACAAGCCATGGGAAATGAAAAAGTGAAAGCTTCTAGACGGAAATTCCTGAAGGCAGCAGGATTAACAGCTGCGGGCCTTTCATTAAGTGTTTTCAAATGGCCTTTTCTTGTTCATGGCGCCGAACCTGAAGATAAGGAGCTGCCATGGTATGGAATTGCAATCGATATACAAAAATGTATCGGGTGCGGAAAGTGTGCAAAGGCGTGTAAGATCGAAAACGATGTGCCGGCCGAGCCCTTTTTCTTCCGCACCTGGGTGGAACAATACACTGTAAAAAATGACGGCAGCGTGGATGTTGTCTCACCAAATGGCGGAATAGATGGTTTTAAGCAGACAGTTCCCGACGAGGATATCTTCAAAACCTTCTTCGTCCCGAAAATGTGCAATCACTGCTACAAATCGCCATGCGTCCAGGTTTGTCCGGTCGGAGCAACTTACGTCAGTCCCGAGGGTGTGGTCCTTATTGATGAGAAGTATTGTATCGGTTGCAGGTATTGTGTGCAGGCCTGCCCATACGGCTGCAGGTTCATCCATCCCGTAAAAAAAGTTGCCAGTAAATGCACTTTGTGCTATCACAGGATAAAAAAGAACCTTGATCCTGCATGCATGGAAGTCTGTCCCACAGGTGCAAGATTATATGGGAACCTGAGGGACAAGGACAGTGCCATTGTTAAATTCCTTAAAGAGCATACGACACAGGTGCTGAGACCCAACCTGAACACCGGATCAAAACTTTATTATAACGCATTAAGTTCGGAGGTACGATAATATGGATCCGCATTACGAGCATTTATATAGCATTCTCTCAAATTCGCAAGGTTACATCTTTCCGAATGAGATCGATCTTCAATGGGGGATACTGATTGTTGTTTACCCTTTCATAACCGGGCTTGTTGCAGGGGCTTTCATCCTTGCTTCACTCGAAAGGGTTTTCAGGATTAAGATACTTAAATCCACCTATCAGCTTGCTCTTCTGACCGCCCTTTCATTCCTTCTTGTAGCGACGATGCCGTTGATAAGTCATCTTTCTCAGCCCCAGAGGGCTTATGAAATAATGGTCACACCACACTCATCCTCCGCAATGGCAATATTCGGATTTGTGTACCTGTGGTACCTTATGGTCGTCCTTCTTCTTGAAATATGGTTTGATTATCGCCAGAGCATGGTAATCTGGTCAAATGAGAAATCCGGTATTATGAGGCATGTATATAGTGTACTCACCCTGGGAGTGAAGGATATTTCTCCGGGCACAGTGGCATGGGACAGGAAACTGGGATATATAATAACAATCATAGGTATACCGTCCGCCTTTATACTCCATGGGTATGTGGGCTTCATTTTCGGATCCATTAAGGCAAATCCCTGGTGGTCCACCCCGCTTATGCCTATCATTTTCCTGTTTTCAGCAATGGTTTCCGGAATATCGATGGTTATGCTTCTTTATATTGCTATATCCTATTTCCGGAAGCAGAAGATTGATCTGGAAGTGCTCGACACAATTGGCAAATATCTTTTCTTCATACTCATACTGGATTTCACCCTTGAAAGCCTTGACCAGATTCAAAGGATTTATGAAGCTGAAGAATCATTTGAGATTATTAAGTTGTTGGTTTCGAGTAAATTATACATTACATTATTCGGGTCACAGGGTCTGATTGGAACAATAATACCTCTTATTGTCCTTGCCTTCCTTCAATTTTATAAAGGAAGGATCAGAATACGCCAGACACTGTATTTTGTAATTGGTATGATGGTTCTTGTCGGCGTTTATTCCATGAGATGGAATGTGGTGATCGGAGGACAGCTCTTTTCAAAAAGTTTCATGGGATTCACCAGCTTCAAGGTAGGCCTGATCGGTCTTGACGGAACCCTGATGGCTGCATTCTGGCTCCTCTTGCCATTTGGCATACTGGCATTCCTCCTGTGGCTGCTTCCACCATGGAAAATGGTGGATCAGCATGACTGAATTACCGGTCCTTATACCTGCCGGGTATTTTATTTCTTTCTGGTTTTCAATTGATTTGCCATGGCTGATCCCGATGAAGAAATAACAGGCAGGCTCCAGGATCGTCTTGATTCGCTGGAATCGCGCATAACCCGGATTGAAGCTGCCCTGGGTTCCGCAACTTATTCAGCAAAGATTGCTGAAAACACTCAATCGTCCGAAGATTCAGAAAACATTCATTCTGCACCTGAACCTGATACAAAAGATTTAGAATCCAGTCTGGGTGGTTACGGGTTCGCATGGATGGGAAATGTGGTCCTCCTGTTCGGAATCATATTTATGACCATTTTCCTGGTGAATACCGGCCACAAGGTCCTGTCCGTGACAATCGGTTATTTATCAGCTTCTCTTATTTTCTTCTTTGCGTGGTACCTTAAGCAATCCAATTCTTATTTGTCATTTATACTCAGAATAAACGCCCAGGTACTTCTCTTCTGCCTTACACTTAGATTACACTACTTTACTGATACGCCTGTACTTGCAGACAAAACAACTGCGACAATATTTCTTCTTTTCATTACCATATTTCAGGTCTATCTGGCTGTGCGCGACAGGACACAGGTATTTGCCGTGCTGGCTGTCATATTTACACTTATAACAGGATTGGCAAGCGATTCAGGTCATCTGCTTCCGGTACTTGTTATCCTGTCTGCTGCGGGTTCTTTTTATCTATTTTATTTATACCGGTGGCAGGCACTGGTCATTATTGCAGCATTAACCTGTTATATTTCTCTTTTCCTCTGGCTTCTTGGGAATCCTGTTGCCGGCCATCCCGCTGAACTGGATAAAAGCCTCCATTCAGTCGTGTATTATGCAGGAGCATTGGGTATGATATTCTCATTATTGCTCCTTTTCAGGAACAAGGATCTTTCATCTGGCGATTTTCTTATCGGAATTACTTTTGTAAACGGTTCATTATTTACGATGTTACTGGCATTTTTTACTGCAGGATTCCTGAAAGATGATTATGTTGTGCTGTATTCAATCCTCTCCGTCTTCTGTCTCATTTTTTCAATCTGCCTGCACTGGATCTCCGACTGGAACTTCGGATCTGCATTTTATGCCCTTTACGGCTTTATGGCAATGAGCATCGCCTTTTATGGCCTGAACCGTTTCCCCGGTGTCTGCCTTTTTCTATCCATTCAGAGCCTGATTGTCGTTTCGATGGCCCTGTGGTTTCGTAACAGGTTGATAATTGTTATGAACAGCCTTCTTTTCCTTTCAATAATTTTTATCTACCTGGCACAATCCAGGCACGACAGTACCGTAAATTTCTCCTTTGCACTGGTTTCATTCATTTCTGCAAGGGTTATAAACTGGAAGAAGGAACGACTTCAGATAAAGACCGACCTGATAAGGAATTTATATATGATCGAAGGTTTTATTATGATGTTGTATGCTCTTTTTCACGCCGTACCCAAACAATACATAACTCTTTCGTGGGCCCTCGCAGCGCTTGTTTATTTCTTTGTCGGCAGCATGCTGAAGAATATCAAATACAGGTATCTTTCACTGGGTACCCTGATCTGCGCGGCTTTGTATTTTTTCATTGTTGATCTGGCAAAAATAGATATCATTTACCGGGTAATGGCATTACTGCTCCTGGCTGCCATCTCAATAGGAATTTCAATGTATTATTCACTTCATCTCAATAAAACAGACAAGAAAGTGACGCTCGACCATCGTTGACCATGGGTTCATTGTGAAATAATTAACAACTGTTTGATTTATACCAGGTTGCTGTTAATATTTTCACAATATTGCGTGAAGCCGGATTATAGCTCATTTGCGGATTTTGTTCATTGTTTTTTCCCGGGAAACCCTATTTAAAATCGTTATATATAAGCTGTTAGCGTATTGATAATTGTCATTTTCCATGAGAAAAAAATGACTGTTGAATTAAATTAGTGTCTGATAAGGCTTGTTCTTCAATTTAATACAGAGGGATGGCTATGATACATAACAAGATTTCTCCGGATTCTTCGGATGAATCATTCGCCACGGCACGGATGCTTGTTGCGGAATTTTCGAAAAATGAAGGGCGTAATCCGAGGATCCTCCTTTCACAGATGGGTTGGGACGAGCGGAAGCTGAAAGCAAAATCGTTATCGGTTGAATATGCCAACCTCGGATTTGATGTTGACATCGGACCAAGGTTCCAGAACCCTGCTGAGATTGCAAGGCAGGCAATTGAAAATGATGTGCATTTTATCGAGATTTATGATCTTGATCCCCAGTATGTGATAATAGTCTCCGAAATACTTGCAGAACTTAAAAATCTAAACCGGGAGGATATACTCGTAATTGCTGAAGGACCGCTAAGGAACCAGGATTATAAATATTTGTATAAGGAGGGAGTCACGGCCATTTTCAGTCCTTCTGTCTCAATTCCGGAATCGACAACTATTTTGTTGCCATTGCTTCTGCAGACCGACAGGGGGAAAATGGTTTCATGAGGCAATGAGAAGCGGGGAATGGTTAGGGAAGTCTGCAGGATCACCGCATAGAGTGATCCTGCATTTGTTTTATGTATCGAAAATTATCTTTATTTTGTAGTGTTATAGTTAACACTATGAAATACTATCTGTTGATTTTTGCAGCTGTAATTGCAACATCATGCAATATGACAAGGAGGACGCCCCCTCCGCCTCCTGCCTCCCATGCAACGGAAGGCCGGTCCGTCGCGGCTGCGCCCGCTCAGATCAATTATCATGATCAGTCTACATTCCTCCTTGGTTATTTCAATCCTTCGATGCTCAGGAAAGAACCGCATTCCGAATGGTTCATGAAGGGCTTCGACGATTACATGCCTTCAAGCCAGGCCATGAATGCACTTCTCGATATTCCGCAGGATGACCTCTCAATAAAAATAGTTATGGGAACCTGGTGCCCCGACAGCAGGAGGGAGGTGCCGCGGTTCATGAAAATTCTCGATGTATGGCATTTTCCTGAAACCAGGGTAACGTTTGTCGGAGTTAATGAAGACAAGATCTCGCCTGTAGGTGATTTCGACAAGCTTCATATTGAAAGAGTGCCGACTTTCATTATTTATAAAAATAATTCAGAAGCCGGACGCATCATTGAGGTTCCGAAGACGTCTTTAGAGCAGGATATGGTAAATATCCTGACAGGAATGAATAAATAACAAATTTTTAAATGTCATGGAAGATGTAAGAAACAACAGCGGACAAAACCTTGGAATTGCGGCACTTGTTGTTGCAATAATCACATTTGTCCTTGCAGTTATACCGTGTGTGGGCCTGATTGCGATCATACCGGGTATCATAGCAATTGTGCTTGCTTCAGTTTCCCTTTCACAGGCTTCAAGAAACAATTCTCCAAAGGGTATCAACATTGCCGGGTTGGTCATTGCAGTTATTGCCACAATGATCTCATTCTCGCAGATCTTTGTTGCCGGGAGAATCGCCGATAAAGCCGGAAAGTGGCCGGGCAATATTGAAGAGATCATTAATGACGTCCAGAAAAACGTGATCAAGGAGCTGGACGATAATGACGTTAACATTAAAGTTGAAAGCAACGGTGAAGTGATCGAGATAAATGCTCACAAGAAAGATCAGGTGAAAGTGCTGGAAGGACTCGAGGGAGCTGATACGGTGAAGAATGATTCAGTTAAGATCAAAAAATAATGTGATATCAGGAGCGAGGCTGTCTGATGAGCCTTACCTGCTTATTAATATGATATTTGCCGGAGTGATCATCATGGTTATGATCTACTCCGGCATTTTTTCGCCTGTTTCGGGCAACTATCCTGTTGTATGCATTCACGAGAAGTTAACCGGCCAGCCCTGCGCCTCCTGCGG
>DATGWQ010000232.1:0-3093 GCA_035299385.1 Bacteroidales bacterium | reverse complement strand
GCAAGGCCGGTCCCGATCCCGGGGATTTTAAGAAGGGAGTTATATGTCTCTGTGAATACCGCTTCGACGCTGCCGAAATATGCCACAAGCTTCCGGGCATTGATGTCTCCGATCCCGGGAATGAGGCCAAGAGCGATCTTGTGCTTGAGCGAAACTTCTTCAGGCATGCAGCGGGTTATGCAACATATAAATATAAAAAAAGTATTCGGTAATCAGTAATCGTAACCTGTTTTTATTACCGAATACCGAATACCGAATACTATCTGACTTCTTTACGCTCTACGCTTTACGCTCACGCTCAGATCACCCCCATGTCCAGCATCGAATTCGCGACCTTGAGGAATCCTGCTATATTGGCGCCTTTCACATAATCCACATACCCGTCATCGCGTTTGCCATATTTCACGCACTGGCTGTGAATGTTCCTCATTATCTCGTGCAGCCTGGTATCGACTTCTGCGCTGTTCCAGCGGAGCTTCATCGAGTTCTGCGTCATTTCGAGACCGGAAGTGGCTACGCCGCCTGCATTTGAAGCCTTGCCGGGAGAGAACAGCAAACCTGCTTTCTGAATTGCCTCTATAGCCTGCGGGGTGCATGGCATATTAGCTCCTTCGCAAACGCAGATGCAACCGTTATTGATAAGCTTTTCTGCATCTTCGAGGTTAACCTCATTCTGTGTTGCACACGGGAGGGCGATGTCGACCTTGACTTCCCAAGGGCGTCTTCCTTCATGAAACTCGACACCCTCGAATGCGTACGAATATGGTTTTACAATGTCCTGGTTTGAAGCACGCAGCTCGAGCATGAATTCGATCTTTTTGCCTGATATTCCTTCAGGATCGTATACATATCCGTCGGGTCCCGAGATAGTAACAACTTTTCCTCCCAGCTCGGTTGCCTTCAATGCTGCGCCCCATGCAACATTGCCGAAACCACTGATTGCCACCCTTTTATCCTTGAATGACTCACCGCGTGTTGCGAGCATTTCATTTGCAAAATAGACACATCCGTAACCGGTTGCCTCGGGACGGACCAGCGACCCACCCCAATTACTTCCTTTTCCGGT
This sequence comes from Bacteroidales bacterium, assembly GCA_035299385.1. Lineage (GTDB taxonomy): Bacteria > Bacteroidota > Bacteroidia > Bacteroidales > VadinHA17 > LD21. The sequence goes on along the minus strand of DATGWQ010000232.1, from coordinate 2,027 downwards.
GAGAACGCCGGTATGGTCACCTTTCAGCCTCTTGTACATTCCGTAGAGGAAGCCTATTTCACGTCCGCCGACACCGATATCGCCTGCAGGAACGTCTGTTTCGGGGCCTATATATTTCCAGAGCTCAAGCATGAATGCCTGGCAGAAACGCATTACCTCGGCGTTTGATTTTCCCTTTGGGTCAAAATCAGAACCTCCCTTGCCGCCACCCATCGGGAGCGTGGTAAGAGCATTCTTGAAGATCTGCTCAAATCCCAGGAATTTCAGAATTGACAGGTTCACACTCGGATGGAAACGGAGTCCTCCCTTGTACGGACCAATTGCATTATTGAACTGGATACGGTATCCAAGATTGATTCGCACATTGCCTTCGTCATCAACCCATGGTACCTTGAACATAATGATCCTGTCGGGTTCGACAATGCGCTCGATAATGTTGGCTGATTCAAACTGAGGATTATCATTATATACTTCCTCGATCGATTCGAGCACTTCCCTGACAGCCTGCAAATACTCAACCTCGCCGGGATGTTTTTTTTCGAGGTTGTTCATGATTTTGTCTACGTTCATATCATTTTGTTTTTTAAGTTGTTACCTAAACCAATAATGCTCAAAAATCGGATAGTTAATCACAATTAAAAATGATAAAACTCATATTATCAGTACATATCACTTCTTCGAGTAATAATTCAGTGATCTGAACAGCTTGTCTTTTTCCTCTCCCGACAGGGCGCTTGTGTAAACGGCCGGATATTTAGCCGTGCTTTCGTTTATCTTCCGGAATAAAGTGATGCTCGTGATAAGCCCTAATAACCGGGATTCAGTCTTGTAACCGAGAAATGATGTCTTGTCAATCTCGAGGGAATTCTTTCTTCCTCCAACAATAGCAGCGTTGAAATACCTTATTACAATTTTTTCGTCGTCGTCTGAATAATAAAAAAACTGGTAATTGAAAAACAGGGGATAAAGAACGAACCCAATCCAGATTATGGCAAGTATTGTTGTCCACCAAATGTCGTTAAGGCCAAGCAGGGGGAACTTGATCAGCTCTGCCCCGAATGCAAGAACCAGGTATGCTATGAATATTACCGTAACACCAAAGAGCTTGATGCGCATGCTGATTATCCGGCGGCTGTTGTCGAATGTCATAGGGTTGTTTTTTATAAAGTTAGGAAGAATTTTTTTAAGATGGGAGACCGAAGACGGAAGTCCGGGGTAAATACAATTCAATTGCCTGATACCGATTACCGATTACCGAATACCTTTCATCTCTTCGCCTTAAAGAACCTCACCAGCAGCTCACTGCATTCTTCCGCAAGAACATCGGTCAGTACTTTAGTTTTCGGGTGAAGCAGTTTTTCAGAGATGTTCCTGTATCCCTTTTTTGGGTCGCCTGCCCCGAAAACCAGCTCCGATGCCTGGCTCCAGCCTATGGCTCCGGCGCACATGCCACAGGGTTCCAGCGTGATATAAATTGTGCATCCGGTGAGATATTTGCCACCGATCCAGTCAGTAGCAGCAGTTATTGCCTGCATTTCAGCGTGGGCGGTCGGATCGTGAAGCGTTTCGGTGAGGTTATGTGCACGCGCAATAATCGTATCACCGTGCACAATTACTGCACCGACAGGTATCTCCTGCTTCTCGTAAGCCTTCGTCGCTTCCGTAAGCGCGGCTTTCATAAAATATTCGTGACGTGTGTTAGTCATAATTTTGCCACAAAGACACAAAGGCGCTAAGTTAGGCAAATTATTAAGGTACGCCGGTGAACCCTGGTGTCTTTGTGTCTGCTATATAACTTACCCCTAAACCCCCAGGGGGGACTTTCCTGCGCGCCCCCTTGGGGGTCAGGGGTGGACAGAACGCAGGGGACTTATCGGCCCGCAAGCTCCAGGGCTGAATTAATCTTAATGAACCTTCGCGTCTTTGCGCCTTCGTGGCTAAAAGATCAGAATGTTTCTTACTTTTGCATGAATTTTTAAAAGGAATAAAATGTACAGGACAAACACCTGCGGTGAGCTGAACATCAG
>DATGWQ010000231.1:0-2314 GCA_035299385.1 Bacteroidales bacterium | reverse complement strand
TAAAAATTGATGCTGACCGAAAATGCATCATTGATCTTTACATCGACATTCTGCCGGGTACTGATCTTGCTGAAATTCGATTTTGGACCTATTTTATAGATATCGCCTTCGCCATTGTAGCTGATGTTCGAATAATACTGGACAACATCATTCCCTCCTGATGAAGAAACAATCGCTCTTTTGAAGCTCATTGTATTCTTAAGGATATAATCCGTAAAATCAACACTTGGATGATAGGTATCAAACGGATTATTCAATGCATAAGCATCAATGTCAGACTGCGCGTATTTTTCAGGAAGCTCATCAGCTATCCTTGCCATATTATTCAGTCTTGCATAGTCTGCTCCCTTTGTCCACAATGGCATTCTGTCTATAATGCTGGTTCCCGTCTCAAGGTTTACATTCAATATCCTTTCATTCCTCATACCATGCTTGGTCTTGATATAAATTGACCCGAGCCCGGCAACCGGTCCGAACATGGCGTTGGCAAGAACACCTTTATTGATCGTGATGGATTCAATTTCAGAAACATCCAATGGCATTTCAGAAAGATCGGTATAAACCCCGTCCACAATCGCAACAGGCATATTGGAGAACTTATCTGTTGATTCAAATGAGCTCAGGTTTTCCTGAGCGCTTATCCCCGGCCATCCAAAGAGCTCCCGGATATCCAGTCCTGAGGTTATACCTGTAAGAGCATTCCTTAAATCACTTGAAGGATACTTTGCGAGCATATCAGCCGATATTGTGATTTCAGGGCCGGTTATGTACCTTTTCTTTAAAGGAGTAAAGGGCAGTGGTACATTGTCAGCTGCAGTCATGTACATTTTCGACTTTACAAGAGATACTGTATTGTTCTTCATGACATCCATGACTACGAGCACCTGTTTTTCAAAAGCCGGGGAAGTAATGCTTATGAAATCTTCCGGGTAGGCTTTGAATGCAACTGATCCGTCAGCTGCTGTTTCAGTATGTGTAATACCCTCACCGATCACCACCTGGGCTCCCGGTACAGGGTTTCCGCTTTCATCGACAACTTTGACAGTTAAATCGACAGATTGCCTGACCTTCTTTTCTCTTTTTGCCTGTCCGCTGAGCGGGGCTCCGATCAGGACACATAACAGAAGAAGAGCGGCAATTCTGAGTGTATTGTATACGTTACTAACTAATTTCATGTGAAATATTTTTTGTGATTCTACCAGACTTCATTGGGTACAAAATTCCTCATCTTCCAGTTATCTGTCGTATTGAATGGCAGATAATACATGGCGGGTTTCCAGCTGGGCTGACGATCTACTCCAAGCGCCTGTCTGACATATTTGTAACCTGTCGGATAGGTGGAGCTGGTCGGAACTTTCTCGGCGATCATGCCAATCAGCTTGCTTGAGTAACATGCCGGGGCATCCATCCAGCGACGGATATCATGATAATAATGTCCTTCGAAGGCAAGCTCAACATTCCGTTCATTTTTAATCCTTTCGCGGAAAGTTTCCTTATCTACCGTATATTTTGGCAGGACCGCCCCATTAGTATTCTGTCCCATCCTGTTCCTGATAACGACAATGGCCTGTTCAGCAGTCAGAGTTGCGCCTGGAACACCAATAACTTTAGGACCATATGCTTCGTTGGAAGCTTCGGCATAATTCAGATAAAGTTCTGCGAGTCTGATCAGGGGATCGCTCTGCCTGAAAGAATCCTTCTTTTTGGTACTTGAATTACCCCAGTTCTTTCTCAGGTAATATCCCGTCCTGGTGATTCCAAGATAACTCTGATCCAGGAGCTCTGAGTATTTTGTCTCCCCGGTGGATCTGTCAATGTATATCTGGGCCTTATTGCTTGCCCAGCCCTGACAGGGTGACTGGTTATAAATGAGATCTGTTGCAAATCGCGGATCGCGGTTTGCATAAGGATCCTGTTCCTTGTAATGGCCTGCCGCAATGGCAGCAGCCCTGTCTGCTTCAGTATTGAGCGCTTCACCGTATTTGGTCTCGTATTTATCTGCGAAGTTCTGAGTAGGGCATACTCCTGACCAGGAGGATTTGCTTGCTCCGAAAACTCCATTAAAGAGGCCGGCGAAGTCACCGGTGTTCCAGCTCTTGTTTCCTGCTGCCCATGCCCAGATCTGCTCATTGGAATAATCTACGCCATAAAAGTTATCCGATCTTTTATCTTTGGTCATAAGGGCATATTGGTTATTAAGAGCGAGCTGAATAGCTTCCCAGGCTGCTTTTGCTGCGTTTTCCCAGTCTGTGGCACCCAGCTCATTGTTCAGGGGACTTGCTGCATAAAGTAACGCTCTTGATTTATAAGCTTT
>DATGWQ010000230.1:0-3001 GCA_035299385.1 Bacteroidales bacterium | reverse complement strand
GCTTTGCTGATCATTGGAGTTGATTATCCGGTTCTATGGGCATTGATCGGAGGTGTGATGAATTATATTCCGAATATCGGGTCTGTCATCTCGACTATTCCCACCGTACTCTTTGCCTTGATCCAGCTCGGATTGGGTGGTGCACTCTGGACCCTGTTCACCACTATGATAATCCATAACATCTTCGGCAATTTTATTGAACCGAGAGTCATGGGAAGAGGATTGGGCCTGTCGACACTGGTTGTGTTCATGTCTCTTCTTTTCTGGGGTTTTATCCTGGGAATGGTTGGCATGTTCCTGTCTGTTCCACTGACAATGAGCATCAAAATCATCCTGGAGCAAAATGAAAAAACAAAATGGATCGCCATTCTTCTGGGGAAACCTTAAGAAGTTAAAAACCGTCAACTTTTAACATGTCAGGCAGTTACAAGTCCAGGGATCTGATAAATATGCAGCAGTGCTTTATTGATGATTTTATTGACCAGTGATCTTTTTAAAATCCGGGTCGTCCCACAAGCTTTTGAAATCAGCATCTTTAATCGCATGGGCTTTCAAATCCGGCCTGATTGTCACAGCTTTCTGAAGATCTGCGAGAGCTTTTTCCTTATTTCCCTTGAGGCTGTAGCAGCATCCCCGGTTATAGATAAAAAAAGGCTGTTCGGGTGAAAGCTCTATTGCCCTGTCATAATCTGAAATTGCTTCATCGAATTTACCTGTTTTGCTCAGCAGCCCGGCCTTGATTTGCCAGGAATCAGGATTTTCCGGAGACAGATCGGTTGATTTCCGGTATGCGGATAATGCCTCATCATTTCGATCAACAGCTTCAAGCACCTGGCCCCTCATAAGCCAGTTTAAACCATCCTGAGGCTCAACATTCACCAGTTTTTCCGAGTTTTTCAACATGTCATCCACCTGGTCGTATTCAGCCTGAATGAAAGTCTTGTAAAACAATATCCCTGTATTCTCCGGGTATGTTTTTTCGAGCTCTTCAAGCTGTTTGACCGCGTCCAGCTCACCTGTTGAAGACCTTTTCATATTAACGATGAGCCAACCCTGCACAGCCTCCCTGTTTCTGGGGTATTTACCCATCAGGTCAAGGTAGATCCTTGTTGCTTCCTCCGCTTTGCCTTCTTTATAAAGCGCCTGGGCTTTGGTGAGATCCTCCTGCACAGAACCTGTTTGTCCTGCCGAACTTAAACTGATTAACCCGGCAATGACAATTCCTACCAGAACTTTTAGCTTTTTCATTTTGCCTGAATTTTAAGTCATTAAGAGGAAATAGAATACAAAGTTACATTCTGTTAATGCTCAAGTCAAATTAATTTCAACCGGCAGGATTAACCCTTTTTTAAAATAATTTATATACAAAGAAAAAATCATTTACTTTACTATAGCGGTTATGCATGAGGTTGTATCAATGAGAATCAGATGAGATCATTTCTAGCCTGTGCCGTGCTCGGCAGCCTTTCAGTGAACTTGAGTGCAGCTGAAAAACCCAACATTATTTTCATAATGACAGACCAGCAATTTGCGGATGCAATGAGCTGCAGAATGGGTAATCGTTATATAAATACCCCTGTAATGGACAGGCTGGCTTCACAGGGAAGGCTGTTTTCAAGGGCATATAGTCCGAATCCTCTGAGCATGCCTGCCAGGAGCTCCATTTTCACCGGAAGGTACACTCACACAACAGGGGTTCAGGCCAATGATGCGGGTTCAGGCGGCTGGAAAGGGTTAACTGTAATGGGTACATACTTCAGAAATGCAGGATATGAAACAGCTTACTTTGGCAAATGGCACCTTCAATACGATAAATCGAACCCCGGATCACATGGATTCTCGGAATTGAGGGAGCCGACACGGGGCAAATCAGAACCTTCCAGTCCGGATACCCGTGTTTCAGAGCTCGCTGTCAGATTTATTCACCAGAAGCATGATAAACCTTTTCTTCTGGTTGCCAGCTATCTTAATCCGCATAATATCTGTGAATATGCAAGAAGGTTGTCGGGAAGGTCACAGATTCTCACCTGCGGGGAAATAGGCGATCCCCCGTCCTCCGGTCAGCTGCCCCCTCCACCTTTTAACCTGGGACCTCAGCTGAACGAACCGGACGGGATGACACTTATGAGGAGAGGCTACCAGGTTGAAGGCGGATTATTCCCTGTCAGCAGGTTTGATAACAATACATGGAGCGTGCAGCGCTGGGGTTATTACAGGATGATCGAAATGGTGGATGCAGAGATTGGCAAAGTGATGAAGGCTCTTCAAAGCGCGGGGCTGGAAGAAAATACCGTTATAGTATTCACCTCAGATCATGGTGAATGCGCCGGTGCGCACGGATGGAACCAAAAAACCGTCTTCTATGAGGAGTCTGTCCGTGTGCCGCTTATAATATCCTGGAAGGGAAAAACGGTTCCTGGCACATCTGTGAATCTTGTGAACACCGGAACCGACATACTCCCGACCATGCTTGAGTTTGCCGGAATATGCAAACCAGTGGAGCTGCCGGGCTTGAGCCTGATGAAGCTGTCGATGGGAATGAAAGTGAATAAATGGCGTACACATGTAATCTCGGAAAATCAACTCAGCCAGGCAGGGGAAATTGACGGATCAGTTCCTTTTATGGAAGGCAGGATGGTGCGAAGTGAAAGATTCAAATACTGCATATACAGCCAAGGCAGCAGTCGCGAATCGCTGACGGACATGGAGAATGATCCCGGCGAAACAAGGAACCTGGCAGATGATCCTGCTTATAAATCAACTCTCGTAGAGCACAGGGAGCTATTAAGAAAATTCGGAGTTGAAAACAGGGATACGCTTGCAGAAAAATTGCTCTCCATCAGAAGGAACAAGCAGATACTGAACTGAATATTTAATCCCTGATAAATAATAGTGTGATATCGACTGATACAGAAGAAGGCAGTGGGATTCCAAAAAGCGCAGGATCCATATTCTGAACGGAATGCACGTTCAGTTTTGTCGCGGTAAGCTCTGTTATCTC
>DATGWQ010000229.1:0-14399 GCA_035299385.1 Bacteroidales bacterium | reverse complement strand
ACCCAGGATAAGCCCTTTCATTGGTGAGATGAAAAACACCATTGCAGAAATACTCTCAACTGATGCTGAAAATATAGGCATTAAAGCGACGACAACAGAGAATATGGGGTTTGTCGGCAGGGAGGAAGGAGTGGTGGCGATCGCAGTGGCGCTTATAGAGCGTTGAGCGTAAAGCTTTGAGCGTAAAGACGGAAGACCGAAGACGGAAGACCGATTACCGATTACCGATTACCGATCACCTTTACTACCGATTACCGATCACCGATCACCCTGTCTATCAACTCCTGATCAGCTTTATACGGAACAGTCACTTTCATACCTGGTGTTCTTTCCATCTCATTTTCCAGTGTAAACAGAGCCCCCTCATTTCCTGCCCAGCTGCGCCTGGCGATACCATTGTTCACATCCCAGTGAAGCATCATTTTCAAGGCCGCTCCCGCTTGTGAAGATCCGTCGAGCACCATGCCGAACCCACCGTTCATCACTTCTCCCCAGCCGACCCCTCCTCCATTATGGATCGACACCCAGGTGGCGCCCCGGAATGAGTCGCCGATCACATTCTGAACCGACATGTCGGCAGTGAATTTTGAACCGTCATAAATATCTGACGTCTCCCGGAATGGCGAGTCTGTGCCCGAAACATCGTGATGATCGCGGCCTATGACAATTGGAGCTGAAAGCTTTCCTTCATTAACTGCCCTGTTGAACGCCGAGGCAATTTCCATGCGGCCGCGTACATCTGCATAAAGTATTCTTGCCTGGGAGCCGACAACAAGGTTATTCTTCCCTGCTTCACTGATCCATTTAATATTGTCTGACATCTGCTGCCGGATACGTCCGGGTGCATTTTCCATTATATGCGATAGCGTTTCCAGCGCAATCTTATCAGTTAGCATAAGATCATCAGGGTTATTGGAACAGCAAACCCATCTGAACGGGCCAAAACCGTAATCGAAGCACATCGGCCCCATAATATCCTGAACATATGAAGGATACCTGAAGCTTCCATCTGCCTTCATCACATCACCTCCGGCCCTTGAGGCTTCGAGGAGAAAGGCATTCCCGTAATCGAAAAAATAGGTTCCATTCAATGTGTGCCTGCCAATCTGGCCGGCATGCTTTCTGAGTGACTGCCGGACTGCATCACGGAAGGCACCAGGATCTTCGGAGATCATTTTCACAGACTGTTCAAATGTGAATCCGGCAGGATAATAACCACCTGCCCAGGGATTATGAAGCGAAGTCTGATCCGAGCCGATGTCGACATGAATATCCTCATCAGCAAGCTTTTCCCACAGATCTACAATATTGCCGATGTAAGCCAGTGAAACCACCTCACCTGACAGGGTAGCTTTTCTGACCCTGGCCACAAGCTCGTCAAGCGAGCTGTAAACCTCATCCACCCATCCCTGTGAATGCCTTGTTGCAACGGCTTTCGGATTCACTTCAGCAATGATTGAAACAAGACCTGCAATTTTTGCCGCCTTGGGCTGGGCTCCCGACATTCCGCCAAGACCGGATGAAACAAAAAGCCGTGATTCCCTGCCTTTCTTCTTGCCAATGATGCGGTCGGCATTCATCAGCGTGATTGTAGTACCGTGGACAATACCCTGCGGCCCGATGTACATGTAGGAGCCTGCAGTCATCTGGCCGTATTGTGAAACACCGAGAGCATTGAATTTCTCCCAGTTATCCTGCGATGAATAATTTGGAATGACCATTCCGTTCGTTACAACTGCACGGGGCGCATTCCTGTGGGAAGGGAATAATCCCATCGGATGACCTGAGTACATGACCAGAGTCTGTTCATCCGTCATTTCGGAGAGGTACTTCATGGCAAGCCTGTACTGTGCCCAGTTCTGGAAAACAGCCCCGTTGCCGCCATATGTGATAAGCTCATGGGGATGTTGCGCGACTGCAGGATCGAGATTGTTCATGATCATGAGCATTATTGCGGCTGCAGATCCCGACTTGCATGGGTACTCGTCAACATGCCTGGCCTTCATTTCATAAGCAGGCCTGAAACGATACATGTAGATCCTCCCGTATCTCCTGAGCTCATCGGCGAACTCCTGTGCAAGCACTGAATGAAATTTCTGAGGGAAATACCGGAGAGCATTGCTTACTGACAGCTTTTTCTCCTGCACGGAAAGAATATCCTTGCGTTTTGGCGCGTGATTTATATTGGGATCGTACGGCTTTACTTCCGGAAGCTCTGAAGGAATGCCTTCGGCGACAAGTTTCCTGAATTCTGAGGTGCTCATGATGAAAAGTTAATAAATGTAAAGTTAGGAATTTGTTCCCTTAACTGAATTCAAAAAAATTTAAACGCAGAGAACGCAATGAAAAGAAGCAGAGACGCTGAAAGCCAAACTTTGCGCTCTTTGCGGTTTTCATTTTGCGTACTTTGGGTTAAAATAAAAAAAGCGGGAGTTACCCGCTTTCCTTTATCCTTTATCTCCCGACGCTCCGGTCGGGATTTCGCTTCGCTCAACTTTCGCCTTCAGATATGTCCTTCCTTCACAATCTCATCATCGACCAGTATCCTTCCGCAATATTCGCAAACAATGATTTTCTTGCGCGACCTGATGTCAAGCTGCCTCTGTGGCGGGATCTGGTTGAAACAACCACCGCATGCATCCCTCTTTACAGGCACAACTGCCAGTCCGTTACGGGCGTTGGTCCTTATCCTCTTATAAGCCTGGAGAAGCCTTTCCTCAATGAGTGATTCGATCTTTTCGGATTTTTTGTACAGCCCTTCTTCTTCCTTCTGTGTGTCGGAAATTATTTCGTCGAGCTCTGATCTTTTGTTCTCAAGGTCAGATTTCCTGTCGGCCAGCGTGGCTTCCGATTCACCTATTACAACCTTTTTTTCTTCTACCTGGGCAAGGAACTCTTTTATTTTCTTGTTGAAGAGTTCAATTTCGAGCCGCTGGTATTCAATTTCCTTTGAAAGTGAATCGAATTCCCTGTTGTTCCTTACATTCTTCTGTTGCTCCTCATATTTCTTGATAAGTCCTTCTGCCTCTGTTATCTCGATATTCTTCTTCGATACAGCCTTTTCAAGATTCACAACCTCTTCCTTAAGATTTCCAAGCCTGGTCTCCAGGCCGGCAATTTCATCCTCCAGGTCCTGAACTTCAAGAGGCAGCTCGCCCCTGAGAGTTTTGATCTTGTCAATCTCGGAATCAACCAACTGCAAGCTGAATAATGCCCTTAACCTTTCCTCAACAGAGATTTCGGCATCATGTGTCTTTGTTTTTTCCATCTTATAAATAGTTAATCGGATTCGTTCTTGTTTCTGAAAACCGGAGTGCAAATTTAGGGAATTTTTTGATAATTAGTTCTTTTAACAGCTCCGATGCAAATTTTTCGGTCTCGAAGTGACCCGCATCAATAAGCAGAATCTTTCCTTCTGCATCGAAAAATGTATGGTATTTTATGTCTGCCGTAATAAAAGCATCCGCTCCTGAGGCGACAGCATTGCGAAGGAGCGAAGAGCCTGCACCGCCGCATACTGCGACCTTGCTGATCTTTTTGCCTGTAAAATTTGAATACCTCAGCCCTCGTGATCCGAAGACATCTGCAGTTTTTTCGAGGAATGTTTTTTCATCGATACTTTCGGGAAGCTCTCCAGTGCAACCAAGTCCTGCATCGACGTTCATATTCTCTAGCCTGTACAGGTCGTATGCAACTTCTTCGTAAGGATGGGATGAGAGAAGCGCTTTCACCACTTTCTCCTTCATGTATGAAAAGAGAACAGTTTCAAATCTCACCTCTTCCTCATAGTGAAGCTTTCCCTTTTCACCGGCAAAAGGATTGGCATTCTCATTTCCCCTGAAGCTTCCAAGCCCCTGCACGGTGAACCCGCAACTGTCGTAATTGCCGATAAACCCTGCACCAGCTTCAAAAACAGCATCCCTTACCCTGTCGAGATGGGAAACGGGAATGAATGTAACAAGCTTCAAAAGCTGGTTTTCCAGAGGCTGAAGCACCTTAATATTTTTCAGCCCGAGTTTTTCAGCCATTTTCCTGCTGACTCCTCCATGAGCTATATCGAGGTTGGTATGAGCCGAATAGACAGCGATGCCGTTCTTTATGCAATCAAAAAGGATACTACCTGCAGAAGTTGCAGGAGTGACCTTTTTGATACCGCCGAATATAAGGGGATGATGGGAAATGATAATGTTGCATCCCGTCCGGACAGCTTCATGTACAACATCTTCTGTTACGTCAATCGTCAGAAGTGCGCATGTAATTTCATTTTCAGGATCCCCTGCCTGGAGACCCGAGTTGTCGTAACTTTCCTGGAATGAAAGCGGGACAACTGAATCCAGATAAGAACAAAGTTCCTTTAAATTCATGATTATCAGCTTCAGATACTGTCGCGGATGTCGAGAAGCATTGTTTTGATCTTCTGCAACGATTCGTTGATCTCGTATTTGTAATCAGTCTCTTCCCATTTGGACGACATCCTTTTCTTCACGCCACCGATTGTCATCCCTTCATCTTTGAGAAGGTGATGAATAATCCGCAGATTCTTAAGGTCTGCCTGTGTAAACAGCCTGTTCCCCTTCTTGTTCTTCATGGGCTTGAGGACGTCAAACTCATTGTCCCAGAAGCGGACAGTAGAAACAGGAACATTTAGCATTTCAGCTACTTCGCCTATGGAGTAGTAAAGCTTTTCAATTTTTTTCTCTCTGTATGGCATGGCTCAGTTTATATAGGATGTTACCTTCTTCTGTTATCTGAACTGGTGAATCAGGGAAATCCGCATCCGACAGCTCACGAAGCTTTTTAATAACAAGCCTGTCCGGATCATATTTCACACCGCCCGGCCAGGGCTGCACTGCGGGGACTATCCAGCCTGACAGGAATCTTCCCTTTACATCGAGCCTGAGCTTCACAATGGGTGCGAGGTTATTCGGGTATGCAAGATTGAACCTTCCGTATGTACAGAAATTCCCCAGGCTGTATGCGATAAACCTTTCCCTGTACACCTCGATTGCACGTGCAACATGAGGGCCGTTGCCTAAGATCACATCAGCGCCGCTGTCAATCAGTGCGTGTGCAAACCTGTAAACATCTCCGCGGGGCTCGCCGTGAAACTCCTCCGGAGCCCTGGGCACATTCTGGAAATCCTTGCCTTCAGCTCCTCCATGGAAAGAAACAATGACAATGTCGCACGTGTCCGAGAGCATTTTCACAATGGATGCTGCGCTGTCAATATCATTTATATTCATTGTGCCCGCATTGGGAGCAAATGCACAGAAACCATATAAAAGCGAATCTTTTCTGAAGATCGTCCACGGATTTTCCACCAGGCCGGCGTAATGAATTCCGGCTGAATCGAGGATCTGCTTTGTTCTTTTCCGTGAAGCAGGACCGAAATCGCCGAAATGGTTATTCGCAAGGCTGAGAATATCAAAACCTGTCAGGGTAAGTGCAGATACATATCTTTCGGGCATCCTGAACAGGTAACAGATGGTCGTGTCTTTGCATTTCTTCGAAGGATCGCCTGCATTAAGGAAAGATCCTTCCAGGTTGCCGAAGGTCAGGTCTGAATTAATAAGAGTGTCGGCAACACTTTCCATCAGCAGGAAAGGATTGTCTTTCGGCGGAAGGTATTTCACCGAAGGGAAAGAAGATCCGAGCATGATATCGCCCACACCGGTAACCACCACATACTCCCTGACGGGTTTTGAAATTGTATCATTTGTTACATTTTCGCCTTTGCCTGAAGCAAAAGAGATACCCTGCGCAAAAAGGTAAATTATGATAAAAGCAGGTAACTGCCGGAATCTGTTGTTCATATACGGGTTAAGCTAGTCGAAGGACTGTCCTGTCTTTGAGGAGATTTCTATCATCCTTTCATATTCGGCAGCGGACAGATCTTCAAAATAATAATTCACCGGATCGACATTCAAACCATTCAGCTTTATCTCGTAATGCAGATGGTCGGCTACCGAGAGCCCTGTGCTTCCGACCTGGCCGATCACATCCCCTCTCTGCACCCTCTGGCCAACGCGTACATTGAAACTGCTGAGATGACCGTAAATGCTCTGGTATCCGAATCCGTGGTCAATGACAATATGTTTGCCCAGGCCCCTCTGTGAAGTCTGAACAAGCGTTACCACACCATTGCCGGTCGCGTATATCTCGGTTCCTTCGGGTGCAGTAAAATCCATACCGTAATGGAACTTGCTTATTTTATAAATGGGATGAATTCTCCAGCCATAGCCTGATGCGGTCCTGGTAAGGTCTTTATTTGAAATCGGGATTATTGCCGGAACGCTCCTGAGCATCTCTTCCTTGTTTTTTGCAAGGTTTATAAGCTCGTCAAACGATTTGGTCTGCACATATACTTTTTTCCTTATGCGATCGAGCCGCATGGCAGTTTCAATCACCAGCTTCGAATTTGAATAGCCTTCGAGCGATTCGTACCTGTTTACCCCGCCTATTCCGCCATTGCGCAATGAAGAAGGTATTGGCTCGGATTCGAAAATGGTCCGGTAAAGGTTGTCATCTGTCTTCTGCAGCCCGTCGAGGACTTTTTCGATGCTTGACATTTCGCGGTGTATCAGCTCGTACTGGACCGTCATCTCTTCGATCTCGCGCTTAAGGGACTTCTCGCGGGGCGAATCGAAGAACGCTGCAAAAACAACCCAGTATCCGAGAGCTACTATAACCGATCCGAGAAAATAAGCGAAAAACCTGAAAGCCAGAGTTTTGAATCCTAGGCGGATCTTGTCAAAACTCAAAGATTCGGGATTGAACTTGTATTTAGTCCTGGGCATGGCAGGGCAAATATAATGAATTCCGTAAAACCTGGTAAAAAAATGGGGGGAAGGGTGTGATCCGGAGTGAATTTATTTATTCGGTCCGGAGGTTTATCACTTACCTGTATTTTGCCCTTGAACCGAAGGCCTCGATCATGTCGTTCCATTCTTCAGGGCTCATATCATTATTGATATAGTGGACCGGGTTGATTGCATGACCTTTTTCCTCGACCTGGTAATGAAGGTGCGGACCGGATGAAAGGCCTGAATCGCCGCTTCTTCCGATAAGGTCTCCCCTTTTGACCTTCATTCCTTTGGGAACTATTATCTTGCTGAGGTGCCCGTAAACTGTCTGAAGTCCGTAATCATGATCGATCACCACGTAATTTCCGAATCCTCCGGAGCTCCAGCCGGATTCAATGACCACACCATCACCTGTTGCATAAACCTCTGTTCCGAAAGGCACCCTGAAATCCTGGCCGTTATGCATCCTCGGTGTTCCCAGCACCGGGTGAATGGTCCTGAAGACATAACCGTCGCCAAGACTGAATTTCACGCTCACCGGGCTTATTCCGGGGAAGTGATCCATCTCCCTCTGCCATTCACGGGTTTTTTCCGATATTGCAGAGAATGATTCTTCCTGAACACTTGCCATATTCCGGATCTCAGCCATGCGTGTCCTGAATGAGATCATCATGTCGGACGTGCTGAATCCTTTAAGGTCGCCGAAACGCTCAACACCTCCGAATCCTCCTTTCCTGTAACTAGCCGGTATTGCATTCATACCCAGTATGGGCCTGTATCTTATCTCGTCGGAAAGCATAAATCCGGATAAGTTTTCCACCGTCCTGTCCATTTGCCGGCTCAGAAGCGAATATTGCAGCTTCATGTTCTCAAGCTGCTGTGTCAGTATCTTCTCTTTGGGAGATCCGAACTGTGTTTGAAAGATAAGATAATAGAATGAAGATATAACGACTGAAAAAGCAAACCAGATCAAAAAGCGATATATTCTGGTACTCCAGGGCAGCCGTATGAGCTTATACTGCAGATCAGTAAGGTCTAATACATATTTACGGTTACGCGCCAATAGGAAGAGGTTTTTTTCTAAAAAATAACCGTGTTCCGGACAAATCTAAG
This sequence comes from Bacteroidales bacterium, assembly GCA_035299385.1. Classification (GTDB taxonomy): domain Bacteria; phylum Bacteroidota; class Bacteroidia; order Bacteroidales; family VadinHA17; genus LD21. The sequence continues at coordinate 6,483 of DATGWQ010000229.1, read as the reverse complement.
TCAAATAAATTACTTTTACAAGCCCGTAAAAAGTTTATACACTTAATCGAAGTTAAATATAATGAACTCAAATGAGTTAAGACAGGCGTTTTTCGACTTCTTCAAATCGAAGGAACATAAGATTGTACCATCTGCCCCGATGGTCGTGAAGAATGATCCGACACTTATGTTCACCAATGCAGGAATGAACCAGTTCAAGGATATTTTCCTCGGAAACCAGCCTGCAGCAGCTAAACGTGTAGCCAATTCACAAAAGTGCCTCAGGGTGTCTGGAAAGCATAATGATCTTGAAGAGGTCGGTCATGACACCTATCATCATACCATGTTCGAAATGCTTGGAAACTGGTCTTTCGGTGACTATTTCAAGAAAGAAGCAATAAGCTGGGCCTGGGAGCTGCTTCACGAAAAGCTCGGCATCCCCGAAGACCGGCTCTATGCAACGATTTTCGAAGGAAGCAGCGAGGAAAATGTGTCAAGGGACGATGAAGCATACGGTTACTGGCTGAAATGTTTTTCAAATCCCGAAGGCAGGATAATTGAAGGCTCGAAAAAAGACAATTTCTGGGAGATGGGCGAGACAGGTCCATGCGGACCCTGTTCAGAAATTCATGTCGACATACGCGATGATGAGGAGCGCAGGAAGCTTCCGGGCAGGGAGCTGATTAACAAGGGGCACCCTCTGGTCATAGAGATCTGGAATCTTGTCTTCATCCAGTACAACAGGAAAGCTGACGGCTCGCTCGAACAGCTTCCCGCCAGGCATGTCGACACAGGAATGGGATTTGAAAGGCTGTGCATGGTATTGCAGGGGAAGAAGTCAAATTATGAAACAGACATCTTCCAGGATATAATAAAGGAAATCTCGGCAATCACGGGGAAACCTTACGGTGTCAATGACAAATGGGACGTAGCGCTCAGGGTCATCGCCGACCACCTTCGGGCCGTCTCATTTTCGATTGCGGACGGACAGCTGCCTTCAAACAATAAGGCAGGGTATGTAATAAGAAGAATACTAAGGCGTGCAGTGAGATATGGCTACACAAACCTTGGAATGGAGGAGGAGCCTTTCATCTGGCATCTTGTTCCCGTCCTTGCCAGAACAATGGGCGGACAGTATCCCGAATTGATTTCGGGAAAGGAACATATAGCAAAGATCATCTTTGAGGAAGAAACAGCTTTTCTCAAAACCCTTGGCAAAGGCCTGAAGATGATCGAGAAAATGATTTCCGACCTGAAATCCTCAGGCCAAAATATTATGCCGGGGAAAGCGGCTTTCGAGATGTACGACACATACGGCTTCCCGGTCGACCTTACAGGCCTGATACTCAGGGAAAACGGGATGAGCCTCGATGTGAACGGATTCGGGAAGGAGATGGAGAAGCAGAAAGGAAGGTCGCGTGAGGATGCTGCCGTCGAAGCTGCAGACTGGACTGTACTTGCGGACAATGAATCTACTGAGTTCACCGGATACACAACAACTCACGATAAGGTGAGGTTAACAAAATTCAGAAAGGTGAAATCAAAAGGAAAAGAGATCATTCAACTTGTGTTTGACAAAACGCCTTTCTATGCTGAATCAGGAGGACAGGCTGGTGATACGGGCGTCCTGTCCCATGGCAATGAAAATATAAGGATCCTCGATACGATTAAGGAAAATAATCTCCCGATTCATATTGCCGATCGCATTCCGTCCGGCACAAGCGCCGTTTTCGATGCAGTTGTCGATCTTGAAAAAAGACAGATGACTGCCAACAACCACAGCGCCACACACCTGCTTCATTTTGCCCTGAGGAAAGTCCTCGGCGAACATGTCGAGCAGAAAGGCTCGCTTGTAAATTCTGAAAGGCTCCGCTTCGACTTCAGCCATTTTTCAAAGATGACCAGAGAGGAGCTGGCCAGGGTCGAGCTGATGGTCAACAGGATGATCAGGGAGGACCATCACAGGGTAGTGCACGAGAATATACCTCTTGACCAGGCAAAGTCAATGGGGGCCATGGCCCTTTTCGGCGAAAAATACGGCGAGAAGGTGAGGGTTGTTGAATTCGGCGACTCTGTAGAGCTTTGCGGCGGCACACATGTCGACTCGACAGGGCACATAGGCATAATGAAGATCGTCTCCGAAGGCGGGATCGCTGCCGGAATAAGGCGCATCGAAGCTGTTACTGCCGCAAAGGCAGAGGAGTTTATCAATGAAAGGATGACGGCTGTCGAAGAAATATCAGCCATTCTCAAGCCATCAGGCAGCCTCTCAGAAAACGTCAGGAAGCTGGTGGAAGAGAACAGCGCCCTGAAAAAGAACATCGAGCAGATGCAGCTGCGTTCTGTTTCGGCTGCGCTCAGGGATCTTGTTTCGAAAGCAACTGTTATAAAGGGAGTCAGCTTCATATCTGGAAAAATCGAAAATGCATCGGCGGACAACCTTAAAAATGCTGCCTGGCAGGCGAAGGAATATGTCGGTAATGCTGTTCTTGTGCTTGCGTCCGAAGCTGATGGCAAGGCAAACCTGGTTGTGATGGTGAGCGACTCGATTGTAAAGGGAAAAAACATCAATGCCGTTGCAATTGTAAAGGAGATTGCGCCAATGATCAATGGAGGTGGCGGAGGACAGCCTTTCCTGGCAACAGCAGGAGGTAAGAATCCGGCCGGGATTGAGGCCGCGTTGAAGAAGGCGGAGGAGGTCATCCTTCGCTGACGTGAAACTCCACACATCATGTCAATTGGATTCTGGTAATACGATGGGATCCTTCACTGCGCTGTCGCTTCGTTCAGGATCCCCTATACATGCAGGATCTTGAAGATGGAAGATGTGTGTTAGGTTCAGCGCGTGAAACAGGATTCAAAAGAATTACGTAATTAATTACGTAATTAATTACGTAATTCTTTAATGCTTTGACTCTGTGCAACTCTGTGCTTCTCTGTGCAACTCTGTGTAACTCTTTCGCATTCGAAAAATCTCAAGAATTCTGTTATTGTAAAATACTTAATAATCAATATATTATTAAATGTTTTTTCAATTTGTTTAAGGCATTATATTTTTTGTTCGAAAAAATTCCTTAGAATTGCCGCATTAAAATAATCCTTTATGGAAGCTACCAGGACTTTCGACATCGTACGGATGAGCCATGAGAAATACCCTCGTGAAGACATGTATTGCGGCAAGCAGGATGGAAAATGGACCAGGTATTCCAGCTCTGAATGCGTCAGGAACACTGACCTGGTGAGCCTTGGACTTCTTTCGATGGGATTCGTTACAGGCGATAAGATAGGAACGATAACACCCAACAAGCCTGAATGGAACTTTGCAGATCAGGGAATTGCACAGGCAGGTATGATTCACGTACCCATCTATCCGACAATCGGTTCCGATGAATATGCCTTCATCCTTGATCATTCAGACATCAAAGCTCTTATTGTCGGAAACAAAACCATATATAATAAGGTAAGCCCGATACTTTCAAAAGCCGTCAGGAAAATCGCTGTCTTTTCATTTGATCCTGTCGAAGGGGTGAGCTCTTTCTCAGACATAATCGAAGCAGGCAGGCGCAATGAATCAAAGCTCCGCCACGAGCTCGAAAGCATCAGCAGCAGCATCAAACCAAATGATCTTGTTACGATCATTTACACTTCAGGAACAACGGGAACATCAAAAGGGGTTATGCTTAGCCACGAAAACCTGCTTTCGAATGTAAGGGAGACAATAGTTGCCCATGAGCTCGGCTACGGACACAGGGCGATGAGCTTCCTGCCCCTTTGCCACGTTCTCGAAAGAATGCTGAACTATCATTTCCAGTACAAAGGCATTAGCATCTATTATGTCGAGAACATGGGCACTGTGGGAGAGATGATAAAAGAAATCAAACCTCACATTTTCGCAACTGTTCCAAGGCTTCTCGAAAAAGTATACGATAACATCATAAGCAAAGGGAGGAGCCTGCCCTGGCTGAAGAGAAAAATATTCTTCTGGGCAGTGGCGCTTGGCCTGAAATTCAGATTAAAGGGAAACTCCGGTTTTTATAAGTTCAGGCTGAAGGTAGCCCGCAAGCTGATCTTCAGCAAATGGAAAGAAGCTCTCGGCAATGAGCTTGTCGTCGTTGTTTCAGGAGGGGCTGCACTTCAGTCAAGGCTCGAAAGGATATTCTGGGCTGCAGGTGTACCCATAATACAGGGTTATGGCCTCACGGAAACATCGCCGGTCATTGCTGTCAATCCTTTCCGTTTGGGTGAAATAAAGTTTGAAACTGTCGGCCCGATTCTCAACGGTGTTGAAGTAAGGCTTGCAGAAGATGGTGAGATACTGGCAAAAGGGCCAAACCTGATGCTGGGTTACTACAAAGCCCCTGATCTCACGGCGGAGGTCATCGATTCTGAAGGATGGTTTCACACTGGCGACATCGGCGTGCTTGAAGAAAATAAATGGCTCAGGATAACCGATCGTAAAAAAGAAATGTTCAAGCTCTCCGCAGGCAAGTATATAGCCCCCCAGTCGATCGAGAACAGGCTTAAGGAATCACCTTTCATCGAACAGGCAATGGTTATCGGTGAGAACGAGAAATTTGCCAGTGCACTCATTTCACCGAACTTCGCATACCTGCATGACTGGTGCGCTTCTCACAAATTGCATTTCCGTGATAATTCGGATCTTATAGAGATGGCTGAAGTCATTAACCAGTTTTCGCGCGAAATCAAAGAGATCAACGGCAGTATCGGGGAACACGAGCAGATAAAACGGTTCAGGCTTGTCACCGAAGAATGGTCGACACAAAGCGGGGAGCTCTCCCCCACTCTCAAGCTCAAAAGGAACCTGATAGCACGCCATTACAAAGAAATAATCGCCGATATTTACTCCAGGGACAACTCGGATGTAAATGTACTGATAAAGATAAGGAACGGTATAAACATCGTTCTGCGCAATCTGCCTAAATTTTAATCCGGGGTTCAGCCTGCTTCAATAATTTTGTAATTTTGGGGCTTGCTGAAGCAAATGAACATAAAAAGACTCTTCCTTATATTGTATGCAGGGATCTTTGTGTCCCTCACCTCGTGTACCCCGGGCTCATGCTTTGAAAAGACGGATTCCCTGCTCGATGTCTCTTTCTATGATTTTGCCACAAGAAAAGCAAAAACTCCGGACAGCCTCACCGTCTTTGGGCTCGGTTTTGACACGAACACGATATATTCCGCTTCAAAATCAATAAGGAAAGCAAGCCTGCCGCTGAATTCGGCATCGGACAATTCAGTGTTCATAATGAGAATAAATAACTTCACAGATACATTATACGTATTTTATTCCAGCTACCCGCACCTGATCTCAAAAGAATGCGGATACACTTTCTATCACCAGATAGATAGTGTATTGCACAGCAGGAATGAAATTGAAATTCTTATTAACCAAAGAACCGTGACCAACCTGGATGAAGAGAATATCCGCATATATTATTAGCTTCTTCCTGCTGATCGCGGCTGCTCTTCCTGGCACCGCACAGGATACGGTAGATGTTCCCCTTAATATAAGAGTTGCTGCTGAGATTTCGGGTCCCGTCATATATTTTATCGACAAAAAAACGATGAACGCCGAGGGAAATGTATTCCTCGACCTGAATGAAAAGACAAGCATCATGATTGGCGGAGGGTATTCCAACTACAGTTATTCCCAGTACAATTATGATTACCGGGCAAAAGGCATCTTTTTCAAAACAGGTGCCGATTTCAACCTCATGGGAGTGGAAAAAGCCCGGGGCAAATACTTTGCCGGAGTTGGTTTTCATTATGGCATAAGCATGTCATCTTTTGAAGTCCCGTCGTTTACAACGGAGAATTATTGGGGAAGTGTGAGCTCGAGCATTCCTCTTACTTCAGGTACGGCGCATTTTCTTGAAGTGACACCTGGTGTCAGAACAGAGGTATTCAAAAACTTCAGCATGGGCTGGACCATCAATATAAGATGGCTTTTCTACAAAGGAATAAACAAGGATCTCAACCCACTCTATCTGCCGGGTTTTGGGAATGCCGGGAAGAACCTGAGCTCGGGTATTTCATATTACATTACTTTCAACATTCCGTACAAGAAGAAACGGGTAATCGTAATGCCTCCTCCTCCCGAGGAGCCGGACGAGGATACATTGCCTGACAACCAGGCCCAGCCGGGAAACACTTACAGCCCGTTCAATCCCTGATTATTATTTTTGCCCCTCACGGCCGGACTTTCCGGCGCGCCCCCCTGGGGGCATAGCCGTCAACATAAGGTTTTTTTATTATGCAATTTACTGGTTATCATCTTGTTATTCTCCCCTCCTTTTGAAGGAGGGGAGACTATGCCTCTGAATACCTGCATGATACAAAAAATTCTTTACTCCTTAGATTGACGGCTATGCCCCTGGGGGTCAGGGGTGGACAGAGCGGAGGAGTAATTAGTGGGGGTCCGATCTCAGTTCCTTTTTACTGAATGCCAGCAGCCCCATGAATGTCAGGAACCCGTTCAGAAGA
>DATGWQ010000228.1:0-8965 GCA_035299385.1 Bacteroidales bacterium | reverse complement strand
AAAAGGATGCAGGCGGAAATCATGAAGCTCCTGGAAGATGCAAACCGGAAAGAGGGGAATATTTATCATATGTACAGGAAGCCCGTGTGGAAACATGAATCGGTGATCATGACTTCGGTCTGTTTCGTTGCGTTTTGCATTGGCTGGCTTGTAAGCAGTGTCAAATCAATCTTCAGATAATATGAAAAGCGACATTATTGTAAAGCAGTTTGTTGACATGCTCGGCAGACAGATCAATTCAGAGCTGCAGGATTATCTCAACGGGAAAAATGAATGGGGGAGGCCGGTTATGGAGAAAGATCTCATATCAGTCCATTATAACCTGAGCACAATTCACAATGAAAATTTCGCGAGGAAATACCCTACGACCGGGATATTGCTGCTTCACAGAGTACCTATATCGGAAGCAGAATAATTTAATCCTTAATGCATGGAAACGTTGCCGGAACTCGTTATTAAGCTGAACGGTATGCTCGATTCGGAAACTTTCAGCAATGAAGAATTTCTTTCAATATTGAATGGATTGATTGAACGATTCAATCCAAGGTTGAAGATATTGGATTTCGAATTCAATAACGAAGACAGGTTGAGACTTCTGAAGGGACAAAAGATGAAGGAAGTAAGGCTTCAGAATTTTGTCAGGGCTGCTGAACTCAGAGACATGGAAAAGCTGTGCATGGACTATATCGAACTCAGAAAGACTTTGGGCACAGAGAAATCGATGTTTTATCATGAAGATGAATACCTGTGCTACTTTCACATGGGAACCTCAAGGAATGACGGAGCTGTGATCAGACTACTCGAAGGATTTATTCACGAAAAGGGAATGTGAACTCAGTATTCCGATTCCCCCTGTGTCTTCTATTTTTGATTTCTATAATTCATTAAATTGCAGAATCCTAAACCCGTTTTTTATGCCGTCAGTAAAATTCATACACACAGCTGATTTGCACCTCGACACGCCATTTAAGGGATTGTCAGTATGGAATTCCGAACTGTCAAGAAGATTGAAAGATGCTACATTCAAGAGCTTCAAAAGAATAATAGATGCCTGTATTGAAAGGAAGGTGGACTTCCTGGTTATTTCAGGCGACATTTTCGACAGTGATAACAAGAGCCTGGCCGGGCACCTGAGATTTATCCCGGAGCTGAAAAGGCTGGCTGATAAGGGTATTCCCACTTATCTTGTCTGCGGAAACCACGATCCTTACAATCACTGGATAAAGGAACTGAAGCTTCCCGAAAACGTTTATTGCTTTGATCCTGAAGAATGCGGTTACAAGACTTTTATCAAGGGCGGCATTCCTGTTGCAGATATTTATGGCATGAGCTTCGGGGAATCCAAAATAACACAGAATCTTGCGGACAGATACAAATTATCACCTTCTCCTGCACCAGTCTCGATTGCGGTGCTTCACGGCTCTGTCGGGGAGCCAGGACCTCATGCCTCTTATGCTCCTTTCACTGTCAATGATGTCCTGGATAAGGGTTTCGATTACTGGGCCCTTGGACATATACATAAATCAAGGGTAATAAGAGACAAAACGCCTGTAATGATTTATCCTGGCAACCCACAGGGGAGGGATTTCGGTGAGACAGGCAAAAAAGGATGCTATCTCGTAACTATTAATGAAGGACAGCAGCCATCATATGAATTCATACCAACCCAAATCATAAGATTTGAAGATGTCACTATCGATATTACCGGGGTACAACAGGCCGAAGAGCTTGATTTAAAAATCAGGAATGCCTGCAATTCTGTCCATGATCATGACGGGAAAACAAATATGATGCTAAGGATAGCCCTCACCGGCCGGACAGCCCTTCACAGCAAACTCGAATTGCCGGGAGAGATCGAGCAGCTTACTGAATTATACAACGAAGGACAGCTCTCCGGTGACAGTTTTGTATGGATCGACAGCATAGAACTTAATACATATCCGGATATCGATCCTGATGAACTTAAAAAAGAGCCGGGGTTCACATCAGAGGTCCTGAAAGTTTTTGACAGATATTTTCTGAACAATGAAAGTCTTGATTCGCTGATTAATTCTGTCGAAAAGGATCTTGTCAATCCCCAGGCCAGGAAAAACTTAAACGAGCTGTCTCCTGAGGTAAAACGCAGCCTTCTTGACAGGGCAAGGACAATACTCATTGATGAATTAACACGGGAAAAATGATATTGCAGGAAATTCATATAAGCGGCTTCGGCATCTTTCATGATGTCAGTAATAAATTCAGGAATGGTATCAATGTTATCTACGGACCCAATGAGGCTGGTAAATCGACATTGCTGAAATTCATCCGTTATGTACTATTCGGATACAAACCGAGGGAGGTGAGAATGGAGGCATTGAGTGGTGGAAAGCTTGGCGGAACAGCAAGAGTGAAGATGAGTTCAGGTGAGGTATTAAGTCTTGAGAGAAAAGAGAATAAGCTTTCTGTATATAAAAACGATTTACCATTAAATGATACCGGTATATGGTCGCGCATGCTGAATGATGCAAACGACAATCTCTTCAGGAATATTTATGCTTTTTCACTTGAAGATCTGAATGATACAGGCTCCTTCAGGGAATCAGCGATTGAGGACAGGATCTTCAGCATATCTACCGGACTTGGCAATATTTCTATTGGTGATACATCGGATGCAATCAGGGACAAAGCGGATTTAATCTACAAACCTTCCGGAAGAATACAGCAAATACCGCAAATACTGAATGCCATTGAGCAGCATGAGGAAGCTCTTCGGTTGTTAACCGAGAGTCTTGACAGCTACAACGAGCTTCAAAGAAATCTTACTGAGATTACTGATGAATCATCTTTGCTCAGCATGGAAATAAATGAAAAAAGCGATACAAAGAACAAGCTCGACAAATACCTGAGGTGTTATCCTGGATTTTTAAAAATTTCAGATATTGATGAAGAGCTAAGCAGGTTATTAAAGCCTGAGTGCCCACAGGGAGGATTGGAGCAACTGAACGAACTTGAAAAAGAGGAGGGGGGGCATCTTGACAGTATTAAAAAACTTAATAAGGGAACCGGGGACGAGAAAGGAATAATTGAACTTGAGGCCGAATATAATTCCCTGAATTTCCGGGATGCGCTTGTTGCACAAGTAAAAGATGCTGATTACATCAGGGACAATCTCGAACTGTTCAGGCAAACCCTTACCGAAAAACAAACGCTTGAGCAGCAGATAGAAAGCTTCAATGCCGAAATCAGCCGATCCTTGAAAAGCATCGGCATTAAGTGGACAGAACAGAATGTTGCTGATCTTGATGAAGCACTTGTCTGCCAGAATAGAATCAATAGTTTCAGGGATGGATTTTCGGTTATCGGCATTAAAAGGCTGCAGAAGGAAACTCTTATCAACGCGTCTTCTGCAGGGAGGAGGGTTGTGAATGCCGGCAATCTCATAAACCTTGGCTCGTTTTTGTTCCTGCTCGCAGCCATCCCGTTGTTCATATATAATCTGCCGGCCGGTTGGATTTCCTGCCTGGGCGCTGCCGTGATCCTGATTGCATGTAAAAGGTTTATTATAATACAAGACCCGCTGAAGAATCTTTCAGAAGACCTGCGTAATATAGCTGAAGAGGAAAATGCTCTTAAGAAGGAGTATAAAAAATACCTGAGAGAAGTGCTTCATCTAAATGAGGAGCTTACTCCTGAAGCAGCCATCGGCGCAATAAACATTGTTTCCGGTCTTAAGAAGGTAATCATAGACAGAGATAACGCATCCGCTACCCTGAAAAAGAAAAATGATCTCATCACCATTTTTGAGGCACATATTGTCAAATTTGATGGAATTCTTGAACTGGCACATGCTGACAGCATTCAGAGAGCTAATCAGATATTGAAGGAGTTTGCCGTTGACCAGGGGATTTCGGTTTCAAAAGCAAACCTTCTCAGCGAAATAAATAAAAAGAAGAAAAACCTGAAACTTGCAGAAGAGAAACTTACCGAAGCAGGAAATAAGATCAGAGATCTTCTGTCAGCTGCTCAGTCAACAGACAGGAAGGAGTTCAAACAGAAATATGAACTAATCAGCAGGATTGCTGCTTTGGAATCAGCCAGGAAAACTGAGGTTTTGACAATTGAAGCCGTTGCTGGAAGAGGCATATCAGGCGAGGTTATCGAATACCTTAAAAATAAAAGGAAGGACCTGATAGAGCAGGAGATCGAGCAGATAAACCCTGAACTGGCAAGGATGAATGAAGAACTGAAGAATAAAAACGAACAGACCGGAAGCCTGAAGTTGAGGATCAAACAAATCGAAGGTCAGTCAAGCGTTGCGGAACTGATGACAGCTATCGAAACAGAAAAGAAAAAGCTGGAGATCGAATATCATAACTGGCTGTCGTACAAGCTGGCATTCACTGTTTTGTCCGATGTGAGGAGACAATTCGAAAAGGAGAAACAGCCTGAGGTGATCAGGAATTCTTCATCGCTTTTTTCAAAAATTACGAATGGAAATTTTAAGAGGATCGGTGTCTCCATGGACAGGAAAGAGGTTACTGTATTTGATGCAACGGATGCGGGCAGGGGCCTGGGCGAACTGAGCAGGGGGACACGTGAACAGCTGCTCCTGGCCATGCGGCTTGGCTTCATTGAAGAATATGAAAAAACCTGCGAGCCGCTCCCCCTTGTTGTCGACGAGATCTTTGTCAATTTCGATACTGAAAGGACTAAGAAGACAGCTGAAATATTTTCTGATTTTGCAAAAGACCGGCAGATCATCATTTTTACCTGTCACCCGGATACTGCAGGTTATTTTATAAAATCCGGGATCAATCTTATAAACCTGTAAAAAAGAGGATGCCTCTAAGCTTTGAGGCATCCGTCAATTTTCTTTGTGTTCCTTAGTGCAGAACTTAGTGTCCTTTGTGGTTAATGGATTCTATTCTTCTTTTTTATAGAAATCCTCATTCGTATCCTTCTTTTCCCTGATATTTTTGCTGTACCTCATGCGGGCCTCTTTCTCCAGGAGGAACATGTTTTTCATTCCCATATCGCTTTTCTGAAAGGTCATCGTGTTGGTGATCGAGATCGACATGGCGATCTTCTCCACATCGTGATCGGTGCCGATGTAGGTGAATGTCCAGTTCTTCTGTTTCAGCTCTTCAACGAGTTTTTTAATGGCTTCACCGGAATACTCTTTTGAAGCATTTTCCTCGCCATCGGTAAGGATCGTTACCAGGACGTTGTAATCTTTCTTACCGTCAAGAGCTTTCCTGAGCTTTGTAAGCGAGTTTCCCATGGTATCGAACAGGGGAGTGCTTGCATCGGGCTGATAGCTTGCTTCATCGATCTGCTGAAGACTTGAAGCAGGGTCCATGAAATGCAGTGTCTTTTGACCAAGACCATTGAACGTGACGAGTGAAATGAAATGCTCCTGTTCGGGATACTCTTTTTCAATGCCTTTTATTGTCTGCACCAGCTCGTTAAAACCCTGGATAGTGGTTTTCTTGATAGATCCCATCGATCCGCTCTCGTCGAGAATGATCAGGTTGTGTACTTCATGCTTTTTATCCATACCTGTGATTTTTTATTATTATGAATGCAATTATAAATCTTGGGTACGCAACCTTTTTGAGGAGCGAATTTTGAATTTGATGACCTTCCCGCTGTCCACCCCTGACCCCCAAGGGGGCGCTCAGAGATGTATTGAATATGATAATTCAGTATATTTAAAAAATGACAGGATATGATCAATGTAACTTACAGCTGGATCCTGACATGAAAAACCAGAAACCCACAGTTGCCCTTATCTACGATTTTGACGGCACCCTTTCGCCCGGCAACATGCAGGAATTTGGATTTATCCAGGCTCTCAATAATAATAAGGAAGCTTTCTGGGAAGAATGCTGCAGGCTTTCAAACGACAACGACGCAGATGGAGTTTTGTGTTACATGTTGCTCATGCTTCAGAAAGCAAGGGCTGGAAATATTTCCCTCACAAGGGAGTCGTTCAGGAAATTTGGCAGTAACATACCACTGTACCACGGTGTGTCTGGTTGGTTTGAAATGATCAACAGAGAAGGGCAGGAGAGAGGGCTGATCATTGAACATTACATAAACTCATCGGGGCTCACCGAGATGATCGAAGGAACACCAATCGCAATGGAATTCAGGAAGATCTATGCATGTTCATACCTGTATGATGAAAGTGGCGAGGCTTTCTGGCCCGGCGTTGCGGTGAACTATACGACAAAAACGCAGTTCCTTTTCAAGATAAATAAAGGCATTGACAGCATAGGCGACAATAAGATCGTCAATGAATTCCTCGAAGATAACAAACGTAAGATCCCCTTCAGCCGGATGATCTATTTCGGTGACGGCGAAACCGACATCCCTTGCATGAAGCTGGTGAAGCAGGAGGGAGGGCATTCCATTGGCGTCTATAAACCCGGGGACATTAAGAAGCAGGTCACGGCGGAAAAGCTCATTGCTGACGGCCGGGTCAATTTTGTATGCGCTGCAGACTATGGAAAGGGCAGCGAGATCCATCGGGATGTGCTTGCGATACTCGACCGGATCAGCGCGGGTCATGACTCTGCGTCCCTGCTAAACAATCAAAGGGCAAATCCTGAAATGAAGTAAATATTCCTGCAATATTCTGAATAAAGAAGATGCTTAAAAGACACTACAACCCATGGCAGATAACCAACTCCGGTGAAAAGGAAGCTGACAAGCAACTCTCCGCACCGGGCTGCCCGGATGAGCCTATCCATGTTATACATAGCTTAAGACTGTCCTCACGTTACCACGGGACCCAGATGGCAGGAGAATGTGACTTTGTTGTCCTTACTGCCGATGGCATAATGGTTATCGAGGTCAAGGGAGGAATCATTGGTCATGGGACAAGGCCTGATGGCAGTACAGGATTTTACAGGATGGTCAGCAGGGCAAGGGAACCGCTCGATAATCCTTTTATCCAGGTCGATGATAACGCCGATGCAATACAGAAGTACCTTTTTGAAAAAGGATACAGGAATGTTTTCGTGGGCAAAATGGTGTGCTTCCCTGAATGCGGCTTCAGTGCCCGGGGAATAGGAGAGGATGACCTGTGGCACCGCGAGCATGAACAACACCTGGCTGAGATGATCATAGATTCACTGCAGTCACAAAAGGAATATTTTCACGATAAGGAACGGGAAAAAGGCGCCTCGCGGTACATTCAATGGGAAGAACTGGAAGAAGTGAAGATGGAAAGGATCTGCAGCGCTCTTGAACCGGAATTCAATCCCGACCTGTGCCGGTCCCTGCTGAAGCTTAACCTTGTTGAATCGGATCGAAGGAAGAACGAGGGGCTCAGCCTCCTCAGCGGGCTGGATGAGAATCGGCGCCTGGTTGTACAGGGCCCTCCCGGGAGCGGAAAATCCTCGTATGCATTGAGCATCATCTCGAGACTTTGCAGAAAGGATGGAAAAACCGGACTTTATTTATGCTGGAATGAGCTGCTGGGTGCTGAAATGAAAGCAAGGATATCTGATCCTGCCCTGGAGATCCCCATGGAAAAGATCAGCATCCACCTGTTTTTTGACCTTGCCTGTGAACTTGGTGAGCTTTCGGGTGACAGGTCTCTCATTCCTTCAAGGGAGACTGTAAGAAAAGGCGAGCTGAGAAACTGCATAAAGGGCGCTATTGCAAAGACCGGCTCAAAAAAGATCATGAAATATGATTTCATCGTAATAGATGAGGCACAGGATATATTCGACAAGGGAATCGATCATGTGCTGAAGGCCTTTCTTAAGGTCAACAACCCCCTTCAGAACGGAAGCTATTTTATATTTTACGACGACAGCCAGGATTATCCCGATGGAGGAGACCTTGGCCATTACATAAGAACCCGCGATACTCTCAAATCCTATTCTGCCGTTTACAATCTTGTTGCAAATCTTCGCATCAATACGGGGCATGGCATAAGCAACCTGATAGCAGATGCTGCAGCCGGGAACATTGACGCCGGAAAAGATTACGGTGAGGATGTTGTGATAAGGCAGTGGGAGAGACCCGGAGATTCAATGACTCTTATAAGGCAGGCAGTTGCCAAAGAAAAGGGGATCAATGGCCTGAATCCGCAAGACATACTGGTTCTTTTTACGAGCGACCTTTTGAAGGATGAAGCTGCCATGAAAGCAGTGATCTCAGAGAGTGCTGATTATCAATTATTAAGTTCATCTGATTACAAGGGGAATGGCAAGATCCGCTATACAACCATGCTCAGGGCCAAAGGCCTGGAGAGTGATGCTGTTATCCTGGTCTGCTCAAGTCTTAAAGGCAAAAATGCTTTCCAGGTATTTATCGGCGCCTCGAGGGCCAGGTGCAGGGTGCATATGTTTTATTGCAATCGGTAATTTCCCGGCGCATTGTTAAACTTTTTTCTATTTTAGATGAGCAAAATCACTGATACATGCCACACAATCTGAATGCACTGGTACGGTACCGCGCTATTAACAAATGCCTGATAAACGGCAAAAGGGCAAGTAAATATGAACTCATCGAAGCATGCACAAGAGCGATTGGGAAAGATTACGAGAAGGAGAAGGAAAAAAGGGGTGAGCAAGCTTTTTTAAGCACACTGAATGCTGACCTGAAAGAGATGAGGGAAAACGGAGAGCTTGGCTATCTGGCGCCCATTGACTTCGACCGAACTGAAGGAAAATACTTTTATTCCAAGAAGGATTATTCAATTGATAAAATACCGCTGAGTGACGATGAGATCCAGACAGTCCTTTTCGCTGCAAAATATCTCGGGCAGATGAAGGATGTCGAGATCTTCAAAGAGTTTTCGGAATCAGCCGCCAAGTTAGCAGTGTTTACAAATATTTATCGTAATAACAGCGACGCACTGCTGAAAAAGAAAATAGTGTTCGAGAAGGCCGTTGAAACAAAGGGAACGGAATTTATTCAGGATCTGCTTACAGCTATAAGATTTAAACTGCCAGTGACCATTAAATAC
>DATGWQ010000227.1:0-57489 GCA_035299385.1 Bacteroidales bacterium | reverse complement strand
CAGTACCAGTACCATAAAGAATATTAAAAACTGATTATAGCATAAAGGTATGTTTGAGAACCTAAGCGACAGGCTCGAGAAATCTTTCAGGATACTGAAAGGACAGGGAAGAATATCTGAAATAAATATTGCGGAAACCCTCAAGGAAGTCAGGAGGGCCCTCCTTGATGCCGATGTCAATTTCAAGATAGCAAAGCAGTTTACCGATACGATAAAGCAAAAAGCCCTTGGACAGGAAGTTCTGAAATCAGTGAATCCTTCACAGATGATGATCAAGATCGTTCATGATGAGCTTGTGGAGCTGATGGGCGGTGACAAGACGGAAATCAACCTGAAAATTAATCCTTCAATTATCCTGATCGCCGGGTTACAGGGATCCGGAAAAACCACCTTCAGCGGAAAGCTTGCAAAACTGGTGAAAAGCAAGCGCGGAAAGCATCCTCTTCTCGTGGCAGGCGACGTTTACAGGCCGGCAGCTATCGAACAGCTGAAAGTCATCGCATCACAGGTCGAGGTTCCTGTTTATACCGAGGACGGGAACATGAACCCCGTGCAGATTGCAAAGAATGCCATTCGTGAAGCTAAGATGAAAGGTAACGATGTCGTGATCATAGATACTGCCGGACGTCTCGCTATCGATGAGGCCATGATGAATGAGATTGCTGCAGTGAAAGATGCAGTGAATCCCCATGAGATACTTTTCGTCGTTGATTCAATGACGGGTCAGGATGCTGTCAACACCGCAAAGGAATTCAACGACAGGCTCGACTTCGATGGTGTTGTCCTTACAAAGCTCGATGGTGATACACGTGGAGGAGCAGCGCTGTCAATCAAATCGGTTGTAAACAAACCCATCAAGTTTGTAAGCTCCGGTGAAAAGATGGACGCAATCGATATCTTCTACCCTTCAAGAATGGCCGACAGGATACTCGGGATGGGCGATATCGTGTCACTTGTAGAGAAAGCCCAGGAGCAATACGATATCGAGGAAGCACGAAAGCTTCAGAAGAAGATTGCCAGGGACCAGTTCGATTTTAACGATTTCATAGCCCAGATACAGCAAATCAAGAAAATGGGTAACATCAAGGACCTTATGGCAATGATCCCGGGTGTTGGAAAGGCAGTAAAGGACCTCGATATTGATGACAACGCTTTCAAAGGCATTGAAGCTATCATCCGCAGCATGACACCGGATGAACGCACAAATCCTTTGATCCTCAATGGGAGCAGAAGGAAAAGGATCGCAAATGGGAGCGGAACTACGGTACAGGATGTAAATAAGTTGCTCAAACAGTTTGACGAAACACGAAAGATGATGAAGATGGTGACAAAGGGCAACGTTCCGGGAATGGCCAGAAAAAAATAAAATTCGACAATGTATACGCTCATCGACGGAAAGAAAACTGCTGCTGAAATACGACAGGAAATAGCAGCCGAAGTGGCAAAGCTGAAATCTGCCGGTAAAAAGATACCTCACCTTGCAGCTATTCTTGTCGGAAATAACCCATCAAGCGAAAGCTATGTGGCAAACAAGGTCAAAGACTGTCATGAAGTCGGCTTTATATCCACACTTCTTCGTTTTGGAACTGACATTTCAGAAAGGGCACTGCTCCAAAGTATTAAACAGCTGAATGAAGATCCTGAGGTCGACGCTTTCATCGTACAGCTTCCGCTTCCGGAGCACATTTCCGAAAACAAGGTGACCGAAGCAATCGATCCTCGAAAAGACGCGGATGGTTTTCACCCCGTAAACCTTGGCAGGATGATGATAGGGGAGCCCTCATTCCTTCCGGCCACGCCTTATGGCATTCTTGAGCTTCTTAAAAGATATAAGATCGAAACATCAGGCAAAAACTGCGTCGTCATCGGCCGTTCAAACATTGTGGGCCGGCCAGTGAGTGTTCTTCTTTCAAGGAAAGGCACTGACGCCACTGTCACGGTTGTTCACAGCAGATCAAAAAACATTGAAGCCATTGTATCCGGGGCTGATATCATAATTGCTGCGATCGGCTCTCCCGGATTTGTTAAAGCTGATATGGTAAAGGTGGGAGCTGTTGTTATTGACGTCGGGACAACCAGGGTGGAAAGCCCATCTTCAAAATCCGGATTCAGGCTTGCAGGTGATGTGGATTTCGACAATGTGGCGCCAAAATGCTCGTACATCACACCAGTCCCCGGCGGTGTCGGGCCGATGACAAGGGTTGGGCTGCTGTTGAATACATTGAAGGCGGTAACCACCCTATAATTTCACCCCGGTAAAATACAAATCAAACCCTCCTTTTCCTCCCGGCCTGTTGGATGAAAACATGAGGAAGTAATTTGTAAAATTTTGATCATAACCCAGAACGGGACGATATTCGTCACTCGATGTGTTTATCCCTGGACCGAAATTCACCGGAGAACCCCATTTGCCTTTTCTGAATACGGAATAATAAAGGTCATAACCTCCCAGTCCCCCGGGCCTGTTGGATGTGAAAACCATTATTTTCTTATATACCATGGGACATTTGTCATCACCTGTGCTGTTAATGCTGTCGACCGGTGCAGAAGCCGCGAAACCCTGGTTGAACCAGGCTGCATGTTCAACCGTTGCAGGCTTGTTTCTGAGTAATATGTCGAAATTGCCGTTCCTGTTTGAGCAGAAGTATGCCGAATCCTGGTTTGTATCAAAACAAAAATATGCATCATCCGATGCCGTATTAAGGATGCTTACAGGGAAAGGACCCTGTATTTCAGGCACAGCAGTTCCGGCTTTGGGCCTGTTCCTGAAGTAATATAAATCCAGATTCCCCTGGTCATTTACGGAAGAAATAATCGTGTATTCATATCCGTCGTTGTTGCTGAATATCCTGTATGGACCGAAATCATTGCGGAGAGTAGTAGCTTTTTGTATCAGGCTGGCAAAGAAAGCATCATTGGTAACGGCAGAGGTAAAATCAAATTTGCCTGTAGTCTGGTCAAAAGTAAAGCTTATATCACCCTGAACAAGGTCGAACTGCCCTCCCTGCGTGGCCCTGTTGCTTGAAAAGATCACCGGGCTGCTACCGCTGAGATTGTAATCATCGTACTGTGAATTGATATCCCCAAGGTTAATCACACTGTCCGGAAAAGTACCCAGCTTGTATTTTATCGGATCTTCTTCCTTTTTGGAGCACCCTGACAGAAGATAAATGCTCAGAATGATGCAGAAGAAATATGACGTTCTTTCCATATTCTTATGTTTAGGGTTATGGCAAATATATCAATTAAAATGAAAAACCGGGTGGGTATCCCGGTTTTCACTGAAGGTTGAATTTAGGTTAATTCTAGGAAATAGAGTGTGGGTTTTATTCGATTGTCCTCATTTTCCAAAAACATAGATGATAAATCCTTTCCTCAGGTTGCGTCAGTTTACAGGGAAAATGAATTTTTTTTCGATTTTTTTAATAAAGCACAATTATTCAGTGAATTATGAAAAAAGTTATATTGTTGATAAATAGCATATTGTAGGTTTAGGCTTATGGAAAATAGTATTAATTTTGTATCACTACTTTATTGAACCATGGAAGAAGACAAATTTGGACTACCTTTTGATGATGAGGTGAAGCAGGCCGTCCAGAAGTTCGAAAGGATGCGGAAGAATAATACAAGTTATTTCTTCGACGTTGTTGAATTTGAATCAATCATAGATTATTATATCGAATGCAACAACTCCACCAGGGCATTCGATGCTGCAACTCTTGCATCGCAGCAGCATCCGTATTCCGTTTCCATACAGCTGCGCAAAGCCAGGGTGCTTCTGGATAAAGGGAAGGCTGTCGAAGCCCTCAGGATTTTGAAAAAGCTCGAAAGTATTGAGCCGGGCAACCATGAAATATTTGTTGCGAAGGGAACAGCTCTGGGGATACTGGGCGACATAAGCGGCGCCAGGAGGATGTTCGACTATGCTCTTACCCTCGATTCAGAAGATACCGCCAGCATACTTTTTGAAATCACGTCAGTTCTTCAGAACCTGAATTATTATCAACAGATGGTTCCATACATGCAAAGGCTTGTCGATATTGAACCTGAATTCAAGGCTCATCTTTACGATCTGGCTTACGCA
The DNA here is from genome assembly GCA_035299385.1 of Bacteroidales bacterium. Classification (GTDB taxonomy): domain Bacteria; phylum Bacteroidota; class Bacteroidia; order Bacteroidales; family VadinHA17; genus LD21. The sequence continues at coordinate 53,405 of DATGWQ010000227.1, read as the reverse complement.
TATGAGAAAACAGAGAATTATGAGAACAGCATAAAATATTACCTCCTCTACCTCGAGGAAGAACCTTTTTCAGACAGCGCCTGGTACAATCTGGGTATCGTGTACAACAAGACTGAACAATATGAAAAAGCAATGGAGGCGTATGATTATGCCCTTGCAGTCAATTCCCAGAACACCTTCGCCCTTTTCAACAAGGCAAACATACTTTGCAACATAGAAAGGTATTCAGAGGCAATACCGGTATATCTCGAATATCTCGAGAGCGAACAGGACAGCTTTGAAGCCATGACTTACCTGGCAGAAAGCTATGAAAAGACGGGAGATGTCGTCCAGGCAAAAAAGTATTACCAGGAAGCAATCGAGCTTTCGCCTGATTTCGCTGATCCCTGGTTCGGGCTGGGAATAATTTCATTCAACAACGGCGATATTGAAGACAGCCTTATATTTTTCAGGAAAGCGGTAAGGCTGGATGATGAAAATCCCGAATACTGGTATTTCCTTGGCAGGGTCCATAATTCAAAGGGCGAGAAAAAGGCTGCCCTCAGATGCTATCGTGAGGCACTGAAGCTCGATGCCTATTATGATGAAGTGTGGGTTGACATGGGGAAAATAATTCTCAGTAATGATCTTTCGGAGAAAGCCGTCTCCTATGTCGAGCACGCCCTAAAAGTTACGGGCGATCTTCCGGGTATCAATTACCTGCTTGCTTCCATGAACCTCCAGGCAGGAAACACAGAAAAAGCTTTCAGGATCCTCAGACATGCAATAGAACTTGACAAGGAACTCTTTGACATGTTCAGGGATCTGTTCCCCGTAAAGTCACTTTCCAGGAAATTCAAGAAGCTTTTAAAAGATTCAGAACTCTTACAATAGCCTTAATAACAACAAACTTTTGATGAAAAATCCTCTTTCTTTTATACCGGAAAGGCCTGCAAAGCCCAGGAATTCCGGACTCACCATGGTTATGGATAAAGGCCTCAGCTCAAGGGAAGCTGAAGATTTTATGTCTGTCGGAGGTGAATATACCGATTATGTGAAGCTGGGATTCGGAACTTCGCTCATCACACCGGGAGTGGAGAAAAAAATTGAAATTTATAAGAAAGCAGGGACAATTCCCTATTTCGGAGGTACCCTGTTTGAAGCTTTTATAATCAGAAACATGTTCGACGCCTTTGTTGAACTTCTCGACAGGTGCAACATCGATCTGGTGGAGGTATCCGACGGGTCTTATGATTTTGACAGGAATAAGAAACTTGAATATATCGGTAAGCTGGCTAAGAAACGGACCGTTATATCGGAGGTTGGTTCAAAAAAGAAAGGTGTTGTTTTCTCCCCGGACCAGTGGGTCGCAATGATGAAAGCAGAGCTCGATGCAGGCTCTGTTAAGGTGATTGCCGAAGCGCGTGAATCGGGAACAACCGGTATCTATAACGAAGACGGTTCGGTCAACAACACGATTATCTGCGCAATCTCTGACAATGTAAAGTTCGAGAATGTTATCTGGGAAGCTCCCCTGAAATCGCAGCAGGCATGGTTTATCAAGTCTTTCGGGGCTAACGTGAACCTTGGCAATATACCGCCTAATGAGATCATACCGCTTGAGAGCCTGCGACTTGGATTAAGAGGCGATACATTCTTTCAGTTCCTTCCTGAGAACTTAAAATAGCCAGATACTGACTTTGTGCCCTTCGTGCAAACCTTTGTGCCCTTCGTGGTAAAAAATAATTAACCACAAAGGATGCAAAGTAATTCACAAAGGACACTAAGGTAAAAGAACCACAACTTTTCATTTGATGCGAAAATTCGGTCTCATTGGCTATCCTCTCGGACATTCCTTCTCAAAAAAATTTTTTACTGAGAAATTCGCCCGTGAGCATATTGAAGACTGTTCATATGAGCTGTATCCAATCGCTGACATCAACCAGCTTCAATCCCTTATAAATGAAGAAATCAACCTTGCAGGTCTGAATGTTACAATCCCTTATAAATCAGCCGTCATCAGCTTTCTTGATTCACTTTCTGATGAAGCAAGGGAAATAAACGCTGTCAATGTGATAAAAATCCGCAGGGAGGGGGAGGATATGTTCCTTTCCGGGTTCAACAGCGATATATCAGGCTTCAGGGAATCACTATTACCTCTTCTTGGATGCCGGCGCGGCAATGCGATAGTGCTTGGCACCGGTGGAAGCTCAAAGGCTGTTTGCCGGGTGCTGGAAAAAATTGGCATGAATGTGATCAATGTATCAAGAAACCCCGGAACAAGGTTAATTACCTACAAAGATCTTGACAGAGAGATAATCAGGGGAAGCGCACTTATTATTAATACAACGCCGCTTGGGATGTTACCAGATATTGATTCGAAACCTCCCGTTGATTATGATTCACTCACAAAGGATCAAATCCTTTACGACCTTGTTTATAACCCTGAAAGGACCGCTTTTCTTATTGAAGGGGAGAAGCGGGGTTGCACAGTGATTAACGGAATGGAGATGCTGAGAATCCAGGCTGAAAAATCATGGGAGATATGGAATGATGAAAGCCTCTAATAGTTTTCAGGTTTTGCAGTTGCACCTTTTCTTTTGAGCCAGTATCTTGGATCGCACTCAGTGCACTCCTCTTTCCAGTAAGCAGGTGTAACAATTGAACCCTCCCGGGTCTTCAGCTTTCTTTCATAAATTGCAAAAACCGGATTGAAAACAATGTCAGTGACTCCGATCGTATAACGCTGTTCTGAAGCACCTTCTTTTAATGGCTCTTTCATTTCCTTAACCTCAAAACCGTTGAATGAGAGAAGGTCGCTCAGGAAAGCAGCGCGTTCGAGAGTTGCCCCGGATTCAACTATTGTGCAACGGACTCCGTCAATTTCAGCAACTATATGTTTTGCATTATTTATAGCCATAAATCAGCATTTTTTCAGATTCCGAAACTCAGGTTTCTTATCATTTCGAAGATTATACTTGTGAAACCTGTTACAACAATACCGGCAATGCACAGCCCGAGAGCAAACCGTGTCGGGAGATCACTCCTGAATTTCTCAATGGGCTGTTCATTCTTGTTCATGAACATTGCCTTGACCACAAGCAGGTAATAGTAGAGAGATATGATTGTATTCAGGACTGCTATCAGGACCAGCAGGTAAAATCCTTTTTGAGCTGCAGCAGTAAACAGGAAAAATTTTCCGAAAAATCCTGCAACCGGCGGAATTCCTGCAAGGGAAAACAAAGCCAGCGTCATCGCAAGGCTGAGCTTCGGGTTCGTCTGGTACAGGCCGTTGTAATCATCCATGTTTTCCTTGCCTGTTGCATTTGATATGGCTGTAACGACCCCGAAAGCGCCGAGGTTTGAGAAGACATACACCAGAACATAATACATCACGGAAGCCATTCCCAGCTCATTTCCGCCGATAAACCCAAGAAGGATATAACCAGCCTGTGAAATTGATGAAAATGCGAGAAAACGCTTCAGGTTCTGCTGCCTGATTGCAAAAAGATTGCCTATTGTCATTGTAAGTATGGCAATCACGTACACTGTTTTCTGCCACAGGGGTGTGATAACCGGGAAAACAGTGAAAAGAATTATTATGAAAATAAATACTGTAGCTCCCTTCGATACGACAGATAAATAGGATGTGATATTAACCGGCGCTCCTTCATAGACGTCAGCAGCCCACAGATGGAAGGGCACAAGGGATATCTTGAAAGCTACTCCTGCAAAGAAGAAGATAAATGCGAGCACCTGCAGGCTTTCGCTGCTGAACGCTGCGGCAACATCCCTGAAATAAAGCGATCCCGTTGTACCGTAGATCATTGAAAGGCCATAAAGCAATATTCCTGAGGAAAGCGCAGATGAAAGAATGTATTTAATGCCTGCTTCAGCCGACTTGTTCCTGTATCTTTCGAATGCAGCCAGTGCAGTGAGCGGGATTGTTGCAAGCTCCATGCCGATATAGAACATCAGGAAATGACCGGCGGAGATCATGAAGTTCATTCCTATTACAGTTGAAACTATCAGGATAATGTATTCACTTATTTTTCCCGAATTTTCTTCTTTTTTCAGCCATTCCACAGATTGTATAAGCACCAGCAGCACGCCTATATTCAGGATGTTTTTCATCAGCAGCCTGGTTCCGTCAACAACATACATTCCTCCGAAAAGGTCACCTGAGGGTGAAGGTATGAATCCGGCTATGGTTATAATTCCGTAAAGAAAAACGGAAAAGATGCTGATCTTCCTGTGCCCTGCAGGACCTGTAAAGATCTCAGCCATGAGGACTATCAGGGCTGCAGCGGAAAGCAGCAGTTCATGACGCATTAACAGAAAAGTTCCGGAGCTCATTTATCTTTTGTATATTTTATTTAAAGTATATGTCTGATTTAATTAAATAGATCAGGTTCAAAACGGGTTTAATGCAATTAATTTGTGAACGATCGGCATCAGGCTCTTTCCAATCATTGTGGAGAGCCACAGAGGGGCAAGACCTATTCCTGCGACTGCTGTTATCAATGTCACTGCAGAAAGCTTTTCAAACCATTTCGCGTCGGCCAGATGTTCAAAATGCGGGTCCTTTACAGGCCCGAGAAGAAGTATCGCAACGACCCTGAGAATGTATACGGCGGTTATTACTATTGAGGTCACTACAAGTATGGTAACAACCCTGTGGAATGTGTCGGTATGCTGGAATGCACCAACGAACACCGTCATTTCTGCCACAAAACCGCTCAGGCCCGGAAGGCCCAGTGAAGCCAGACCAGCTATGACGTAGCAAACAGACAGGAAGGGGATGACTTTCATAAGTCCGCCCATCTGGTCTATCATTCTTGTATGTGTCCTTCCGTAGATCATACCGATCAATGCAAAGAAGAGGGCCGTCATAAGACCGTGAGAGATCATCTGTATCACGGCTCCGTTCATTGCTGTCTGGTTCATCATCAGAACTGCAAAGAGAACCAGCCCGCAGTGGCTCACTGAAGAGTATGCGTTTATATATTTAAGGTCTTTCTGTACAACGGCCCCGAATGCGCCGTAGACAACACTTATCGATGTGAGAATTATGAATATCCACGAAAGTTCCTTTGCAGCTTCAGGCATCAGGAATATTGCAACCCTGAAAGCTCCGTAGCCTCCGAGTTTCATCAGAACTCCTGCGTGCAGCATCGAAACGGCAGTGGGAGCGGAGGCATGACCATCGGGTGACCATGTGTGGAAGGGGAAAAGAGCTCCCAGCACACCAAAACCTACGAAAGTCAGTGGGAAGAATAATCTCTGGGCCTGGATTGGTATCGTAACTTTTGAGATCTCGAGGATGTTGAATGTATGCTGCCCGCCATCGGGAGCTGAATTGAAGTAGATCCCAAGAAGTCCCAGGAGCAGAAGTGCAGACCCTCCCATAAGCATGAGGGTAAGCTTCATGGCTGAATATTCCTTCGGACCGCTTCCCCAGATGCCTATAAGCAGGTACATCGGGATAACAGCAAGTTCGTAGAAGAGGAACATTGTGAAAAGGTCGATCGAAATGAAGAAACCGAAAACTCCGGATGCCAGAAGAATAAGCGATATAAAGAACTCCTTCCTGAGAAATTCAACTTCCCATGAAGCGAAAATACCTGCAAATACAACAACCGATGTCAGGCCTATCATAGCAACAGAAATGCCGTCGACGCCTACTGCATAATGAATATTGAGGCTTTTGAACCACAGGTAATCCTTCATAAAAAGCATTTCGTCAGTGTTGCCTGCATGTCTCGCCGATAAATACGAAAAAATCAGCACAGCAGCCATAATAAGCTGTAATCCCATCCCGAAAGCAGAAACAAGCTTTACCTGGCGGTTATCCTTCAAAAGGATGATTGCCGTGATTGTCAGCCAGGGAATCAGTACGAATAATGATAAAATGTCCATTCCAGTATCTTGTATCTTTTATTATTTCCAGAGATAAATAAGAAGTATTGCCAGCATCACTGCCCCGCTCACAAACACGTAGGCATATTTCTGGAGCTGACCTGACTGCAGGTCGCGTATCCTGAATGATACGACCTGCGTCACCTCGGCAATGGCATTCATTGTGCCATCGACGATGTGCCTGTCGAACCATGCGACAGGCCTTGAAATGTACCTGAAGATGATCTTCTTTGTAACAAAGAGCCATACTTCATCCATATAGAACTTGTTATAGGCCCATCTGTAGAATGCGCCAACAGAGCTGGCAACTCTGTCAGGCAATGAGTTCTCATTCCTGTACATCAGCATTGCGACCCCGATGCCCGCAAGCCCGATAAGGACTGATGGAATTGCAACAGCCATATCGAGATGTGATTCGAACGGCATGCCATCAGACGTTACCAGCGCGTGGAATGGAATAAAGCCTGCGATTACAGATCCGATCGCAAGAATAATGAGCGGAACAGTCATCGTTGCCGGGGCTTCATGAGGCGTATGATGATAGTGTGTTTCTTTTCCCCAGAAAATATTAAAATAAAGCCTGAACATGTAGAATGCTGTCAGCCCGGCAACTGCATATTCGACTGCAAAAAGGATCTTGTTGTGATGAAGGGCTGCTGTGAGTATCTCATCCTTGCTGAAGAATCCTGAAAGGGGAGGTACACCAGCAATCGTGAGACATGCTATAAGGAATGTAAGATGAGTTATCGGAAGATATTTCCTTAGTCCTCCCATGTCTGTCATGTCGTTGCTGTGCACTGCATGGATTATTGCACCTGCTCCGAGGAAGAGCAATGCCTTGAAGAATGCGTGCGTGAAAAGATGGAACATCGAAGCCATGTAACCAAGTCCTTCATGGCCGCCATAACCAGAAACCCCCAGGGCCAGCATCATGTAGCCAATCTGCGACATTGTCGAATATGCAAGAACTCTCTTGATATCAGTCTGAGTGCAGGCAATGACTGCTGCGAACAAAGACGAGAAAGCTCCGACATACGCTACCACATTTAAAGCCACAGGGGCCTGCAGTACATAGATCGGGAACATCCTGGCAACAAGGTACACGCCGGCAACAACCATGGTTGCAGCGTGTATAAGAGCCGAGACCGGGGTGGGGCCTTCCATTGCATCCGGAAGCCATATGTGGAACGGGAACATTGCCGATTTACCTACACCCCCCATATAAACAAAGATCATCGACCAGGTCATCACAGAAAGGCCGAGGAAAGCAGCTCCGCTTCCCTGCAGCATTGCCGGGCCTTTGACGTCAGTCAGCGTGATGAAATCGAATGTTTTTGTATTGAATGAAAGTATGAGGATACCTATCAGGAATCCGAGATCGGCAAATCTTGTTACGATGAAAGCTTTCTTTGAGGCCCTCACAGCTGAAGGTTTCGTATAGTAAAATCCGATCAGGAGGAATGAAGACACGCCGACAAGCTCCCAGAATATATACATCTGGAATATGTTTGAAGCGACCACAAGTCCCAGCATCGAGAAAGTGAAGAGAGAAAGGAATGCGAAAAACCTTTCAAATCCTTTTTCACCCTTCATGTAACCAAGACTGTAGATATGAACCATGAATGAAACTGTCGTCACTACGATCAGCATCATCACGGAGATCGGATCCAGGAGGACCCCCAGGTCAATGTGCAGGTTTTCGGTAAACCTTAGCCATGTTGTGTTGAAGGCAAGTATCTTCTGAAATGTTTCTCCTGCCTTACCGTCAACAAAAAAGTACCTGTAAGCTGTAAAATATGACAGTATTGTAATAATTCCCAGTCCGGTTGTCCCCAGAAGTCCTGAAAGCCTTGCTTTAAGCTTGTGACCGGCCAGCCCCAGCAGCAGGAACATAAGAAAGGGGAGAAGAAGGATCCAGATAGTGTAGGTAAAGTTCATTTATCTTTTAATTTCCTGTTTTGTAATCAGTATTTCATTTCATCCACATCCTCGACGTTTATTGTCGAGAACCGTCTGTAGATATTGATGATTATTGCTATTGCAACCGCAGCCTCGCATGCCGCCACAGCAATCACAAAAAGGCTGAAGAACATGCCTTCAAGCTTGTGCGGGAACAGATACCTGTTGAATGCCATAAAGTTGATGTTCACTGAGTTAAGTATCAGCTCAGATGACATCAGGATGGTGATAAGGTTTCTTCTAGTAAGGAATCCGTAGATACCCGTGAAGAACATTATCGTGGCAAGAATGAGAAAGTATTGAACCGGAATTCCAGGATTCATCGTATTACTGGTTTAATGATGTTTGTTCTTGTTTAGGGCCTCCCTTCTTGGCAATGGCAATTGCACCGATCATTGCTGCAAGAAGAAGAATGGATATGACTTCAAATGGAAGCACGTACCCGTCATGATCGACAGAAAGAAGGCTTTTTCCTATCAGTTTCATGTTGGTTGCAAGTGCAGCTTCTGTTGTTGCCTGGAAGCTGTAATCAAGTATTGTAACTATTGCCAGGATAGCTCCTGCAATTGCTGCGAGTGCAGAAAATGCCGATTTCATTATACCTACAGGCTCGAATTTCTGACTTATATGACTTGTCAGCAGGATTGAAAATATTATCAGGACAACAATGCCGCCGGCATAGAGCGTAAGCTGTACTGCAGCCAGGAAATGATAATTCAGCATAAAGTACAGCCCTGATGTCGAGACGAGCACGAAAAGCAGGTAAACTGCTGCCCTTAGAATTTTCCTCGAGGTCACCGTCAGTATTGAAAAGACGATAATCATAAGCGAGAAAAGAATAAACATGATCTGGTTGGCTGCCATTATTCTGTTCCTTTCATTAATTGTGAACCCGGTTTATTAAGTACTTTGACAAGATGCTGCCTGTTGAAAACTGCGTGCTCGAATTCCTGTCCGAAAGCAAGCGCGTTTGATGGGCATGTTTTCACACAAAGGCCGCAGAATGTGCACATGCTCAGCCTGTAAATATGCTTGTCGATTACTTTCTTCTTTTTACCGTCTTCTGTTTCGACAGTTTTGGTGATGATCTCGATCGAGCCGTTAGGGCAGTTCATTTCACAAATGCCGCATCCGGTGCATTTATGCTCGTTCTTTTCATTATGCGGCATAATAACCTCTCCTTTGAACCTGTCAAACATCACCAAATCCTTGCGGTTCTCAGGATATTTCTGTGTTACGATTGTTCGCGGACGGACAAAATATGAACCGGTCACTTTCATCCCGTTCACAAGGGATTTGATCCCGTATATGATTTCCTTGAAATAATTTCCTATGCTACTCATTCAGAGTTTATATTGAGTGTTTTTAAAAGTGCCAGCCCATCAGTACAATGAACGACATGATAAGCACATTAACAAGGTTGATAGGCAAGAGGTATTTCCATTCGAGTGTAAGCAGCTGGTCGATTCTTAACCTCGGGAATGTCCATTTGAACCACATCATCAGGAAGATGACAAAAAACGTTTTACCAATATACCAGACAAACGGAGGTATGAAATCCATTATATGATTAAATCCTTCCCAGCCTCCGATGTGGAACGGCATCCATCCTCCCAGGAATAAGGTCGCAGCTATCGATGCAACAATGAACATGTTCATGTATTCTGCAAGGAAGAAGAATGCGAATTTGATTCCGGAGTATTCTGTATGGAAACCGGCTGTGAGCTCAGACTCAGCTTCTGCAAGGTCGAATGGGCCTCTGTTCGTTTCAGCTGTGCTCGAGATCAGGAAGATGATAAATGCTATGAAAGCAGGTATATGTCCTTTGAAGATGAACCAGCCGTTTGCCTGTGCTTCGACGATCTCAGAAAACTGCATCGTGCCTGAAAGGATAACAACTGTTATCAGGGCCAGTCCGACTGAGAGCTCATAGCTGACGATCTGTGCCCCGCTCCTCATTGCGCCGATAAGCGAATACTTGTTATTGCTCGACCAGCCTGCCAGGAGTACGCCGATGACTCCCATCGACGATACTGCTATAATATAAAGTACGCCGATATTGAGGTCAATTGCATGGAGCCCTTTTGCGAATGGTATCGCTGCAATCGCCATGAATGATGCTATGATTACGATAAAAGGAGCAAGGTTGAAAAGGAACTTATCGGCATTCTTTATTGGAACAAGCTCCACGAAGAGCAGCTTTATAAGGTCGGCTATGGTCTGAAATATACCGAAAGGACCGACCCTGTTGGGCCCGAGCCTGTTCTGCATGAACGCACAGACCTTTCTTTCAGCATATACCAGGAACAAACCGATTATGGCATAGAAAGTAAGTATCAGCACTCCAATTATCAGCATCTCCACAATGGTTGTCCAGAATGGCGAAAATGCCGACTGAATCGCTGCATCAATGCGTTGGGTTAAGGGTGTAAAGTCAAACATATATAGTTAAATCTGATATTCTTTTAATAGTTTCCGGGTCCTTGGTTCTGGGTACTGGGTGCTGGGTTCTTGGTCTTTACGCTCTACGCTCTTCTCTACTCCCTGCTCACTGCTCCCTGCCCCCTGCCATCACCTGTCTATGTCCGGTATTATAAGATCCAATGATCCGCCTATTGCCACCAGGTCTGCTATCTTGAATCCTTTGGATATCTCATTCAGAACAAAAAGATTCGAGAAGTTTGGTGACCTGAACTTCATCCTGTAAGGAGTTTTGTTACCATCACTGATAATATATACTCCCAGCTCGCCTCTTGCCGTTTCAACCCTCTGATAGTATTCTCCCTCAGGCAGCTTGATGATAGGCTTCATCTTCACCGCGTACGGACCTTCGGGAATATTGTCGATAAGCTGGTCGATGATATTCATCGATTCGACCATCTCTTCCATCCTTGCCACATACCTTGTATATGTATCTCCTTTTGTATGGATGATCTCTTTGAACTGAACCCTGTCGTAGGCGCTGTAAGGCTCATGCTTCCGGACATCGCAGGATAACCCGGATGCTCTGGCAACAGGACCGGTCGTACCGTAAGAGATAGCGTCCTCAAGAGACAGATAGCCAATATCCATGGTCCTTTCGCGAAAGATCACATTGCCGGTAAGAAGCTGGTTGTATTCGGGCAGTGTTTTCCTGAAATAAGTAATAAAATCTTTTACCCTCTTCTGAAAATTCGGGTGAATATCATACATCAATCCGCCCGGGCAGCTGTAGCTTACGATCATTCTCCCACCGGTAGTCTCCTCGAAAATATCCAGGATTTTTTCCCTGTCGCGCAGGCCATAGAAGAAAGTGGTTAGTGCGCCAAGGTCCATTCCGAATGTTGCCCAGAACAGCTGGTGCGACTGGATCCTGGTGAGCTCAGCCATTATGGTGCGGATCACCTTCACTCTTTCAGGCACTTCGATCTGCAATGCTTTTTCAACATTCAGGCAGACTGCTTCATTATTGATGTGGGCTGAGAGGTAATCCATCCTGTCTGTCAGGTGAATTATCTGGGGGTAGGTGAGGCTTTCGCACATCTTTTCAATTCCGCTGTGGATATACCCGATATGGGGCTGAACATTCTGCACCACTTCACCTTTCAGAGATACAACAAGCCTCAGCACGCCATGTGTTGACGGATGCTGCGGGCCCATGTTGATGGTGTATTCCTGTTGTTCCCCGGGAACTATTGCGTTTTCTTTTTCTTCCATCATCATTTTGTGACAATATTTACATCATCAACATAATCTTTCCTGAGAGGGAATCCCCAGGTTTTATCGAGAAAGAACCTTCTCAGATCCGGATGATTTGCAAATTTTATCCCGAACAGGTCAAATACTTCCCTTTCATGAAATTCAGCCGTCTTCCAGATATCCGAAACAGTGCCGATAACAGGATTAACTCTGTCAGGCGTCCTGGTCTTAAGAACTAATGTATGGCCGAGCTCAGTCGAACGAAGATGGTAAACAACCCCGAGATCCTGCTTGTAATCAACTCCCGATAAACAGAAAAGAAAGTCAAATTTCGTGCTTGCATCATCCCTGAGGATGAGAGCGATATTATGCAGCTTGTCGGGTGCGACAGCAGCTTCAATGAACTGTTTCCCTTCAGTGACTACAAGTGTCTCGTCCAGTTTTTTTAAGAATTCAGTAAGTTGTGCTTTATCCATTATTATAAGGATATATATTTTCTTTATGCTTTACGCTCTACGCTCTACGCTTCCCCACGCCTCACTCCTGACACCTCTATTTACTGTCGTGCTGAGAGTTTCTCTCTTTCCTGGATTTTATGTTCTCAGTCTCTATCTTCCTTTGCAGCTGAAGCATGCCATACAACAAGGCTTCTGGCCTTGGAGGACAACCCGGTACATATACATCGACAGGTATAACATGCTCAACTCCCTTCACAACACTGTATGAATTCAGAAAGAAGGGGCCACCCGATATGGCACATGCTCCCATAGCGACGACATACTTTGGTTCGGACATCTGATCGTACAACCTCTTGAGGACAGGCGCCATCTTCTGTACAATCGTGCCTGCGACAACAATAACGTCAGCCTGCCTGGGGCTTGCACGATAGACTTCCATGCCGAACCTGGCAAAGTCATGCTTCGGGGCTCCTGTGGCCATCATTTCGATACCGCAGCATCTGGTGGCGAACGTCAGAGGCCAGAGGGAATTTTTTCTTCCCCAGTTGATCACATCATCTATAGTTGTAAGGAGAACATTGCTGCCTGACTGATTAAGCATCTCCAGGCTTTCGTTATCCTTGAATTCCTCGTCTTTTATTCCTTTTATTCCCATATAAGTGCATGTTTTTTCCAGGCATAAAGCAATCCGAGTCCCAGGATGAAAAAGAAAATGACAATCTCGATAAATGCGGTGAGCCCCACCTCTTTCATCACTGTGGCCCATGGAAACACAAGTACTGTTTCCACATCAAAGACAAGAAAAAGTATGGCGAACAGATAATATCCCACATTGAACTGGAGCCAGGTAACACCCTGGGTTGGGATTCCGCATTCATAAGGATCAGACTTCTGGGGGTTAACGGATTTCGGCGCTACAAATCCGGAGAAAATAAGGACAAGTCCGACAAAAATTGCTCCGACCAGGAAAAATAAAATTAACCATTCATTATTTAACATAACGGTTATTGTTTCGTTGCGCGGCAAAAGTATAATTATTTTTCTTTAGTGTGAAACATGTAACATCAGTGAAAGGTGATAATTATCACTTCAGAAAGACTTCGGGCGGGTATTCTATGTCGGTAAGGAAAAGGCCTTTTGCGGGAGCGGAAATTCCTGCCGAAGACCTGTTGCGGGAAGCAATTATCCCGGCGAACATCGAAGGACTGATCTTTCCCCTGCCTGCATCAACCATTGTCCCTACAATAGCCCTCACCATGTTTCTCAGGAAGCGGTCTGCCCTGATAGTGAAAACCAGCATTGGACCTTCCCTGGTCCATTCTGCAGCGAAAATGCGGCAATTGTTTGTCTTCACATCGGTGTGCAGCCTGCTGAAGCTTGTGAAATCGGTATGTTTTAATAATTCATCAGATGCAAGGTTCATAATTTGCAGGTCGAGTTCCCCATAAAGAAACCAGCTGAGATCTTCTTTAAAAGGATCCTTCACCGTTGAAATGTAATATTTGTAAGTCCTGGAAAGTGCGCTGAACCTGGCGTTTGCATCGTGCCGGACTTTCCTGATATCATTAACTGAAATATCTTTTGGAAGGAACCTGTTGAGCCTGAATTTCAGGTTTTTGTCGTTTTGAAGGTTCAGCACAGAACTGTCGAAATGGGCGCAGAAGAAAGATGCATGAACCCCTGCATCCGTCCGGCCTGCACCGGTTGTTTCAATCTTTTCCCCAAGCAGAAGACTGAGAGACTTCTCAAGAGTCTCCTGGACTGTTGGTGAATCTGGCTGTACCTGCCAGCCATGATAACTGGTTCCTTTATATGAAAGAAATATGAAATAGCGTGTTTTCAATTGCTGTTTTTGTAAAGATACTTTTAAAGGTGCAAAAAATAAAACCGGTTAAGTTTTGAAAACCGATCATTAAATGTATTTTTGATTCAGCCTCAATTGCTGAAGAAAACCCAGAGTTGATTCAATACTCAGCGATCGGGGCTGGTTGTTAATTAAATCCTAAAAACCTGATTTCTATGAAAGTTGATTTGATCTGGATCGATTATCTCATTATGATAATCTATTTCCTTTTTGTTCTCGGGATAGGTTGGTTCCTGAGAAAATATATGAAAGATGCGAATGCATTTCTTGAAGCGGGACGTTCAATTCCTGCCTGGGTTGCCGGTCTGGCATTCATTTCAACCAACCTTGGCGCTCTCGAGGTTATGGGCATGACAGGTTCGGGTATGAAATACGGCATGATGACGACCCACTTTTACCTGGTTGGCGCCATCCCGGCTATGATCTTCCTCGCCCTGTTCATGATGCCATTTTATTATGGTTCAAAGGCAAGATCGGTTCCTGAGTTCCTGAAATTAAGGTATGATGAAAAGACCAGGGGACTGAATGCGATCCTTTTTGCCGTCATGACGATTATGGCCTCAGGTATTTCAATGTATGCACTGGCTACACTGATGGAAAATGTTCTCGGATGGGATTTTAACTGGAGTCTCTGGATTTCAGCCCTGATCGTGCTTGCATATACATACCTTGGCGGTCTTTCTTCAGCAATTTATAATGAGGTACTTCAATTCTTCATTATTGTAATAGGACTTCTTCCAATGGCTTTTCTGAGTCTTAAAGATATAGGAGGATGGGGCGGACTTAAGGAAAGCTTGGCGCCTATCGCACAGGGAAAGGGCTTTGCCGCCGATACCTTCACAACAACCTGGAAATATGCAGGTGAGGCAACTCAGAACCCGATGGGAGTGGAGTGGTTCGGCGTACTGTTCGGTCTCGGATTTGTCCTGTCTTTTGGGTACTGGTGCACGAACTTTTTGATTGTCCAGAGGGCTTTTGCTGCCGAATCGAAAGCTGCAGCCAGGAAAGTACCCCTGATCGGTGCTCTCCCGAAAATGTTTATTCCTTTTCTTATTATTGTCCCGGGAATTATCGCCCTGGCCCTTTCAAACATTCCTTCAAAAGATTTTGTTCTGCCTGAAAGCGCCGGAGGAGGCCCGAATTATAACCTGAGCATCATAATGCTTCTGAAGCAATACCTGCCTGCAGGAGTGTTGGGCCTCGGGATCACGGCCCTGCTTGCTTCATTCATGTCAGGTATGGCAGGCAATGTCTCGGCTTTCAATACAGTGTGGACATACGACATATACCAGAGCTATATGCGTCCCGCGACCGGTGATGCGGCAGCTGACGGCAGGCATTATCTCAAGGTGGGCAGGCTGGCAACTGTGGTCGGTATACTTCTGAGTGTTGCAGCGGCTTACATTGCAGGTAAATTCGGAAATATAATGGACTTCCTGCAGACTATTTTCTCGATGATCAATGCACCTCTGTTTGCAGTCATCTTCCTCGGAATGTTCTGGAAAAGGACAACGGGACATGCGGCATTTACAGGGCTCCTTTTAGGATTTCTCATGGCCCTGGTGCATCACGGTCTTACAATTCCCGAAGGAGCGAACACTGTCTTTAAGGGTGGATGGCTTGGGAATTTGCATACCTACCCGGTTGAGATGGCCCAGAACTTCTGGACGGCAATAATAGCATTCGGCGTGAGTACAACAATTACTGTTGTACTAAGCCTTCTGACGAAACAGAAGAAGACGGAAGATGAGCTTCGTGGACTGGTTTACTCACTTACCCCGAGGGAAATGGATGATAAATCACTTCCTTTCCATCAGCGTCCTGTGGGACTCTCGATAATAGTTGGCGTTATTGCCATTGTATTAACAATTTTATTCTGGTAGGAGGAAAGCAATATGGTTGATATAAGAATACCCATCGGACTAATGTTCACTATAGTAGGTGTGATCATTTCCATTTTCGGAATCTTTACTTCAAGCTCAGAGATATATCAGAAATCCCTCGGGATGAATGTGAATATCATCATGGGGATTGTGATGCTGGTTTTTGGGCTGGTAATGCTTTATTTTGCCAGGCGAAAGAAAAAAGTCTAATAAAACACAAACTCACTCTCAACCCCCTTTCTACTTCGTAAAGAGGGGGCTTTTGCCTCAATCTTCCCCCTCTTTGCATGGCAGAGAGGGGGATGCAAGGGGGTGAGTTAGTGAAGATTCAATTTATGGAAACAATCAAACGTGGCTTTGCAAGCGACAACAATGCAGGTATTCATCCTGATATCCTTGCAGAGGTAAATGCTGTAAACAAAGGGCATGTTGTCGGTTATGGC
Source organism: Bacteroidales bacterium (assembly GCA_035299385.1). Lineage (GTDB taxonomy): Bacteria > Bacteroidota > Bacteroidia > Bacteroidales > VadinHA17 > LD21. Next base: position 37,222 of record DATGWQ010000227.1, on the reverse strand, counting down.
GCCGATACTTACACTGAAAAAGCAAGGGAAATCTTCAGGGAGCAGTTCGGAAGTGCGGTTGAGACATTTTTTGTATTCACGGGTACTGCCGCGAATGTGCTCGGCATAACAAACGTACTGAGATCCTGGAATTCGGTGATCACAGCTTCCACTGCACATCTTGAAACAGATGAATGCGGGGCACCGGAAAAGTTTATCGGGTGTAAAATACTCACAGTCGATACACCCGATGGAAAGATAACCCCTGAACTGGTCACAAGGCATCTGCACGGATTCGATTTTGAGCATCATTCCCAGCCTAAGGTCATCTCAATCACACAGTCTACCGAAATGGGGACAGTATACACGCCACAGGAGATCAGGAAAATTGCACATTGCGCCCATTCAAGGGGCATGCTGCTTCATATGGATGGAGCGAGGATAGCAAATGCAGCAGTTCACCTTGGTCTTTCTTTCCGCGAGTTTACGACAGATGCCGGCGTTGATATTCTTTCATTCGGAGGCACTAAAAACGGGATGATGTTCGGCGAGGCTATCTGCTTCCTTCGTCCCGAGCTTTCCGCAAATTTCAAATATGTGCGAAAGCAGGGCATGCAGCTGGCTTCCAAGATGCGGTTCATATCTGCACAGTATATTGGTTACTTCAAAGATGACCTGTGGAGAAGACTGGCGACACATGCCAATGAAATGGCATGCCTCCTTGAAAGCAAAATCCGTGGCATAGCAGGTCTGACAATTACTCAGAAAGCAGAGTCAAACGGCGTTTTTGTCATAATGCCGCATGAAGTCGCAGAGAAAGTGCGACAGCAATATTTCTTCTATCCCTGGAATGAACAGACATCGGAATACCGCCTGATGACTGCATGGGATACGACAGAAGAGGACATAGACAAATTTATTGGTCTGCTGAAAAAGGAACTCGGGAAATAATCTTTTTTTTCCTTCGTGTACCTTCCTCCCCTCAGCCACCCCTTACCACGGGGGCGTTCAGGAAAGTCCCCCTTGGGGGATTTAGGGGTAAGATATAAACAGGACACAAAGGTATGCACGAAGGACGCAAAGGTGGAATTATTTTGAGAATCTAACCAGCACCCAGCACCCAGAAACAAAAAAGGCCGGAATCGATCCGGCCTTTTTTATTACTAAGATTTCTCTTACTTCAGTGTAAATGTTATTGGCACCATGTACCATACCGGCACGGGTTTACCACCCTGCTTGCCGGGTTTGAAAGGAGGCAGGGTATTGACAACCCTCACAGCCTCTTTGTCGAGTTCAGGGTCAACGCCTTTGAGAACGCTGACCTGGCTGACACCACCCTTTGCAGTAACGCAGAACCTTACAATCACCCTTCCCTGGATATTGTTTTCCTTGGCAACTTCAGGATAAATTGTATTCTCACCGATATACTTCAGAAGAGCGACGTCACCGCCCGGGAACATAGGCATCTCCTCGACGACTACGAACGGAACTTCTTCCGGTTCAGCTTCCTGAACTTCCTCCTTTACTTCCTGCGGAATGTCGACCACTTCAGTGTTCTGAACCTCTGTCTGAGCTTCATCAGCTGTCATGAGCTGAACATCTTCCTCAGGTTTTACCGAGTCCACAACAACAGGAGGAACGTATCTTGCCTGCTGGACAACATCGGCGGGAGGCGGCGGCGGGGGAGGAGGTGGAGCTACCTGGTCCACAGGTGCATCCATCGCTTCCATTTTGACCTCAACCGTACGCTCGGCGCGTTTAGACCTGTTCTCTGCAGCTTTTGCATTCAGGTATGGTCCGATAATGAGGGAACCTATTATCACTACTGCGATTAACAGGGCCAGCATAACTGTGGGCCTGTATTTCTTACGCAGTTTGTATGCTCCGTACTCCTTATTCCTGTTTTCGAAAACAATTTCGTCAAAGGACGGCGCTCTTAGCTTTTCATTTGCCATATCTCTTAAGGTTTACGGTTATTTGGCAGGAGCAGATGTGCTTGCCGAAGGTGTTATTCCGGCAGCTGTTTCAACCATCTTCTCTTCATACCATGCAATAGGAACAAACGTATAACGTGCAATTCCGCAGATATTCATTTCATCGAGAATATCGACGAAGTCGCCGTATTTAGCTTCTTTATAAGCCTTTATAAGAACGATAGGACCTGTGTCGTCATCTTTCTTCATCTGGGCAACAGCTTTAGTTACGGAATCCTGATCCAGGTTTCCGTAAGTGCCTTTTTTCACTTCTGCCTTATACTCATCAATCTTCCTGAACAGGGATCTGTTTCTTTCAAGGAGCATATAGCGAAGCCCGTTTGGACTATCGCTAAAGTCCATCTCCTGAACCGGAGGAAGATTATTATAGTCCTCTGGTTTAACACCCCCGGGGTACCAGTAAATTTTATTATCGGGGCCCAGTATAAGGTTCAGAGTACGACTTGCCACAATCTTAGGAGGAGCCTGATTAGGATCTTTTATCTTTTCAGGCAGGTTGATCTCCATTACCTTGGCTTTGCTGAAAGCTGTGGTAAGCATGAAGAAAGTGATCAGCAGACACATGAGGTCCACCATGGGAGTCATGTCGATATGCGGGGCATGTTTTTTCGCTTTTTTCTTGCCTTCGCCTTTTTCTTCTTGTATTATTTCTGCCATATCACTTCTGTATTTCGTCCAGGTTAATTTTTGCAGCTTCAAGACTTGTTATAAGATTGAACTTATTCACATTCTTGTCCTGCATTATATCCAGTACTTTCTGTACCAGGGGGAAACCTGTTGTTGCGTCACCTTTTATACATGCCTGGATATTGGGATTCACCTGGCGGGCATAGAGAACCCAGTTTGCCAGCTGGTTGTCCGTTGAATCGATTGGAATTCCATTCTGATACGTGGATCTTTCCTTGTTATCCTGTGTATCCAGAAAAGCTTTCATGTCGTTCATCGCAACACCAATTGACGAAGGATATTTTTCGAATTCTCTTTGTTCTGCTTCGGTGAATTCAATACCATACCTCTTTCCCATCTCGACGAGGATCTTGGGCCTGTACTTCAAAAGGGTATCAGGACCATTGTCAAAATTGAGGAACACCTTGTCGTCTTTTGAGAGAAGAAGGGTCATTGTATTAAAGTCCGGAGTCGGTTTCTCCGATATTGAAAAAGGAGTATCAACAGGAGCCGGTTCGGGTTGCCTCATCGTGGTGGTGAGCATTAAGAATGTCAGAACCACCGAGAAGAGGTCCACCATCGGCGTCATGTCGATATGTGGCGACTTTGTTGGTAATTTAATCTTTGGCATCTCTGATCTTTATTAATAATTCAACCAACAACTATCTTAATTATGCACTCTTAAGTGAAGCTGCGAAATTCTGCGTCAGGCTGAAGCCGGCTTCATCGATTTTAAATGTATAAGCGTCAATTGTTGATGAGAAATAGTTGAATGCGATAATTGAGAGGGTTGATCCTGTAATACCAAATGCGGTATTGACAAGAGCTTCTGAAATACCGGTTGCAAGAGCAAGAGCATCCGGAGCACCAGCCTGAGCAAGAGCAGCGAATGCGCGGATCATACCAAGCACTGTACCGATAAGACCGATAAGAACTGAGATCGATGCAAGAGTTGAGAAGATAACCATGTTCTTCGATAGCATGGGAAGCTCGAGTGCTGTAGCTTCTTCGAAAGCTGTCTGGATTGAAAGGATCTTCTGATCTTTCTCAAGTGTCGGATCTTTCTGAAGGTCACGGTAACGAAGCAGACCTGCTTTCATTACGTTTGCGAGTGAGCCCCTCTGTTTGTCACAAGCATCGATTGCTTCTTCAATCTTATCCTGTGCAAGCAGGGTCTGAAGATTGCGGACAAATGTATTGAGCCTGCCTCTTCCTTTAGCCCTTGAAAGTGTGATAGCCCTTTCGAATACGAAAATGATAAGGCTGAGCACACATGTCATAAGAATAGGAACTATATATCCACCTTTGTATATAATTCCCAGATAGTTACCTTCGATTGGCGATCCTTTTGGGTTTCCACCCTCGAAGTTTACGGGATTACCCATAACCTGTTTAAACAAAATATAAGCAACTATAAAAGCTATTAAAATAGCACCAGTTGCAAACACGTTCTGCAACGCATCTTTGAAAGCACTTCCTTGTTTACTCATTTCTATTAGTTTGTTTAGGTTTAAGATTTTTAACGATTTGCAAATATATATTATGAATTACTTATTTCAGCTTATTATGTTCATTTTTTTCAGTCCAATATCGCTTTTTTTCTATGTGGGCATTTACTGAAGCTCAACATTGTAAACCCTTGTTTTAGTGATAGGAACCTCAACCGAGGTATAACCTTTCGCACTCACGATCAGAGTTTCGGCTCCGGTTGGAATTTCGAACTTGAATTCACCCTTAGTGTTGGTGAGTGTTTCAGCGGCGGTATCCTTTACCCTGATCGACGCATATGCAATAGGCTGTCCTGAACTGTTAGTCACCACACCCTTGATCTCATTCGGGTTTATACCCTTCTTTATCTGGGCGGCAAAATCGTTAATATAGTTCAGCTGACTCTTAGCCTGGGCATTACCGGGATCGAGCGCAAGAATTCTGTTGTAATACTCGGATGCACGCGACAGGTAGGGAAGACGGCCTTCATTTGTCTTCTCATTTCTGGTTGACTGAAGCTCAAGAGAACCAAGGTTGTAATATCCCCTGATCTTATAATCCTTGTTATCTGAAAGGTTAACCATCCTCGAATAATATTCCTTTGCCTTCTGAAGATTGTCATTAACCATATGATAATAACCCAGGTATGTGATGGCATCAGCCATTGCTGAAGCATTTGCAACAGAGTCTTTCTGAGCTACCTGGAGAACTCTTTCAAATTTCGGTTTTGCGAGCCCCTGTTTTGAATCGGGGTCCATCTTCGAGTAGGTATTTGCTATCCACAGGTAAGCGGGAACATAATCCGGATGTGATTTTGTTACTGCCGTGAATACAGAATCAGCAGCCTTGTAGTTTTCACCGGTATAATACGTTCTTCCGATCCTCATGAGCTCATCGAGGTTGTCTTTAGAAGGATCAAGAAGCCTTCCATAGATCTTTGCAGCGTCGCTGTACCTCTTGAAGAGATAATACTGGTTGCCCATTTCATTCAGGATTGCCTTGTCACCGGGTCTGAATTCAAGAATTTTGTTGTAGGCAACGAATGCCCTGTCTATCTCTGCATTTGCGGCAGAAATCCGGCTTTGCAGATCTGTAATCTTGTTCTGGAGATCTGTCATGCCTGCCTTGATCTTTTCCTTGTCTGCCTTGGAGGCTGCAGATAACCTTCCTTTTTCTTTTTCAAGCTGCTGGCTCGTCTTTTCAAGCTCGTCGCTCATCTTTCCGAAATCGGCGTTCTTCTTTACAAGTATCCTGGCAAGATAGAGGTAATCTTTCCAGAGAATTCTGTCGGGAGCGACTGTCTTGAATAATCTTTCCATGTATGAAAGTGCAAGGTTGTAATCGGGCGGGTTCTTTTCGTATGCCGAATACCCTGCAATACGGTTCATATATGTCTTTGACTGGTCTTTTTTGAAGATCTCTTCAACGTTCTTTATAACTCCTTCGTAATCCTTTGCATAGAAAAGTGCATTCACATACCTGATCTGGGCAGGAATATTGCCGCCTGTCAGCTGGAGATATTTGTCGAAATATGTTTTTGCCTGCTCAAACCTCTGTGCGGCAAGATAAACCTGTCCGAGCTCGCGGTATGCAGGAGCAAAATTCTCGTTAAGCTGTATTGCTTCCTCATAAGCGGAGATGGCAGGCTGGATCGCTCTTCCTTTGAAGTAGATGTTTCCAATCTTCATGGCAGCAGTAGGGGAGGTGGGATCCGCTGACTGAGCGAGGTTATATTGCTGAATTGCCTTTGAGCCTTCATTTTTAAGAATGTATATGTCACCGGCAATCAGGTAAACATCCCTGCTGGGACTTATTTTTATTGCTTCCCTGATGAGGGGAAGGGCTTTTGCTGAATCTACTTTCTGCTCCATCTGATCAATGTATGACTCTGCAATTTTCGCAAGGATAAATGAATAATCGGGAGGGGGAGGTGTCATTTTCTTTCCAACTTTCTTGTACGGCATGAGAAAGCTTTTTGCCTTTGCACGCATTTCCTCAGCAGTTTTGTCATCTCCCTGGAGGAATGCAACTTTAGCCAGCCCTACATAGTTAAGAGGTTCATTTGGATTTGCTTCAACTCCTTTCTGATAAACCTCCTGGGCTTCTTTTACGGCAACTGCAAGTGAATTGGATATCGTATCCGAATAAAACTCGGCAAGCATATTCTCACCCAGGTAAAAATAATCTTTGCCATTCCCGGGTTCTTTCTTGATAAGATCCTGGAACATTGCCGCTGCTTTGTCATACTGCTCGCTTCTTGTAAGCATGATTGCTGAATTCAGGTCCTGGGCCAGCAGTTTGCCCGGAAGGCCTGAAAGCATGACCAGCATCAAAGCCGCACTTAAAATTGAACGTTTCATGGTTTTTCCTAATTTGATATCACTTTTGTTTAATTGTGTTAAATTTATTTCTTAACCTGAACCAGCCTGATCGGCATTGTTGCAGGCACAAGTCCCGACTTCAGAACAATCCTTTGTCCCTGTTCGGCACATGCCCAGTTAATGAAACCTGATCCAAGCCCTGCAAAAGTCTCGCGCGATATCAGGTAAACCTCCCTTACAAAGGGATAATTCTTATTGTATATCGAACCCTGCTGCGGGAGATAATACGATCCGTCATCAACAAACTGGTTCGATACGGCAACAGTATTCACCTTGTTGATAAAGCTCATGGCTGTCGAGTCATCCTTATCGCTGATCCAGTTTACGCTCACAATTCCGAGTGCATCCTTATTCCTTGAAACAAAATCAATTACCTCCTTGTTGTTGTTCACTGCGAAAAAATTTTTTCCGAGTGAATCTATGCCGAAAAGTTCCTTGAAGTACCTTACGTTCCCTGACCTGTTATTATCGAAAATGATCCTGATGTCACCAATTTTAGATTTAGGGTTAATATCGGTCCACTTCGTTATTTTGCCTTTGAAGATGTCGCTTACAGTATTGTACTTAAGAAGAGTATCTTTATTCTCGGAATTGACAACCAGCGCAAGCGCGTCGTAGGCAAATGTCGTGGTCCTGGCAATGATCTGCGTGTCGCGAAGGTGCTGGATCTGGTAATCGGTAAGCTTTTTGCTGGTTACGATCACCTTTACCGAATCATTCATGAAATCGTTTATGACATCATACTCCGGCTTGAACATGGGGGTGATCTTTGCTGAAGGATAAAGGTGTGTAAAGGTAAAGATCTCAGCTTCCACAATGGGCTGAAAAGATTCGTCAGCTGATATCTTAATATCACCCCTGGTGGGAGTTTCATCAGTTGCCCGTTTACCCATCATATTGCAGGAAGTCATAAAAATCGAAATACCCAGAAATGCTATCAGGAGATATAAAGATTTATTATGACCGGAATTTCTGATCAACTTTTTGTTTAATTTATTTTTTTTAATCCCGCTCGCAATTATAATAAAATTTTTGTTAAGTCGTACTTTCTTCATATCATATTATGTTTGAAGATTTCGCAATATTTTACTTTATAATCAGGTATGCAAAACATGTGCCACAGAACATTTATTTGTTATGACCGTCATGCCTGTACTTATCACTATAACGATGAGAAGGTTTTTCATCATCGTCATCCTTGCTGAAAAAAGCCTCCCTGATCTTCAGGTACGACCTGGTAGCCCTGTAAACCCCGTAAAATATGAACGTTGCACCCATTATTACCCTTATCGGCTTAGGTAAGGTGCTCCTGTCAGTGTAGAAAATAAAAAATATCCCGACACCAATGTAAAAAAAGACCATGAAAACCGAGAAAATCGATGAAACCTGCTGCATTATTCTGCTTTCATTCATACTCTTTCTTTTTTCGATTCCAAATTAGAACAAATCACTTAAGCAAAGATAACTAAAAAATTCGTTGAAAGCAAAAAATATTCAATAATTATTAACAGGTTATCAGATTTTTTAATCTTTTCAGAACAGAAGTGAACTGTCTCCATAGCTCAGGAACCTGAAATTATGCGCCATGGCATACTTGTATATGTCTTTCCATCTTTCACCAGTCCATGCCGATATGAGAAGCAGCAGCGTGCTTCGCGGCTGATGGAAATTGGTAATAATACCATTTGTAAGCCTGAATTTGTATCCCGGAACAATCATTATACCTGTTGACGCTGTAAGCATTTCCGTATTCTGCCGCTCAAGGAACTGCAATATTGCCCCCAGCGCTTCCAGGACCGGTAAATTCCTGTCTTCACGGTATGGACCCCATTGTGAAACATGACAAAATCCCGGCGATTTCCCTTCTGCCAGTGCCGAGCCGATAAAATACAGGCTTTCAAGTGTCCTTACTGATGTTGTACCCACGGGAATAATCCTTCCTTCGTGATGGATAATGTCCAGTATTGTCTCCTTTTTCACTGTGAAGTGTTCAGTATGCATCCTGTGTTCCAGGGCATTGCTGACCTTTACAGGCTGAAATGTCCCTGCCCCGACGTGCAGGGTTATATCAGCAATACCAACCTGATTTCTCCTGAGATTGCTGATTACATTCTCTGAAAAATGCAACCCGGCTGTCGGCGCCGCAACAGAACCATTCACTGATGAATAGACTGTCTGGTATGAAACTGAGTCGGCAAGCTCATCAGGGCGGTCAATGTAGGGAGGAAGAGGCATATGACCGGCTGCTTCCAGCACTTCGGCAAAGGAAAGGTCCGGATCCCAGCTGAACCTTATCTTCCAGGTCTCAGCTTCACCGGGATTGATCTTCTCTGCTGAGAGCGTGTAATTCTTTTTTTCATGTTTGAACGAAAGACTGATACTGCCGTTTTTCCATTTTTTCAGGTTCCCGACAATGCATTTCCATTCAACACTTCCTTTTGATCTGAATGAAGTTTCATAATCTGAAGGATCCGACGGCTCCAGACAAAGCACTTCTATCGATGCTCCTGTGGATTTTCCGAAAAGGAGCCTGGCCCTGATCACCCTTGAATTGTTGAAGACAAGAAGGCTTCCCGGGGGTATGTGTTCATGGATGTTCCTGAATGCGTCCTGTGAAATATTACCGTTCTTCCAGACAAGCAGCTTAGAGGTATCCCTTTCCTTTACAGGGTACTGTGCTATCCTGTCTTCCGGAAGGAGATAATCGTAATGGTCAATATTTATATTTTTCAGATTCATCAGCCCGGTATCTTTAAGCTCCCTTGCTTCCCCTCACGCCCACGCCTTTTTACCCCTGGGCCCCGTTGGGGGGACTTAAAGCTTTTCTTTTTCAATGATCCCTTGGGGGCTTCGGGGTCGCCCTGTGCTCAACACTCAACACAAGACCGCAAAATTAATTATTTCCCTCTAAAAAATTAGGTGTATCTTTGCGCCGCAGCAAGCTGGTTTGTCGTGGCGCTTTGGCGCCAAGGAAAGTCCGGGCAACACAGGGCACCATACTTCCTAACGGGAAGATATCCGCGAGGGTGTAGAAGTGTAACAGAAAATGGTTTCCGGCTGATTCTGAAGTGAAGGCCAGCCTTCGCTAAAGCTTCGGCCGGTAAAAGTGAAAAGGTGAGGTAAGAGCTCACCGGTTGCTGTGGCGACACAGGAAGCCGTACACCTTATGGGTTGAAAGACCATGTATACCGGTGATTGAGGACGGCCCGTCCGATACCGGGGGGTAGGTCGTAGGATCCGGGCAGCAATGTCCGGACAAGATAAATGACAAACGGCGGTTCAGACTTCTCTTGCAGAAAACCGGACCGTTACAGAATCCGGCTTACAGGCTGGCTGCATAAAAAACGCGGAAGTGATTCCGCGTTTTTTTTATGCTCAGAGCCCAGGGCCAGGGGCTCAGGGCTCAATGCTCAGAGCTCAGAGCTGTCCTGCCCTGTGCCCTGCGCTCTGTGCTCTGCGCTATTTTATCTGAAAGATGCTGTCCTCCATCGGTATATTCACATCGATCTTGTCAAACGTGAGGACCATGTCCATTCCCTGTGCTGATGTGGTCGTTTTCATCGGCACCACCAGCCCGTTCACCTCCTTGTAATCCGAAGGATATGAATCGACTGTCATGGTCATTCCGTTCGTGTTGACGGTTGCTGTTGTTTTAGAAATAAGACTCGTGGCTTTGTCGATGAACATTATTGCAGAATTTCCGCCATCGAGATCGGCTTTGATCTTATAAGCGGGGTTGTTATTCACATTTTCCTCACCCAGGAGCGTAAGCTTGCCGTTTTTCAGGTATTCTGCAAGAGAGTTCCTGAACATGTTGTTGTTTGCCGCCTGTTTCATTTCGTCCGAGGTCATCTCGACAGGGGTGGTGGAGCCTGCCATCGGATTCACGACGTAACCCTTTGTTCCGTCAAAGGCAGAGATCATCTCCTGCCCGTTGAAGCTTGTTACGGTCTTGATCTTGTCGGGATTCTTCATCCACATTTCCATAGGGAGGTCCATTCCCATCACGGACATCTTTGCAGATATCTTGATAGTTGACATTGCTGCAATTTTGTCGTACCTGTTTGCTTCGGAATATTTCTGTACGATCTGTTCGAGCGTCTGGGCGTTGACAGATGCAACGAGGAGGAGGGCTGCCAGAATTGATAATGATTTTTTCATTTTGTGATTTTTACAGGTTATTAAAAGTATTCACTGTTTTTCTTAATAAAGTCAGCTTCTTCAGCAGATCATCCATACCTGAGAGTTTGAGCATGTTGGCCCCATCTGATTTTGCCACTGAAGGATCAGGATGTGTTTCTATAAAGATACCGTCAACACCGATGCTTATGGCAGCTTTTCCGATGGTTTCGATCATTTCAGGGCGGCCGCCGGAAACACCTGCTTCCTGGTTCGGCTGCTGGAGAGAGTGGGTAATATCCATTATAACGGGGACCCCGATCTTTTGCATTTCAGGGATATTCCTGAAATCGACCACCAGATCCTGGTAACCAAACATGTTTCCCCTGTCGGTAAGCATAACCTGCCTGTTCCCGGATTCGTAAACCTTTTCGACAGCAAACCTCATGGATGCCCCGGAGAGAAACTGCCCTTTCTTTATATTGACCCATTTGCCCGTCTTTGCCGCTGCCGTCAGGAGGTCCGTCTGCCTGCAGAGAAATGCCGGTATCTGCAGGATGTCGACGTATCCCGCTGCAATCTGAGCTTCACCAGGGTTATGAATATCAGTAATTACAGGAACTGAAAATTTCTCTTTCACCCTGGCAAGAATTTCCAGCGCCTGGAAATCACCTATTCCTGTAAATGAACCGGCTTTGGACCTGTTTGCTTTCCTGTATGAAGATTTAAAAATGAAAGGAATGCTGTATTTTTCAGAAAGCATTTTAAGATGTGCTGCAGTCTCAAATACCACTGATTCACTCTCAATAACACAAGGACCTGATATAAGGAAGAAATTACCGGAATTCCCGAAATTTATACCGGGAATATTTTTTATGGATTCTGACATATTAAACAAAGGTAAAAAAGTTTTTAAATAATTTGTTTTTGCTCTTCACAGGATTGTTTACCCGCAGATTTGCGCAGATTCATTCGCTGATCTTCGCAGATCTGATTTTAGCTTCAACGACTTATCTGTGTTTTTATCTAGATATCAGCGTAATCTGCGGGAAATTCTTCTTTACTCTTTCCCGTAATCATAGATATCTCTCCACATTGTCTCCAGCCTTTTTCTCAATTCCTCTTCTTTTGAATTGGATCCCGGATCGTAAAACTTTGTCCCTTTCAGGTCTTCAGGCAGGAAATTGTCCTTTACAAAATTCCCATCGTAGCTGTGGGCATACTTGTAATCCTTTCCATAGCCGATATCCTTCATAAGTTTTGTCGGTGCGTTGCGTATATGAAGCGGGACCGGAAGGTCACCAGTCTCCCTCACCTTTTCGATGGCTGTGTCAATAGCCATGTAAGAGGCATTGCTTTTTGGTGAAGTGGCAAGATAGATTGTGGTCTCGGACAGAATAATTCTTGATTCAGGCCATCCGATGACATTGACGGCTTCAAAGCATGCCTGGGCTAGAAGCAGTGCATTCGGGTTGGCAAGTCCGATGTCCTCTGCCGCCAGTATCAGCATTCTCCGTGCAATGAATTTGGGGTCCTCGCCACCTTCTACCATTCTCGCAAGCCAGTAGACTGCTGCATTCGGATCGCTTCCTCTCATTGATTTTATAAATGCGGATATGATGTCATAATGCTGTTCACCATTCTTGTCGTACATGGCCAGGTTCTTCTGCACATGCCTCAGCACCTTCTCATTTGTTATTGCAATTTTCTCTGAAGCGCCCGGCTCATTTATTTCAGAGCTCACCACCAGCTCGAGGGCATTGTAAAGCTTCCGGGCATCACCTCCCGAAATCCTGATCAGTGCTTCATATTCCTCTATTTCAATATTATATGCCGCAAGATAGGTGTCTTTCTTAATGGCCGTATCAACAAGGCTTTTAAGCTGTTCCTCATTCAGCGGCTTCATAATATATACCTGGCAGCGTGAGAGGAGGGGAGATATCACTTCGAAGGATGGATTTTCCGTTGTCGCTCCGATCAGTGTTATGACTCCCTGTTCAACAGCGCTCAGAAGCGAATCCTGCTGCGATTTGTTGAACCTGTGTATTTCGTCGATGAAAAGAATGGGATTTGGCTGGTTGAAGAACTGCTGTTTTTTTGCTTTTTCGATTGTATCTCTGACATCCTTCACGCCCGAATGCACCGCGCTCAGTGCAAAGAAAGGCCTTTTGAGCCTGTTTGCGATTATACCGGCCAGTGTGGTTTTACCCACTCCCGGAGGACCCCAGAGAATGAAAGAGGGAATATTGCCGGATTCAATCACCTTCCTGAGTACAGCATTTTTCCCGACGAGGTGCTCCTGTCCTGCGAACTCATCGAGATCCTTCGGCCGCAGCCTTTCTGCAAGAGGTTGGTTTGAAAGCATCCCTTAATAATTTGCACAAAATTAATAAAAAGCGGGTTATTGTTGCAGAAGTTCAGATTAGCGCTGCTTCAATGGATGAATTTTTCTATTATTGCGTTATGAAAAAGCACGGATCGGTATCACTGCTTGTACTGGCATTGTTTTTCCTTTGCCAATGTTCCGGTAAAGAAACTATCCGGGAAGGACATGGGATATCAGTACCTTCAGGAATGATAGTATCTGCACACCCTGAAGCTTCAAGGATCGGAACGGCGATATTGCGTGAAGGAGGAAATGCGGTGGATGCCGCAGTGGCAACAGAATTTGCACTTGCCGTTTGTTATCCTGAAGCCGGAAATATAGGAGGGGGAGGGTTCATGGTCATCAGACTGGCTGATGGCAAAACTGATGTCATTGATTACAGGGAAAAAGCTCCTTTACTGGCCTCTCGCGACATGTTCCTCGATAGTTCAGGCAATGTTGTGCCGGGGCTAAGCACAGCTTCACACGTGGCAAGCGGCGTCCCTGGAACCGTCGACGGGATGATCAATGCTCATTCACATTACGGAAGGATGCCTTTCAGCAAAGTGATTCAACCTGCAATCGACCTGGCTTCAAAAGGATTCAGAATTACAAAATCACAGGCAGACGATCTGAATATGAACCGTCAGGAATTCATTGAACGGAATGCATCTTTGCCCGCTTTTGTCAAAGATTCACTATGGAAGGAAGGAGATATCCTTGTCCAGAAGGATCTTGCCCGTACTCTTGAACGGATCAGTGAGAATGGCAGGGAAGGATTCTACTCCGGGGAGACTGCCGGCATGCTGGTAAGTGAAATGAAGCGGGGCAAAGGGCTGATCTCTGAAGAGGATCTGAACAATTACAAATCCGTGAACAGGAATCCTCTCACGGGTGAATACAAAGGTTATCGCATTATCACAGTACCACCTCCTTCCAGCGGAGGGATCATTCTCCTTCAGCTTCTCGGCATGATCCGGCCTTATCCTGTTTCAGAATGGGGTTTTGATTCATCCCGTACAGTACACCTGATGGCTGAAGCGGAAAGAAGGGCTTTTGCAGACCGTGCAGAATACATGGGGGATCCGGATTACATGAAGGTGCCTGCTACTGCATTGGTTAATGAAAAATACCTGGAATCGAGAATGACAGATTTCAACAGCGGAAAGGCTTCTCTCTCTTCAGATATTCATCCGGGTAGCCCGGTTCTGAAGGAGAGCGACCAGACTACTCATTACTCTGTAGTGGATGCTGACGGAAACGCTGTTTCCGCTACCACAACGCTAAACGGAACTTTCGGGAACTCTGTTGTGGTCGATGGTGCGGGATTCCTTTTGAATAACGAGATGGATGATTTCTCGATCAAGCCGGGTTTTCCGAATATGTACGGAGTTATGGGGGGTGAAGCAAATTCTGTCGCACCCGGTAAAAAAATGCTCAGTTCAATGACTCCGGTGATTGTTGAAAAAGAAGGAAAACTTTTTTTAGTTGCCGGATCCCCGGGGGGATCAACAATTCCTACGACTGTATTTCAGATTGTTACAAACGTTATCGATTTCGGAATGGATGTGCAGGCGGCCGTCGATGCAGGAAGGTTCCACCACCAGTGGCTGCCGGATCAGATTATTTATGAGAAAAACCGCATTGATCCTGCTTCCCTGAATGTTCTGACTTCAACGGGCCATAAACTGGCAGAAAGGAATTCAATTGGCAGGGTGAGCGCAATTATGATTCTTGAAAATGGCAGGAAATCCGGTGGTGCCGACAGGAGAGGGGACAATATCGCCTACGGGTACTGACCCGTTTTGATGTTCAATAAATTTTATTAAATTGCCTCAAATTTATTTTCTTTAAATAAATAAATTAATACTTTTAACAGTTGAATTGAATTAAATGGTAATAATCAGACCCGTTATTATCGTACTTGAATCCATTCAGAAGTTTCAACCATGAAAAAAACCCTGCTTATCTTTGTCATTATACTGGCTTTGCTCCTGGCACTGCCGGTAATCAACCTGCTCAGGTGGACTTTTCAGCCGAAAAAACCGATGGATATCATCCTTCTGGATAAAACGGTTCCCACACTGGAACGTGAGAACCACAGGGCAATCAGCTGGATCCTCAATAATGAAAGATACGTCGATAAACAGAAGAAAGCAAATTATTCCTACCTGAGGGATTATTTCGGCTGGCATCCCTTGCGCCCGTTGCGTGATCATGAGTATGAAATTCATGACTACAGGCTTACAGAGATAATCAACATGGCTGATTCAAATGATGCAATATATATAGCAGATACATACGGAGTCTTTTTTAATGACTGGTACAAGGGGATTAACAAAAGCCGCAGATCCAGGATGCTCTATGGCGGTCTGAATAATACCGATTACCTGCTTCTCAAGGAAATGAAAGACAGAAACAGGCTGATAATACTTGAGTATAACGCATTCGACTACCCCACAACCGCATTCAATGCATTCAGAATTCAGGAAAAGCTCGGCATCAAATTCAATGGCTGGACAGGACGCTACTTCAGTTCTCTCGATACAACCGGGAAGGACTTTCCGGTTTGGATGACCCAGATGTACAGGAAAGAGCATAAAAAACCCTGGACATTCACGAAATCAGGTATAGTTCTTGTAAATCTCAAAAACATAATTGTTCTCGAACAGGGCACACATCTTACCGATCCGATGCCCCTGATCGAAACAGACACTGCCAATTGTAAAAAGCTGGGGGTCATCCCATCCGTAGCATTCGATAACTGGTTTGACATTGTTGAGCCTACAGGTTGCAATGTTCTTTCCAATTACAGGCTTCAGACCACTGCCGCCGGTGATACCCTTCTTATGGATTATAATCTTGGGAATGTATTCCCTGCCGTTATCCAGGAAGCCGTCACACCGAGTGTCTATTATTTTGCAGGTAACTTTGCTTATTCTGATAAGCCGGTCTGGACTGCAAAGTTCAAGGGAGTCGAAAAGTTCAAGAATTTCTTTTATTCGGAAAAAGAGGATGATCCGAGACGCTTCTTCTGGCTTTATTACAAGCCTCTTGTTTCATCCATTCTGGACGACTATTACCATTCACACAGCGGGAAGGTGACAGCAAAGGACAAGTAAACTATTTATATGAATTGAAATAGAAAGTACAGGTATTTTCCTGTACTTTTTGTTTATACGGATATGAAGATTTCAATTGTGCAACCGGATCTTGACTGGGAAGACAAGGGAGCTAACATGGAGAAGCTTGACGGTCTGATCGAACCGCTTTATGGTTCAACAGATATAGTTGTTCTCCCGGAAATGTTCTCCACAGGATTTACAATGAACACCGATGTTGCCGAAGAACATTACGGAACAACATTCAGCTGGATGAAAAAACATGCAACAGCCGGGGATTTTGGGATCTGCGGAAGCTATATTGTAGGGGAAAAAGGCAAATTCTACAACAGGTTTGTTTTTGTTTCACCCGGACCTGACCTTTATTATGATAAGCGCCACCTGTTCAGCATAGGCGATGAGGATAAAACTTATACAAAGGGAAACTCGAGACTGGTTTTCAGCTTCAGGGAATTCAGGATAGCCGCGTTTGTATGCTATGACCTGAGGTTTCCGGTCTGGAGCAGGAACCGCGATGAATACGATCTTGCAATATATGTTTCGAGCTGGCCATCAGCCAGGATTGAAGTCTGGAACACCCTTCTGAAAGCACGTGCCATCGAGAACCAGTGTTATGTTGCAGGATCCAACCGGGTCGGCACCGACGGTAATGGAGTAGCTCACTCCGGCATGTCACAGGTAATAAATCCCCGGGGAGAAAAAATAAGATCAGCTGAAAGTTGCAGTGATTGTGTTGTTTCCGCCGAAATATCCATTGAAGAGCTTAAGAACTTCAGGTCTAAATTCAATACACTGAAGGACGCTGATGATTTTTCGGTCTACTAGTCTACTGGTCTCCTGGTCTCCTGGTCTGAGGCCTGACGCCTCACACCTTATTCTCCCTGCTTTACGCTTTACGCTCTACGCTCTTCAAAGCCTCCCACATCACCACAGCCGGATGCACTGCTGTACGTCCTGTTCCATCCTTAATGTGGTGCCTGCAGCTTGTCCCCGGTGCTGCAATGATAGTTTCGGCAGAAGCTTTCCTTACTTCCGGGAAGAGTATCATTTCGCCGATTTTATTGGACAGATCGAAATGCTCTTTCTCGTAACCGAACGATCCCGCCATTCCGCAGCATCCTGAAGGTATTTCCTTTACGGAATAATTCCCCGGTATGGAAAGCATCCCTACAGTGCTTGCAGAGCTCGCAATTGCTTTCTGCTGGCAATGTGCATGAACCAGGATGCTGAGCTTCTCCATGGTGAATGATTCACTTTTGATCCTTCCCGCCCTGAACTCCTTCAGTATGAATTCATCTAACATAAAAGCATTGGCAGCTATCTTTCCTGCCGCAAGCTGCAGCTCCCTGCCGGCAAGCTCGGGATATTCATCCCTGAAGCCCAGTATTGCAGATGGTTCAATCCCTATCAGCGGGAGGTCTTCTCCGATGATTCCTGAAAGTGCGCTTATGTTCTTCCTGATTTTCTTCCGTGCAGTCCTCACCATTCCTTTTGATATGAATGTTCTGGCGCTTTCATGATGATCTGCTGTCACAACTTTGTATTGAAGCCCGGTTAGCAGTCTGACAGCTGCAATGCCTGCTTCAGTGTCATTGTAATTCGTGAATTCATCGACAAAGAGGCAAACGGTACCGACCGGATCTTTTGGATTGAGTGTATCCAGGTTTTTGCTGATCCATTTCCTCAGTGTCGTCCTGTATAATAAAGGTATGGATCTCTTGGGAGCGAAACCGATTGCCTTTTTGACCAGTCCTGAAGTAAATGAATTCTTAAGGAAGAAGTTGTAAACCGGTGTGACGAATGAACCTATGTGGTTAAAGACAGTAATATAAGCTATGATCCTGGTTCGTAAAGAAATCCCGTGCTTGTCGTACCAGTGCTGAAGGAACTCCGATTTGAGCTTGGCCATATCGACATTCGACGGGCATTCAGATTTGCAACCTTTGCATCCGATGCAGAGATCGAGTATCTCATATATCTCCGGATGATCCCAGTGTTCTTCCTTCTTCAGGAATTCCCTTAACACATTTGCCCGGGCACGGGTTGTCTTGTCCTCGTCTCCGGTTGCCATAAAGGTTGGGCACATTATGCCGCCGATCTTAACTGATTTCCTGCAATCACCTGACCCGTTGCATCTTTCGGCAGCCCTGATGATGCCATCACTTGACGAAAAATCATAAATGGTCTCAATATCAGCCGTGGGAACGCCCGGCTCATGCCTGAGAAAGGTATTCATCGGAGGTGTATTGATGATCTTTCCGGGGTTCAATATATAATCGGGATCCCAGCACTCCTTCACCTGTTTCAGGAGCTCATAATTATGTTTTCCCAGCATAAAGGGGATGAACTCGCCCCTCAGCCTTCCGTCACCATGTTCGCCGCTCAGGGAGCCCCTGTACTTTTTTACGATCTCCGCAGTTTCCTGGCCCATCACACGGAACAGATCGGCGTCGCCTTTGTCCTTAAGATTCAGAACAGGCCTTATGTGAAGCTCTCCTGTGCCGATATGTGCATGATATACAGCTTCTTTGCCATGCTTTGAAAGCATTTTTTCGATATCCTCCATGTAATCAGGCAGAACCTCTACACTGACCGATGTATCTTCCATCAGGGTTACAGGCTTTCCGTCACCTCTCATGTTTGAAAGTACTCCAAGTCCTGCTTTTCTAAGGTTCCATACCTTCGTTATGTCGCTGCCTTTTATTACCGGGAAGGCATATCCGAACCCTGATGCCTTCATGTCGGCAATAAGTTCCCCGGCTGCACGGTCTATCTCCTCCATGGTGTTTCTCGCCAGTTCCACGATCAGGATCGAACCGGGTTTTCCCTCGAGAAAAAATCTGTTCTTTCGCTGGCTGATATTCTCCTCGGTAAGCGCAAGTATCCTGTCATCCATCATCTCAACTGCCACAGGGCCATGTCTGAGGGCGACAAGGTTTGCCCTGAAAGCATCATTCCTCTTCCTGAGATGAACACATACCAGGGCTTTGTTTGCAGGAGGAAGGGGGACAAGGTTCAGCTTGATTTCAGTTGCGATACCGAGAGTACCTTCGGATCCGGAGATAAGTTTGCAGAAATTGAATTTTTTGTCCGTCTTAACTGAGAATATTTCTGAATCGAGGAGCAGATCAAGGGCATATCCGGTATTTCTTCTCTCAACTTTCGGGTCTGGGTATTCATTTTTAATGCTTTCTTTATTCAAGGGATTGTCGAGGATCTCCCTGACAGTCCTGTATATCTTTCCTTCGAGATTCTGCATTCTGCATTTGTTGCTGTATTCATCTTTACCCAAAGGTCCGAATACAGCAACGCTGCCGTCACTCAGGATGGTCCTGAGTTCGATGGTATGATCGCGTGTCGAGCCGTAAACGAGTGAATGGGAGCCACATGCATTGTTCCCGACCATTCCTCCCAGGTTGCACCTGTTCGATGTTGATGTCTCAGGACCAAAGAACAGGCCGTAATCCCTGAGTTTCATGTTGAGTTCATCGAGAACGACTCCGGGTTCTACCTTTGCCCACATGTTTTCCGGGTCAATTTCGATTATCCGGTTCATGTGCCTTGAAACATCTACAATAATACCGCCGCTTACTACCTGGCCTGCAAGTGACGTACCAGCAGCCCTGACTGTTATGCTCAGGTTATTTGACCTTGCAAAACCGATTATACTGATTATGTCATTTTCGTTTCCGGGCCATGCAACTGCCACAGGCTCTTCCCTGTAAACAGAGGCATCGGTGGCATACATTGCCTTTGTTTTTGTATCATAACCGATTTCGCCATCGAGAATTTCAGAAAGCTCGTCCAGGCTGTTTATCCTATCTTTCATTTTTTGTCCTGATGAAGCCGCTAAAATATCAATTTTATGCTAACTTTAAATAAACCGGGATAGTTGTTGAACGGCTGCTTGCTGATTTTAATCATGTTTTTCCGAATTGTTTATGCCAACTTTTTTTTCGTACATTTATGCCTGAAATTCGAAATTTTTAATCAACTGATACACAATGGAATTGTTAGACAGCATCAAGGCAAATGCGCGAAAACACAACATGCGTATAGTTCTGCCGGAAGGTTATGAGGAAAGAAATATCAGGGCTGCCGATGAAGCGATAAGCGAAGGTCTTGCACGCATTATTCTTATTGGTGACCCGGAGCAGATCGCTTCACATTCTGCAAAATTAGGTCTTAAGAATATTTCCAAAGCAACTATCGTGAATCCTTTGAAGCATGAAAAAAAGCAGCAATACATCGATATGATGGTGGAGCTGCGAAAAAGCAAAGGGTTAACCAGGGAAGAAGCTTCGAAGCTCATCGAGGATCCTCTCTACCTCGGTGTTCTTATGATCAAGGCAGGTGATGCTGATGGCGAGGTTTCGGGTGCTGATCATTCAACAGGCGATGTTCTTCGTCCCGCATTTCATTATGTAAAAACTGCCCCAGGGATTTCTGTTGTATCAGGTGCGTTCATCATGATACTCAAGGACAAGAATTTTGGGGAGAACGGCGTAATAATTTTTGCCGACAGCGCTGTTCATCCTGACCCTGATGAGAAGCAGCTTGCTGAAATTGCTGTTGCATCTGCACACACAGCGCGGGCAATATGCGGTTATGAACCGAGAATTGCGATGCTCAGCTTCTCAACCAAGGGCAGCGCCAAACATGCTATGGTCGACAAAGTCGTAAACGCAACTAAAATTGCCAGGGAACTGGCTCCCGGTCTTCAGATTGACGGCGAGCTGCAGGCCGATGCCGCCCTCGTCGAAGCAGTTGGCAAAAGCAAGGCTCCCGGAAGCTCCATTGCCGGAACAGCAAATGTCCTGATATTCCCTGATCTGAATGCCGGGAATATTGCCTACAAGCTTGTCCAGAGACTTGCTCATGCGGAAGCGATCGGTCCGGTTCTGCAGGGTATGGCAGCACCGATAAATGATCTTTCGCGCGGCTGCTCGGTAAGCGATATCGTCAGCATGATCGCTATCACCTCAAACCAGGCTGCAGGCTCAAAGAAGGCATGAGGCTTGGGAGGCAAGTGCGCGGATTCCCCTCCCTGGAGGGGGCAGGGGTGGGTTAAAAGAATATGAGCGTTGAGCGTTGTGCATTGAGAATGTAAGACCAAAAGACAATAATAGAATACTAGATTTATAATTAGCAAAAATGGCAGAACAGGCTGAAAAACTTGAGGATTACGGTTTGTCAAAGGACACCCGGCCTAAAACTCAGTTCTCAAAAGTCGGAATCGTTGGCGCAGGATCGGTAGGGCAGAACATCGCAAGGATGATAAGCTCGAAAGGCCTTGATGTGATTTTTCTTGACCTTACCAGGGAGAAAATTGAACAAGCATATGCCGAGCTTGCCCGTGAACTCGACGGGATGATAGAGAGATGGGGTATGACAAACTCCGAAAAACTCGGCATTCTTTCAAGAATAAAGGGGACCACTGATTATAAGGATTTTAAAGGCTGCGATATCGTTATAGAAGCCGTCAAATCCCTGAAAAGGGAGCAGACGCACGAGATCAGGAGCGAGATCCTCAAAAACATAGAACGCAATGTAAGCCGGAACACCATCATTGCCACCAACTCATCCACGCATGTAATTACAGAGCTTTCAGCAGAATTGGATTACAAGGACCGCTGTGTCAGCTTCCATTTTCTTACTCCCGAAGCTGATGCAAGGGTTGTCGAGGTCGTGAAGGGACTATACACTTCGCAGGAGACCTGGGACAACACCGTGAAATTTGCGCAGCTGATCGGCAAGAAAGTAGTTGCAGTAAAGGAATCACCGGGTATCATAAGCACCCGTCTTTTCGTGCCGCTTATCAATGAAGCCTGTGAAATTCTGATGGAAGGTGTGGGATCCATGGAGGATATAGATCTGACAATGAGGGTAGGCTACGGTTTGCCGTATGGCCCTTTTGAAATGGCAGACAAGATCGGTCTCGACAAAATACTGCGCTGGTGTGAAAACCTTTATGACGAATTCGGCGACATCAAATATAAATCCTCACCACTGCTTAAAAAGCTTGTAAGGGCGAACCATTGGGGAAGACGAACGGGAAGAGGTTTCTATGAATACAACAGGGATGGAATGAAAATGTCGAAGAACTCTTTCCTTCAGGGTTGATTATTATTAATACTTTATTCAAGGTTTCATAATGAAAATATTAGATATCAACGACTTAACAAGGTTGACACTCAGAAAAATGACTGAAAACGGAGACAACTATATATGGAATTGCATAGGAATGATTTTATTAAAAATTAACTAACCAGCCAAGGACAAACAAAGTCAAATGAAATTGCAAGTTGACATATTAGTTGGCACTAAATCAACAAGTTACAAATTATGAAGATATTAGTTCTTAATTGCGGCAGCTCTTCGATAAAGTACCAGCTTTTCGATATGGCTGACGGAACTGTTCTGGCCAAAGGGATTGTTGAGAAAATCGGATTAAAAGGCTCTTTCCTGAAAAACGAACGTTATGATGGCGATAAGGTTAAGCTCGAGGGTGAAATTCTCGATCATCAGACAGGAATTGAATATCTCCTGGGATTGATGATCAGCAAACGCAGGGGAGTCATCAAGAGCCTGAATGAAATTAATGCAGTTGGTCACAGGCTTGTGCACGGCGGCGAAAGATTCCAGGAAAGCTGTTATCTCGATGACATTACGATAAAAGCTGTTGAAGACTGTTCAAGCCTTGCACCACTCCACAATCCTGCCAACCTGAAAGGCATCTATGCCATGAAGAACCTTCTTCCGCATGTGCCACAGGTTGGAGTATTCGACACATCATTTCACCAGACGATGCCGGATTATTCTTTCATGTATGCCCTTCCTTATTCATTATACAAAAAATACGGGATCAGGAGATACGGCTTTCATGGTACCAGTCACAGCTATGTCTCAAAAAGAGCATGCGAGATACTCGGTGTTGATTACGCTTCAAAAAAGATAATTACCTGCCACCTTGGAAACGGAGCTTCAATAACAGCCATTAAAGACGCTAAATCTTTTGATACATCGATGGGACTTACTCCGGTTGAAGGTCTGATAATGGGTACCAGGTCAGGTGATGTAGATGCAGGAGCCCTCACGCTTATAATGGAAAAAGAAGAAATCGATTATGCATCGCTGAACACTCTCCTTAACAAGCACAGCGGCGTGCTTGGAATTTCCGGTATCTCATCCGATATGAGGGAAGTGGAATCGGCAGCTGCTGAGGGTGATGAACGTGCTGTTCTTGCACTCAAAATGTACGACTACCGGGTTAGGAAATACATAGGCTCATATGCCGCTGCCATGGGAGGAGTTGATCTTCTGATCTTCACAGGTGGTATAGGGGAGAATGCCTGGGAAACGAGGGAGAACATTTGCCGCGATTTTGAATTTATGGGATTGGAATTCGACAGGAAAAAGAATGAAGGTGCAAGGGGTAAAGAGCTTGTGATAAGCAAAGAGTCATCGAGGGTAACCGTCATGATAGTTCCCACAAACGAGGAATTTGTAATTGCTTCTGATACAAGAGCTATAGTGGAAGGACGCAGCCAAAAATAACCAATATAAATCCGAAACATATGGTGCTGAAACAGCTAAGTGATCTTAATCGCCTCATACCCCCGGGACAGAAAAAAAAGCTGGCCGTGGCAGCTGCCCAGGATCAGCATTCATTAGGAGCCGTGCTGAAAGCATGGCAGGCAAAGATTGTTGAGCCTATACTTATCGGCGACAAACCCGAAATAGAAAGTATTTGTGAAAACAACAACTATGATATAGAAGGTCTTACGATAATACATGAGCCTGACCTTGAGAAGGCTACTGAGCTGGCCGTTAGAATGACAAGCTCAAGGGAAGCTGATATCCTCATGAAAGGAAAGATCGGCACTTCCATGCTCCTGAAGGGGGTCCTGAATAAGGAGTGGGGGTTACGCACAGGCAATCTGTTGTCGCACATTGCACTTTTCGAGGTTGAAACTTATCATAAGGTCATTTCTGTGACCGATGTCGCAATGAATATCGCTCCCAGGCTACAGGAAAAGATCTCGATAGTCAACAATTCAGTAATTTGCCTTAACAAGCTTGGATATATCATGCCGAAAGTGGCTGTTCTGGGCGCTGTTGAAATGGTTAATCCGAACATGGAAGCCACTCTTGATGCAGCGCTGCTTTCGAAAATGAACCAGCGAGACCAGATAAGGAACTGCATTATTGACGGTCCGCTTGCTTTCGACAATGCCGTAAGCCTTGAAAGTGCAAAGCATAAAGGGATCAGGAGCGAGGTCGCAGGCGATACGGACCTTCTGCTTATGCCCGATATTGAAGTAGGTAACGTGCTTTACAAGTCACTTGTGTTTTTTGCAAAGGCGAATGTAGCTTCCATAATCCTGGGCGCTGCCGTTCCCATTGTTCTTACTTCAAGGTCTGATTCCGAACAGGCAAAGTTCGACAGCATACTCCTGGCCGCTGCCGCCAGCCGTTAATATGATAAACACTCTTCAGGAATTGGAGGAAAAGGTGCTCCGCGATGGCAGGAAGCACCGTATTGCGGTTGCATGGGCTGCCGACAGTCATACTCTTTCAGCCATCAGCAAAGCAGTCACAAAAGGCTTTGCAGAGGCTTTCCTGATAGGAAAAGGATCAAAGATCATAAAAACATGCCAGGCTGAAGGAATCGACTACAGTCCGTTTACTGTCATTGAATCGGAAAATGAGGTGCTTGCTGCCGAAAAGGCAGTGATGATGGCAAAGACAGGTGAAGCGGATATTGTCATGAAGGGCCTTGTCGGCACAGACAAGTTCCTGAAAGCTGTAATGAATAAAGAAAAAGGCCTCATGCTTCCCGATGCCGTCCTGAGCTATGTCTGTGCAATACAGCTTCCAACGTACCATAAGCTTCTTTTCATCACCGATCCTGCTGTTATTCCATTTCCTAATCTTGAACAGAAGGTTGCAATGGCAGGTTATGCAATTGAAATGGCCAGGAGATTCGGAATCGACACCCCGAAAGTGGCCCTTATAGGTGCTTCGGAAAAAATGAGTAAACAATTCGAGAGTTCAATTGATTATTCTGTGATGTGTAAAATGGCAAAACATGCACAGATTAAGAATTGTATAATGGATGGTCCGCTTGATATATTTCTCGCCTGCGACAGGAAGAGCCTCAGCATTAAAGGCGTCACCTCGCCTGTGAATGGAGAAGCCGACATTCTGCTCTTCCCGTCTCTCGAATCCAGCAATCCGTTTTATAAGGGACTGATGCTTTTTGCCGGCGGGGAACTTGCAGGATTGATCAGGGGGACAGAAAAGCCTGTTGTCGTTATGTCGAGAAGCGAAAGCGAACTATCGAAATATTATTGTATTGCACTTTCATGCCTTATGGCATAATACATCAAGATTATGGCACAAAGACTGATCCTTGCAATTAACCCCGGTTCCACCTCAACCAAATTTTCCCTTTTCGAAGAAGACAATCTCGTTTTTGAAAATACCCTGAGACATTCAACAGACGATCTCAGGGGATTTGATAAGATTACAGACCAGTTTCTTTTCAGAAAAGACCTCATAATGCAGGAGCTCACTGACAGGAGAGTCGAATTCAACAGGATTAAGGCAGTTGTCGGAAGGGGAGGATTGCTGAAACCTATTGAATCAGGTGTATATCTTGTAAATAAAAAGATGATCGATGACCTGGTCAGGGCAAAATACGGCCAGCATGCAAGTAACCTCGGAGCGCTCATAGCACATGACCTGGCAACATTTCTTCCGGGTTCGGCGGCCTATATAGTGGATCCGGTTGTAGTTGATGAAATGCAGGATGTGGCCAGGCTTTCAGGCCTCCCTGAAATCGAGAGAAAATCTATTTTTCATGCGTTGAACCAGAAAGCAGTCGCCAGAGTATTCGCTTCCGGCATCAACAGGAAATATGAGGATCTGAATCTGGTAATTGCTCATATGGGTGGAGGCATAAGTGTAGGAGCCCACCAAAAAGGCAGGGTCGTCGATGTGAACAATGCTCTGAACGGAGATGGTCCCTTTTCACCGGAACGTTCTGGAGGACTTCCTTCCGGACAACTTGCAGATCTGTGCTTCAGCGGAAAATACAGTCATTCCGAAATTAGATCAATGATCACAGGCAAAGGGGGAATGGTTGCATATCTCGGTACCAACAGCTTTGTTGAAGCCGGCAAAATGGCTGAAGAGGGCAATTCCAGAGCAAATCTTGTACGACATGCCATTTCTTACCAGGTTGCCAGGGAAATCGGGTCTGCAGCTGCAGTCCTGCACGGAAAGGTCGATGCGATAATACTCACCGGAGGGCTGGCTTACGACGAGGAGAATGTAAAAATCATTACAGACATGGTATCCTTTATATCAAAAGTAGTCGTATACCCCGGGGAGGATGAGCTGAAAGCCCTGGCATTCAACGGGCTTCTTGCGCTCGACGGAAAGATAAAGGTCAAAAATTACTCATAGATTTTATCTGTGGTTCTCTGTGCCCTCTGTGTAACTTAGTCTCACGGATTTGTTACCGCGACCGGCAATATCTTCCCATTGAAAACCTTATGTCCTCTCAGCGCGAAATCCGCGATGAATTCACCCATCTCCGCTGCAGTGACAGGCGCTTTATATCCGGGGAAAGCTGCAGCCAGCATTTCCGTCTGTACAGAGCCCAGTGCAAGACAATTCACGCTTATTCCATCGTCGCTGAATTCCACAGCAAGGCATTCAGTCAGGCAGGCTATAGCTGCCTTGGCAGCACTGTAATATGCCAATCCATTGTATTTTGCGCTTCCCTGGAATCCTCCCATGCTGGAGATATTCACGATATGAGCTCCCCGTATCAAAAATGGCTTTACAAGCCTGATTACTGAAGCAGGCCCGAAAAAGTTCGTCTCCAGTATTGAACGGGACTCTTTTTCCGTAATTTCCATAAAGGATTTTGATATCAGCAGACCTGCCATATTGATCATTATATCAATGGTCCTGAACTCCGAAGAAATCATATTGACAAGATTTCCGGAGTACATATCGAATTCCGAAAGGTCAAAAACCAGGGGGCTGACATTCGGATGCATTTCCGCAAGACTGCCCAGCTGAGCGGAATCCCTTCCTGTGACCAGCAACCTGGAGCCGGGAATTTGAGCGAGTTTGATCACCGTTTCCCGCCCGATTCCTTTGGTTCCGCCATTAATTATGATATTCATTCTGAAGAGACCGCATTGTTTGTAACACTAAGATATTTAATTTTGCGCACTTTTTAGTTACATATCTGTTTACCTTTTTGAAATAAACATTAACCAATGAGAAAAATTGCAATTCTTGGCTGTGGCAATATCGGGATGTCCATAATGGAAGGCATTCTTAAGGAGAAGAAAGTTGAGCCTTGGGAGATCTGCGCAACAAGGCGCAATATCTCAGCTTCGGCAAAACATGTCAGCCCCGGGGTGAATGTCACAGATGATAATCGGCGTGCAGTTGGGGAATCCGATCTTATTGTCATTGCAGTCAAGTCCTACAACTTTTTTGATGTCCTGAATGAAATAAAAGAGCACCTCGATCCGGAAAGGCACATTCTCGTATCGATTACAACCGGGATCACAATTTCAGAGATCAGGAAAGAGATAAAAAAAGGAATCCCTGTTTTCAGGGCTATGCCCAATATATCAGCAAGTATCGGCAGCTCTGTGACCTGTATAAGCTCTTCAGGTGCAGAAAAGGAACATGTTGATTATGTGAAAGAATTGTTCGATTCGATAGGAACCACGATGATAATAGATGAGAACCTGATGGAGTCCGCGACAATACTGGGCTCATGCGGGGTTGCCTTTGTTCTTAGATTTATCAGGGCCATGATACAGGGCGGGATCCAGATAGGTTTCGATGCTGCGACAGCAAGCTCGATAGTCAACCAGACAGTTAAGGGTGCAGCAGAGCTTCTCATTCAGAGGCATCAGCATCCGGAGTATGAAATTGACAAAGTCACAACGCCAAAGGGATGTACAATAGTAGGCCTCAATGAGATGGAGCATAACGGGTTCAGCTCATCGCTGATCAAGGGAATTGTCGCTTCATTTGAGAAAATTGAAAGGTAGAATCTCTTACATTAATTTAATATGTGTCAGGTAAAAATTGCTTCAGCACTCAGGATTCTCATTCTTGCCCTGGTGGCAACCGCGCAAACGGACATGATCTGCGCACAGGAACCTGAGAGACAGTCTGCACCTCCGGTACATGAAAGGATTTTTTATGGCGGAAATTTCGGGCTTCAGTTTGGCACAGTTGCAGATATAGAGATTGCCCCTGTCGTCGGTTACTGGGTTCTCCCAAGAGTTGCAATTGCAATCGGGCCTGACTACCGTTTTTACAAATATTTCAATGAAAAAACGCACATCTACGGCGGAAAAGCATACGTTGAACTGACTCTGCTGAGAAACATCAATTCAGTCATTCCCATAGGCGCAAACACCGATATCATACTGCATGGAGAGGACCAGCTGCTGAGTCTCGAATCAGGATTTTTCAAATTGACACCATTCGATAATAAACGCTTTTATCTCAACTCCGTCCTTGCAGGAGGAGGATTAAGCCAGTGGCTTGGAAAGCGTGCAGCGATGAACATACTTGTTCTTTATGCATTTACAAATGATACATATCAATTATACAGTACTCCCGAAATCCGGATTAGCTTTGTATTTTGACATCATTCTTAAAAATAGTGCTTCAGAGGATTATATTTTGAATTGAAAACTTTTTACTACTTTAGTTTTCAAACATAATCCTTATACGCATCCCATGGGAATAATGAATAAGCTTCGTGGCGAGTTTATCGATATTATCGAATGGCTCGACCCAACTCAGAATACAATGGTGCACCGTTTCGAGCGGTACCAGAATGAAATAAAGAATGGTGCAAAGCTGACAGTGAGGGAATCACAGGCAGCTGTTTTCATCAGCGAAGGACAGATTGCAGATGTTTTCAATCCCGGTCTTTACACTCTTACAACGCAGAACCTTCCCATCCTCACAACTATAAAGGGATGGAAATATGGCTTCAACAGCCCTTTCCTGGCAGAGGTTTACTTTGTCAATACAAAGCAATTCACAGACCTTTTGTGGGGGACTCCGAACCCAGTTATGCTCAGGGATCCTGAATTCGGTCCTATCCGCATACGGGCAAATGGCAATTACACCATGCGCATATCAGATGCGGCATTGTTTATCAAAACCATTGCAGGAACAGATGGTACTTTTACAACTGAAAGCATAACCAACCAGCTCAGGAACGTTTCTGTCACCAGGTTCACTGATGCCATAGGAGAAAGCAAAATACCTGTTCTCGACATGGCTTCAAATTTCGATGAGCTCTCGAAATACTGTGAGACCAAGATGAAACCGGAATTCCTTGAATACGGAATTGAGCTCCTTAAGTTCCTTGTGGCAAGCATCACTTTGCCTGAAAATGTTGAAGCTGCACTCGATAAGAGGACAAGCATGGGCATCATAGGAGACATGAGCAAATTCACCCAGTTCCAGGTGGCTCAATCGATGGAAGCTGCAGCAAATAATCCTGCAGGGGGAGGTGCCGCTGCAGGAATGGGCATGGGAATGGGCTTTGGAATGGCAAATGCAATGATGGGGCAGATGGGGCAACCAGCTGCTTCAGGACAGCAGTCCGGTCCCCCTCCTGTTCCCGGCCAGGCTTCTTATTTTGTTGCAATCGGCGGCCAGCAGTCTGGACCTTTCGATATCAACACCCTGAAGCAGATGGCTGCCCAGGGAAAGATGACAAGGGATACCCTGGTATGGAAACAAGGCATGCCCAATTGGGCTGCAGCATCTGCCCAGGCCGACCTTTCTGACGTCTTCGGCGCCGTACCTCCTCCAATCCCCGGTAAGTAATGATTGTGTTACCTGAAATCTACTGACCTATGAGCGAGCAGGAAATACTTACCGAGGTATGTAAAAACTGTGCCGGAAAGCTGGAATTTGCCCCGGGCACTGATCATCTGAAATGTCCATATTGCGGGACAGAGAACGTAATTGTAACTTCAGGTGAACTAATTGAAGAACTTGATTTTGAGAAGTTTGTTGCTGAATTTGAAAAGGATGCTCCTGTTTCTGAAGTCGCAACAGTGAAATGCAGCGGGTGCGGAGCAGAAACAACTTTCAATCCAAACGTAGTATCTGACAATTGTCCCTTCTGCGGTTCGCCCCAGGTGGTGAAGGAGGCTACCACAACTCATAAAATCAAACCGAAGGCACTTCTTCCTTTTTCGATAAGCAGGGAAAACGCCTTCGATCAGTTCCGGAGCTGGATAAGCAAGCTCTGGTTTGCTCCGGATAAGCTCAAAAGATTCGCAAGACAGCAGGAGAAGCTTTCCGGGATGTACATCCCATATTGGACATACGATTCAAACACAAGCTCTGATTACCAGGGAGAGAGGGGCACCGATTACCACACTACCGAAAGGTATACGACAACTGAAAACGGGCGGCTCGTTAATAAAACACGTACTGTAACACGTACCAGCTGGACACCGGTAAGCGGCCATGTTGACAAAAGCTTTGACGATGTGCTGTCGGTTGCAAGCAAAACACTTCCCCGTGAATATGTCGAGAAGCTTGAGCCGTGGGGGACAGAAAACCTGGTGCCATTCAATGAACAGTATTTGAGCGGCTTCAAAACTGAAAGCTACCAGCTTGATCTAAGGGATGGATTTGAGGATGCAAAGATAAAAATGGATTCCTCTATAAGGCAGTCAGTCTGCAGGGACATCGGCGGTGACCATCAGAAGATTCATTCGTTGAGGACAATATACAACAATATAACCTTTAAGCATATACTCATGCCTGTCTGGATAAGCGCATATTCGTACAAGAACAAGGTGTACAGGTTCCTTATCAACGGGCGCACGGGAGAGGTTCAGGGCGAAAGGCCGTACAGCGCGGCAAAGATCACCCTTGCTGTCCTTGCAGCACTTGTACTCATAGCTTTCATCCTGCTTCTTGCAAACAAATGATTCACGCTGCATCTTCAGATAAAATGGTTTCCGCTAATCTAAATTGCCTATATTTGCGCAATTTAAATTTGAACAATGAAAGTTGAAAATAACAGAATGGTTTCCCTGATTTATGAATTGAGGGAAAGCAGCCCGCAAGGAAGAATCATAGAAACGGTCGAGGAAACAAAGCCGCTCAAATTTATTTACGGAACCGGACGGCTTTTGCCACTATTCGAATCGAACCTTTTCTCTCTTACCTCTGGCGATAACTTCAGTTTCCCGCTCAGCTCAGCCGATGCATATGGGGACAGAGCCGAAGAAATGATCATAAATGTACCGAAATCGGTTTTCATGTCAGAGGACGGAAAGCTGAATGAAGAGATTTGCAGGGTCGGAAATGAAGTCCCGATGATGGATAATGAAGGACATCATCTGAATGGAGTAATCAACGAGATCGCAGAAGAATATGTCAGAATGGATTTCAACCATCCTATGGCTGGTGTGGATTTATATTTCAGCGGTAAGATAGTCGATGTCCGCGAAGCAACAGACCAGGAGCTTACGGGCGTGCAGGGATGCAGCGGTTGCGGAAGCAATCATGGATCTGACTGCTCCGGTTGCTCCTGATACTATTTGAAGAACTGACCTGATTATGGATAAAGCCTGGAAATATCTTCCCCGGATACTGTTCGGGGCAGCTACCATTACAATTGCATTGCTCGTTATCACTGCTAATCACATTATTAAGGTAAATACAGGTATCCTCTTATTTTTCAGGCTAATAACAATTTTCTTCTTTATTCTTTTTGCTACAAGGAAGAAATCCCTCACCACATGGATCCTTGTTTCGATGATTGCAGGAGCGGAGTTCGGCTATGATATTCCGTCAGTCGCCAAAAATCTGCAGGTAATAAGTGATATTTTTTTGCGGATGATCAAGACGATCATTGCTCCGTTGTTGTTTTCCACTCTTGTGGTTGGAATTGCAGGTCATGCGGATATTAAGCAAATCGGGAGGATGGGTTGGAAATCGCTCCTGTATTTTGAAATTGTTTCCTCTGTCGCGCTGTTTATCGGTCTTGCAGCAATCAATATCAGCAAGGCAGGTGTAGGAGTTCAGCTTCCGCCAAGTTCTGAAGCTGTCTCAGCAACCACAGTTGCTGCACATTCCACAAAAGATTTCCTGCTGCATATTTTCCCCGAGAATATAGCCAAAGCGATTTTCGAAGGTCAGATACTGCAGATTGTCGTTTTCAGCATCATCTTTGGCATTGCCGTGGCCATGGTTAAGGAAAAGTACAGGAGCCCCATGATCAGGTTTACAGAAAGCCTGGCTGAGGTAATGTTCAAATTCACGAACCTGGTAATGTACTTTGCACCTTTTGCGGTTTTCGCAGCCATCTCATACACAATAGGCCACATGGGGCTGGATGTGCTGTACAATCTTTTCAAGCTCCTGGCAACACTTTACATCGCACTCTTGGTATTCCTGCTTTTTGTTCTTTTTCCGGTTGCCCTTATCTTCAGGATACCTGTCAGGCCTTTCATACGGGCTGTATCAGAACCGGCGACTATTGCCTTTGCAACATCGAACTCAGAGTCAGCACTCCCTTCTGCAATGGAGTCCATGGAAAAATTCGGCATTCCGAGAAAGATAGTGGCTTTCGTTATTCCTACAGGGTACAGCTTTAACCTTGACGGCACGACTCTGTACCTTTCGCTTGCTACCATATTTGTAGCCCAGGCGGCAGGAATTGTTCTTCCCCTGGACAAACAGCTCATCATCTGCTTTACCCTCATGCTCACCAGCAAGGGAGTGGCAGGGGTATCCAGGGCTTCTCTCGTCATACTGCTTGGCACAGCTGTCAGCTTCGGTTTGCCTACTGAACCAATTTTTATGATCCTGGGCATAGATGTCCTTATGGATATGGCAAGGACCAGCGTGAACGTAATCGGTAACTGCCTCGCAACATCTGTGGTTGCACGTTCTGAAAAAGAATTTGACGATTCTGCTGCTGTCCGGTTCCGGGCTGAATAGTTTTTTAAATAGTTTTTCCTGTTATAAATCACTTGTTTTCAGATTATTGATCTGACAATGCCGATGTTTTAACCTGGCCAGAATCGAATATTTGTTTTTTACCCTGGCAGGAGCAGGCATTTATGCTCAGGATTTCAATCAATTTCAGTTTGCCTGATTCATTTAGGGTAGAGACAGGTCTGAGACCAGTCTCTACGGTCTCAACTCATGTTTTCAATTCTGTTTAACCCCGTGGATAAAACTCTTTCCTGCAGCTCCTGGTAAAAAAACCGTTAACTAGTTCAATTTACATTTGTAAACAGGTATAAAACTTACAAGTTTATAAAGATGACGACAATGTATTTACATTAGTGCTATTACAAATGTAAATTAAGAATTAATTACTCAGTGCCTATTCATATTATGCAATAATCCAGCATTTTAGAAGCTATTATCCTCATTTTTACTGATGCTTTCTGAACAGGATTTCTTTTATAATATAGAGATAGATTTAGATATCACATATAACAATATATATATCAATACGTTAAAGAGCTAAAGCATCCTCTTACTTCAGGTATTTACATGGCTATCTACCCTTTATTAAATGGTATAAATGACAGTAAACTTACAGATATATAAACGGCATTACACATGTTAATTCATAATAATTACACATGTAATTAATTTATACTATACATTTGTGAATAGAACATTTACAGAATGAAAGACAGGATAATTGAATTTCTCCGGGCAGAGAATAAGTCCTCTGCACAATTTGCTGAGGAGATTGGCGTGCAGCCTTCAGGTATCTCCCATATTATTTCCGGAAGGAATAACCCCAGCCTGGATTTTATATTGAAAATGCTGGAGAAATACAAGTATCTGTCAACTGACTGGCTCCTGTTCGGAAAAGGCAGTATGTACAAGGATAACACCAGTATGCCCGGACTTTTTGATCAGACTTTGTTTGATCAGAAGCCTGTGATTGAGGAAAAACTTGAAACAGCATCAGAGAAAAGCCCGGAAAACAGCTTAACGAATGCTTCAACCGCTATATCAGAGAATGAAAGATCAGATATTCCGGCCGGCAGGACAGATAATAGAGTAACTGGTGTGGAAAAGATTGTCTGGTTCTATGCTGACGGAAGTTTTAAAGAATATCGCCCTCGAAGCTGAATTCAGCTTTCAAACCCAATAGTGTTTTTACGGATCATTCATTAAAGTTATCTTTGCAGTAAAATCGACTGCAGGATGCCAAAGCTCATATCAGATCTTAAGGTTGTTGCAAATAGGAAGCTTACTAATGATTTTTTCATTATTGAGCTCTCAGGAGAGCAGAAGCTTCCTGAGATGTATCCCGGCCAGTTTGCCCAGGTCCGGGTGGACGGAAGTCCTGATACTTTTTTACGCAGGCCCATTTCAATTCACGACGTTGACTATGGGACGAATACCTTCAAGTTGCTTATACAAATAGTTGGACAGGGAACACAGAAGCTGGCCGGATTAAAAAACGGTGATTATGTTAATCTTGTTTACCCCCTGGGCAACTCCTTCACCATGCCCGCAAATGGTGAAAGTGCGCTTCTTGTCGGGGGAGGTTGCGGTATTGCACCATTGCTCTTCCTGGCAAAAACATTAAGGAAAAACAACATTGTCCCTGATGTGCTGCTGGGATTCAGGAATAAGGACAGGATAATAGAATATGAGCAATATCTCAATACAGGCAAGGTCTTCCTGACTACTGATGACGGATCTGTAGGTGAAAAGGGGGTTGTCACGAACCATTCGATTATGTCTTCTAACAATTACAATCGTGTCTACTGTTGCGGTCCCGAGTCAATGATGCGGGCTGTTGCCGATTGGGCAAAAAAGACAGGCACAGAATGTGAGGTTTCCCTCGAAAACCTTATGGCCTGCGGAATAGGAGCCTGTCTTTGCTGCGTGGTGGACACCATTCATGGAAATGTGTGCACGTGTGTTGATGGTCCGATTTTCAACATAAAAGATCTGAAATGGTAAACCTCAGTTTTTCTATAGGCAATCTGAAATTCAAAAATCCGGTCCTGACGGCGTCGGGAACATTCGGTTACGGAAAGGAATTCGATGATTTCATAGATGTTTCAAGCCTCGGAGGCATAATATTGAAAGGTACAACGCTTGAACCAAGAGAAGGTAACAGCTATCCCAGGATGGCCGAAACGCCATCCGGCATGCTCAACACAGTCGGATTGCAGAATAAGGGGATCGATTATTTCGAATCTCACATTTACCCGCAGGTAAAATCATATAAGACCAATGTGATAGTCAACATAAACGGGAATTATCTCGAGGATTATGTTGAACTGGCAAAAAGGATTTCCAGGCTGGATAAGATACCTGCAATTGAACTTAATATTTCTTGTCCGAATGTGAAGATGGGGGGCATGGTGTTCGGCACAAACCCTGATTCTGCCAGGGAGGTTATCAGGGCGGTAAGAGATGCTTATTCAAGGAAGCTTATAGTCAAGCTTTCACCGAATGTAACAAACATTGTCGAGTTTGCAAGAATATCAGAGGAGGAGGGAGCGGATGCGATTTCGCTCATCAACACTTTGCTGGGCATGGCTGTCGATATTAAGAAAATGAAGCCGTCTCTCTCAACGATTACAGGCGGGCTTTCGGGTCCTGCCGTAAAGCCTGTTGCTCTGAGGATGGTATGGCAGGTGGCAAATGCAGTGAAGGTTCCTGTTATCGGGATTGGTGGCATCATGACGGCTGAAGACGCCATAGAGTTCATTCTTGCGGGAGCAACGGCGATCCAGGTCGGCACAGCTTCATTCATAGACCCTGCTGCTTCAGTAAAGATTCTTGAAGGAATACAAAAGTTCATGCAGGAAAAAGGATTCGGGGACATCAGGGAGATGACAGGTTATATCAACAGGCTTCATTAAAACTCTGCTAAACAGATTTTTACCCGGATATAAACATTTTGTTAAGGAATTAATGAATATTCTTATTTTTCTATAATTTTGTAAGCCGCAAATAAAGTTTGTTTCATTTATTTAAATAGAATGACTGAGAATTTATTAATTGATAACCTTGACAGGAAAATCCTTGATATCATCACGAAAAATGCCAGGATTCCGTATCTTGAAGTTGCACGTGACTGTGGCGTTTCCGGTGCTGCCATCCACCAGAGAGTTCAGAGACTGATCCGGATAGGGGTGATCAAAGGTTCCGAATTCAAGGTGGATCCTGTCATGATCGGTTTTAAAACCTGTGCTTATATCGGCATTTTCCTCGAACATCCGGGTCACTTCAGGGATGTTGTAACGAAACTGAAGGATATTCCTGAGATTATTGAATGTCATTACACAACTGGAAACTATTCTCTTTTTATAAAAGTGTACACCCGTGATAATGAACATCTGAGAATTATTCTTACGGATAGAATTCAGAACATTACCGGGATTCTTCGTACCGAAACATTGATTTCACTTGAAGAATCAATCAACAGACAGATACCTGTGATATTATAAAAGTTTGTCAAACAGCGGCAGGTATTTTTTTGGAAGCAATCAAAATATTTTCTACATTTGCACTCGCAAAACGCAGGAGGATTCAGTAGCTCAGCAGGTAGAGCACATCCCTTTTAAGGATGGGGTCCTGGGTTCGAGCCCCAGCTGGATCACATAAAAAAGAGGAATTTATTTTCCTCTTTTTTGTTTGGTGAAAACCTGTTTGTCCCCTTGAGAAAAATGATTATTTTAGAGAAACTAATCAGCCTATGAAAAACATTTTCAGAGACAAGGTAGTGATTGTCACGGGAGCATCATCGGGTATAGGTGAAGCAGTTGCCAGGGAGTTTGCAAAGAATGGGAGCAAGGTAGTGCTCGCCGCAAGATCTGATGAAAAACTTGCTGCAATCACCCGGGAGATCAAAGCTCTTGGTTATGATGCGATGTATGTAAGGACCGACGTATCTAAGGAAGAGGACTGCAGGAACCTGGTTGAAAGAACAATTGAAAAATACGGTTCCATCCATATTCTTGTGAATAATGCAGGGATCTCGATGAGGGCAAGGTTTGACGATGTGGATCTCGGGGT